>MHEK01000013.1 GCA_001803795.1 Nitrospirae bacterium RBG_16_64_22
CCCTGGAGCTCTCCCAAGAAGTCCGGAATTTTCCGGAGCCGGGGGCTGTGGAAGAACCATGGCGAAGCCTGTACGATGCCAGAATATGCCGGAAACACGGATGAACGTCAAGACCCGTTCCGGCCCAAGAGCAACCCCTTGAGGCTGCCTCTCCGAGTGGTCCACGGGAAAATCAGAGGGCACCGGACCACGACGACGAATGAGGCGAGCGGTCACGCCTACGGGATGCGGCCCGCCGCGGCCCAGTGGCGGTCGCTAACCATCCGGACTTCGAGATGCCCGAGTCCCGCGAACTCGAGTTGTGCCGCCACTTCATCGGGCGTGAACGACGCGAGCAGGGAGCGGAAGAAATCCCTCTTGAGGATCGTGTCTTCGCCGGCCGCGGCCGACCGGACGATCTCGCGGGCCTGGTCCTCCGATTCGGGTCGGGCGAGGTCCATGACGAGGAGCGGGGCGCCGAGGCGGACGAGCCGCTTGACGCTCTCCCAGAAAGCCTCCGGATCGGGGAGATGATGAAGAAGGGAGTTGGAGACTAGAGCATCGAACGTCTTTCCAGGCCGCACGCACATGGAGGGGACGCGGGCGCAAACGAGATCGATCCGTCCGGCCAAATCGTTCCGGTTGACTGCCCGCCGGCCATGGGCCAGCATGGGCCCCGAAGCGTCCACGGCCACAACGCGGCACCTCGGCACCTCCCGCAGGAGGCGGATTGGAATGTCGCACGGCCCGCATCCCAAGTCGAGGACCGTTCCGCGATCGAAGCCTGGAAATCGTGTCAGGAACCGTTCGACGAATCCCCGGTTGAAGAACCCCGCCTTGAAAGGCGGGGATTCTCCGACCTCTAAGGTGCTTTGCATTATTTGCATTCGTGCGCCTTGACCCCGCCCCAAGGGGCGGGGATTGCGGCGCACTTTGCGGTTCACGTCGGCGAAGTCGGCCTTGGCGTAGGCCGAGGCCTGGACCGGATCGTCCATGACTTCGGATTCGAGAACGCGTGAGAGGTGCATTGTGCGCAGGAGAATGTCTCCCAGAACGGATGCGGCAGGGTCCCTCAGGGACCGCCGAACAGCGCCTCGGCGTAAGATGACGCGTCAAACGGTTCCAGGTCGTCCAGTCCCTCCCCGGTCCCGACGTATCGCACGGGAAGACCGAGATCGCGCGCAATCTGGATGACGATGCCCCCCTTGGCGGTGCCGTCCAGTTTCGTGAGGACGAGCCCGGTCAGCCCCAGAACCGAATGGAACTCGCGCGCCTGAGCGAGTCCGTTCTGGCCCGTCGTCGCGTCCAGAACGAGAAGCACCTCGTGGGGCGCGCCGGGCAGGGCCTTGCCGATCACGCGAACGACCTTTTTGATCTCTTCCATCAGGTTCGTCTTCGTGTGCAGGCGTCCGGCCGTGTCCACGAGAATGACGTCCGCGCCCCTGGCCCGCGCCGCCTGCACGGCGTCGAAGGCGACCGAGGCGGAGTCCGCCCCCGATCCTTGCTTTACAATGTCGGCGCCGATCCGCTCCGCCCAGACGGCAAGCTGATCGACGGCCCCCGCGCGGAACGTGTCGCCCGCGGCCAGGAGGACCCGGCGTCCCCGCGACCGATGCCGGGCGCCGACCTTCGCGATCGTCGTCGTCTTTCCCACGCCGTTCACGCCGGCGAAAACGATCACGTGGGGCGGCCCCTGAAGGAGCGCCTCGCCGTCCACACCCGCCGAGGAAGGTCCCGCGACGATCTTCTCCACCGCCCGGACCATCGCCCGGCGCGCGGACTCGCCGTTCCCGATCTCCCCCCGGGCGACGCCCAGCCGAACGGCCTCGACGAGCTCGGCCGACGTTCGGACGCCGACGTCGGCCCGGATCAGACGCTCTTCAAGATCCTCGAGGGCGGACTCGTCGACCCTCGCTTCGCCCAGGAGAACCCGGTCGATCCGGGCAGCCACGAGGTCGCTCGTCTTTCGCAGGCCTTCCCGCCACCGTGAAAGAATGCCGCCCGGCACAGCGCCTCCCTACCCGAAGAGCCCGAAGACGGCAAGAGTCGCGAAGGAGCCGAGAAGCGCTCCCAGGACGACCTGCCAGACCGAGTGGATCCCGAGCGAGACGCGGCTCCGCGCGACCATGACCGCCAGGACGAACGTCAGGAAGAAGATCCCCGGGTGGCCCGAGAGGAACCACGAGGCCACCCAGACGGAGAACGCGACGGCCGCGTGCCCCGAGGGCATTCCGCCCCGGAGCGGCCTGCCGGCGCCGACCATCGCCTTGGCGACGATCACTAGGATGATCACCAGGATGAGGGCGATGGCGGTCAGGTGCTCGGCCGTCTCCTGGGCCGCCGCGATCCCCGCGCCGACGGGCCCCCGAACGTGGGGATACAGGACGAGATAACCCACGATTCCCGCGCCGATCGCGGCGAGCAGGACCGCCCCGGCCGCCACGTCCTTCACGATCTTGGCCTGAGGGTGGAACGAGGGGGAGACGAGATCGACGGCCACCTCCACGGCCGTGTTGATCATCTCCGCGATGAGGACGAGAAGGATGGCGAAGACGAGAGCCAGGAACTCGAGCTTGGGGACCCGCAGGAAGAGGGAGACCAGGATGACGGCGATCGCGGCGAGGAAGTGCCATCGCATGTGGCGCTGGGTCCGCGCCGTGTGAAGGATCCCCTCGATGGCGACGTTCGCGCTCTCGAACCAGGTCGAAGGTCTCATCGGCTTCCGCGAAGCGGCCGCCGCTCGATCTGCGAAAGCGATTCCGTCTCCCGGCGGCGCATCCGCCGCGCTTCCTGCGACGACCGCTCGTGGTCGTAGCCGGCGAGGTGCAGGACCCCGTGAATGAGGAGGATGGTCAGCTCCGCTTCAAGGGAGTGGCCTTCGCGCGCGGCCTGTTTCGCGGCCGTCGGGACCGAGATCACGACGTCTCCGAGGAGGTTCGTCTCGCCGCCCCCCTGTTCCCCCTCGCGGAAGGAGAAGGCGAGGACATCGGTAGCGCGGTCGGCCCCCCGGAACATCCGGTTGAGCTCGCGCATCCGCCGCTCGCCGACGAAGAGGACCGACACCTCCCCGGCGCGGATCCCCTCCCTCGTCAGGACCTTGCGGACGAGACCGCGCACCTTGACCGCGGAGATTCTGGCCCGCCTCTGGCGGTCGATGACGCTGATGTCAAGCCGGGCCGGAGTCTGTCTGCTCATAGGCCTGGATGATCCGCTGGACGAGGCGGTGACGGACCACGTCCTTATCGGTGAAATAGACGATGGCGATCTCCTCGATCGGCGCCAGCAGGCGCTGGGCTTCGATGAGCCCCGACCCTTTCTCGGGCGGGAGGTCGACCTGGGTCACGTCTCCCGTCACGACGGTCTTGGAGTTGAACCCGAGGCGCGTCAGGAACATCTTCATCTGCTCCCGGGTCGTGTTCTGGGCCTCGTCGAGGATGATGAACGAGTCGTTGAGCGTCCGGCCCCGCATGAAGGCGAGCGGCGCGACTTCGATCGAGCCGCGCTCGATGAGGCGGCCCGCCCGCTCCGCCTCCATCATGTCGTACAGGGCGTCGTAGAGGGGCCGGAGATACGGATTGACCTTCTCGACGAGGTCGCCCGGAAGAAATCCGAGCCGCTCGCCCGCCTCGACCGCGGGCCGGACGAGGATGATCCGGCTGACCTCCTGCTTAAGGAGCGACGCGACGGCCATGGCCATGGCGAGGTACGTTTTTCCCGTGCCCGCCGGGCCGATGCCGATGACCAGGTCATGGGAGGCGATCGCCTCCAGGTAGCGCCGCTGGGTCTCGTTCTTCGGGACGACGAACCGCTTCTTCGACGCGACGGGAATCCCGTGCCGGAACAGTTCCGAGACCGTCAGACCCGGACGGTCGCGGTAGGCCCGGACGGCATAGGCCACGTCCCCCGGACGGAGCGCGTAGCCGCCCGCGACGGCCTCGTCCAGACCCATGAGAACGCGGCTCACACCCTCGACGGCTTCCGCTTCGCCCTCGACCGTCACGCGGTTTCCGCGGGCGCGGACCCGGACGTTGAACTCTTCCTCCAGGACTTTGAGGTTCCGGTCAAGCTCTCCGTAGAGAGCGTCGAGATCCTTCTCGACCCGAAACGTCAACTCTCTCGTGGCCGTCTTTTCCTCCTCCTTCATCTCTCGGAATCCGCCTTCAGTATTGGTAGCATACTCCAACAATCGGCCGCAAGCGCGCGGCCGATCAAATCCCCATTCACCGATTCACCCATTCACCGTTTCACCGATTCACCGTTTCACCGATTCACCAATTCACCGACTTCCCCGCCTTTGCCTCCTCGCCTCGAACAGGATCACGGCGGCGGTCACGGCGACGTTCAGCGATTCGACGCCCCCCTCCAGTGGAAGGGTGAGCCGGACGTCCGCCTCTTTCTCCCATGCCGGACTCACGCCTCGCCCTTCCGCGCCGAGGACGAGGACGAACGGCTCTCCCAGCGGTACGCGTTCGAGGGGTTCGCCCCGCCCTGGCGGGGCCACGGCCGCGATGATCCGCCGTCCCGCCGCGCGGAAACGCTTCACGGCGCCGGTTGGAAGCCTCGACGGCTTGAGACGGAATAGAGAGCCGGCGCTCGCGCGAAGAACCTTGGGATTCGTCCTGTCCACCGACCCCGCCGTCAGCCAGACGGAGGAGACCCCCGCCGCTTCCGCCGCCCGCAGGATCATCCCGACGTTGGCCGGGTCCTGGACGCCGTCGAGGACGAGGACCGGACCGTCTCCTTCTCCCAAGGGCGCCTCGCTGTCTTCTTCTCCAAGATCGACGACGCCGGCGATCCCGGGCGGGGAGGGAAGAGGGGAAATCCACGCGAGCAATTCCCGGGACACGGAGACAATCCGGGCTCCGGCTTCACGCGACCGATCGACGAGTACCTTTTCCCGAGGCCGTCCCGCCGCATCCTCGGTCGCGGCCAGCGTATCGAGGCGAATCCCCGGGGACGCGAGCGCCTCCTCAAGAAGGCGAACCCCCTCCACGAACACGGTCCGTCCTTCGGGGTCCCCCTCGCGGGCCAGGCGTCTCAGCGTCTTCGCCAGCAGATTGGCGCGGCTCGTCAGGATTTTCATAATGGGACTCCGTCCGCAGGCGGTCGTTCTCGATCCTTCCAGATATTGCCTCCGCCCAAACAAAAAGGGGCGGAGGATTCGGCCTCTGCCCCTTGAGCCTTGCAGTCCACGCCCGGACCATGCATCGGCTAGCTGTCGACCAGCTCCTTCATCTCCTTGCCGGCCTTGAAGAAGGGGACTCGCTTGGCGGGAACGCGGACCGGCTCCCCGCTCTTGGGGTTCCGCCCCTCCCGCTGGCGCCTGTTCCTGATCTTGAAGCTCCCGAACCCTCTGATCTCGATCTTGTCCCCTTCCGAGAGCGCCCGCTTGATGCTGTCGAAGATGGTGTTGATCACCACTTCCGTCTGCTTCTTGGACAATCCGTCGACCTTCGCGGAAACATGCTCGATCAATTCTGCCTTTGTCATGCTCCCTCCCGTCATCTCCCAGCCCAGCGGGGGCCGCCCAGTTGAAGCTGGGCGAATCGGAACCGTAACCGGACGGAAAATATGGGGATTCCTAGCATATGTTCGGGATGATGTCAAGAATGGCGCGGCGCCACTGGAAGCCCTTCGCTAGAATGACGCGATGTACTGGAGGTTGACGATCTTGTGCCCGGCCGGGCGCGACACGAGACGGCCGAGGAAAGTCCCATTGAGGAGATTGAAGAAGGTCACTTCCTTTCTTTCCTCAACCACCCTCGGCTCTCCCTCGATCCCGCCCATCTCTCCCGCTTCCTTGATCGCTTCCTGCAGGGTGGCCAGACCGTCGACAAGCTTGAGATCGAGGGCCTGCCTTCCCGTGAAGATCCGTCCGTCCGCCAGCGCCCGCACGTCGGCCTCGGGGAGCTTGCGCCCCTTGACGATCGCTTCGATGAACTGGCTGTGGACGTCGTCGATGACCTGCATGAGGATCTTTCTCTCCTCCGCGGTCATCTCCCGGGTGGCGGACCCGATGTCCTTGTGCTCTCCGCTCTTGACGACCGTGCTCTTGACGCCGATCTTGCTCAGGAGACCTTCGACGTTGGCGAACTCCATGATCACGCCGATGCTCCCGGTGAGGGTGCCGGGATTGGCGAGGACCTTGTCGGCCGCGCACGCGATGTAGTACCCGCCGGACGCGGCCACCGACCCCATCGAGACGACGACGGGTTTCTCGACGGCGCGGACGGCCTCGTAGATTTCCTGGGACGGGGCCACGCCGCCCCCCGGCGTGTCGAGACGGATGACGATCGCCTTGACGCTGGTGTCGCGGTCGAACCGCCGGATCTGGTCGACGATCGGGCGGGCGTTGAGGATCACGTCCTCGACCGTCACGAGGGCGACCCGGCCGTCGGCGAGGCGAAGTCCCTCGCCCCGGAGCAGATAGATCCCGCCGGCGACGGCCGCGGCCGAGAGAACGAGGAACGCGAGCACGCCGCCGATGATGAGGAGCTTGTGACCCCCGGTCATCGTTCCCTCCTGGAACCGGCCAGTATCCGAACCCATTGATTACGGAACATCCTCCGCGGATGTGTAGGTTGGGTTAGGCGCGGTTTTTTGCGCCGTAACCCAACAAAACCATCTTGGCGAATATTCGGTTTGTTGGGTTACGCGATAAAGCCGCTAACCCAACCTACATGACCGCGGATCTGCCCCAAACAAAATGTTTCGTTATTTACGATTTTCAATACTAGATCCCCTTCTCGCGAAGGAGCGACCCGAGCGTGGTCGAAAGGGACTGCTGTCCCTGATTGTATTCGCCCGTCGCCTCCCTCTCCGTGGAACGCTGGCGGGCCCGCATGGAAAGACCGATCTTGCGTTCCGCCGTGTCGACCTTGATGATCTCGGCCGTGATCTCGTCTCCCACGTTCAGGCCGGCTGTCTTGCCGCCCTCGTCCCGCCCGAGCTCCGAAGCGTAGATGAGGCCTTCGACACCTTCCGCGAGCTCGACGAAGACGCCGTGCTCCGTCTGGCGGACGACCTTCCCCTGCACGGACTTCCCGACCGTGTACGTCTCGGGAATCAGGCTCTCCCATGGGTCCCCCGTCGCCTGTTTGATCCCGAGCGAGATCCTCTCCTTCTCCGGGTCGACGTGAAGAACGACGGCATCGACCTTCTGCCCCTTCTTGAGGACCTCCGAGGGATGCTTGATGTGGCGCGTCCACGAGAGGTCCGAGATGTGGACCAGGCCGTCGATTCCCTCCTCGATCCCGATGAACGCCCCGAACTCCGTGATGTTCCGGACCTTCCCCTCGACGCGCGTGCCGACCGGGTACCGGCGGGCGATCGTGTCCCAGGGGTTCGGCTCGGCCTGCTTCATCCCGAGAGAGATCCGCTTGTTGTTCGGATCGACGTTCAGGACGACGGCATCGACCAGGTCTCCCACGCTCACGAGCTTCGACGGATGGCGGACCTTGTGAGTCCAGGACATCTCGGAGACGTGGACCAGACCTTCGATTCCCGGCTCCAGCTCGACGAACGCCCCGTACTCGGCGAGGCTCACGACCTTCCCGCGCAAGCGCTTGCCCACGGGGTACTTGCCCGCCACCTGGCTCCAGGGATCCGGCAGGCGCTGCTTGTACCCGAGCGAAACCTTCTCGTGCTCCCGGTCGTACTTGAGGACGACGACCTCCACCTTGTCGCCCACCGAGAAGATCTCCGACGGGTGGCCGATGCGTCCCCAGGACATGTCGGTGATGTGCAGAAGGCCGTCGATCCCGCCGAGGTCGATGAACGCGCCGTACTCGGTCAGGTTCTTCACCGCGCCGCGGACGACTTGCCCCTCCTTGAGCGTCCCCAGGGTCTGTTCCTTCCGCTTGTTCCTTTCCTCCTCGAGAAGGACCCGGCGCGAAAGGACGATGTTCCCCCGCCGCGCGTTCATCTTGAGGATCCGCATCTGGAAGGTCTGGCCGATCAACTGGTCGAAGTTCCGGACCGGCCGCAAATCGATCTGGGAACCGGGCAGGAACGCCTTGACGCCGCCCAGGTCGACCGTGAGCCCCCCCTTGATCCGGGAGACGACGCGGCCCTCCACGACGTCGCCCTGCTCGGACGCGCGGGCGATCGACTCCCAGACCTTGATCTTCTCGGCCTTCTCCTTTGAAAGAAGGACGTTTCCTTCGGAGTCTTCGCGATCTTCGATGAAGATCTCCACCTCGGCGCCCGGCAAGAGGCGCTCCAGCTCCTCCCTCTGAAACTGATCGATGGGGACGATCCCCTCGGACTTGTACCCGATGTCGATCATGACCCCTTCCAGAGTCACTTTCACCACCCGCCCCCGGACGACGGCCCCCTCCTCGATGTTCCGGAACGAGGCCTCGTACATCTGCGCCATGGCTTCGGAACTCAGGTCCTCTTCA
Source organism: Nitrospirae bacterium RBG_16_64_22 (assembly GCA_001803795.1). Taxonomy (GTDB): domain Bacteria; phylum Nitrospirota; class RBG-16-64-22; order RBG-16-64-22; family RBG-16-64-22; genus RBG-16-64-22. The sequence continues at coordinate 8,382 of MHEK01000013.1, forward strand.
AGGACCGCCGGACCTCCGGCATTCAGATCTCGCGTTTCTTGATTCATGTGACGGCTAACCTCCTCGAACGATAGAATACCCGCCCCGCCGTGGCGGAAACGGGCTTCAAGAAACCTGTCAATAGTCGTTAGTCAATAGTCAATGGTCAATGGTTAATGGTTAATGGTCAATCGCGGTCATGCGCCAGTCGCTTTCAGCGGACGGCTAATGACCATTGACCAGCAACTATTGACAGGTTTCTTGACTATTGACCGTTTTCGCTCCGGTCTCTCAGCTTCGCGATCTCTTCCAACACTCGGTCCGCCATGGCCTGATACGCATGGCGGGCGGCCTCCCCGCGCGGAACGGGCCCTTCGGGCGGAGGGATAGGAGGACCGAACCGGACGGTCACCTGTGCCGGCTTCACCCACCACCGTCCGCGCGGGAGCGCGTCATGCGCCCCCTGGACAAACGCCGGGACGACGGGCACGCCCGCGTGAAGGGCGATGAACCCGATCCCGGCCTTTCCCTCGCCCAGTTCCCCGTCGAAGCTCCGCGTCCCCTCGGGAAAGACGAGCAGGAGATGCCCCTGCTTCAGCTGTCGGACCGCCTCCCGGAGGGCGCTCCGGTCGTCCTCTCCCCGCTTGACCGGAAAAGATCCGACCGAGCGGATCAGCGGACCGAACACGGGGACCCTGAACAGCTCTTCGGCCGCCATGTATCTCAACTGGCGGCCCATCGACACGCCCACGAGCGGCGGGTCGAGATAGCTCGCGTGATTCGCGGCAATGATGGCTCCGCCCGCATCGGGAATGTTCTCCCGCCCCCGGACGCGAAGCCGGAACAGGACCGCCGCCGTCAGGCGGAGGACCGTCCAGACCACGCGGTACCAGAGCGAAACCCGGGCATCTGCCTTCCCGGCCGGCTGTGTCACTCCGCGCGCGCGCCGGATGGCCCCGCCTCAATGCGGCGAGACAGCAAGTCCACCACCTCGTCGACTGTGAGGTCGGACGTATCGACCGTGATCGCGTCGGCCGGAACGGTCAACGGCGCAAGGTGACGCGACCTGTCATTGTAGTCGCGCTTCTCGATTTCTTCAATAGTCTTTTCCAGGGGGGCCGCCCCCCCCTTGAAGGCCCATTCGGCGTGCCGGCGCCCCCCCCGAACCTCCAGGGAAGCCGTCAGAAAAAACTTGAACTCGGCGTCCGGAAAGATAACCGTCCCGATGTCCCGTCCCTCCATCACCACGCCCCCCGCCTCGCCCATCCGGCGCTGGAAACCCTTCAGCCCCTCGCGCACGGCCTGCGAACGCGACACCCGCGACGCCCATTCCCCCGCCTCCGGCGTACGGATCTCGTTCGAAACCTCCTCCGAGTCGAGCCAGACCCGCGTCCGCTCTCCTTCGGTCCGAAGGACCAGGCGGCCCAAGCCCTCCATGAGACGGTTCATGGCCGCCTCGTCCTCGGGATCCAGCCCTCTCCGGCGGGCGGCAAGCCCCACGGTCCTGTACATCGCCCCCGAATCGACGTACGTGAAGCCCAGCCGCGCGGCAAGCCGGCGCGCCACGGTGCTCTTCCCGGCCCCGGCCGGGCCGTCGACGGCGACGATTGGAGCCGTCCTCACGGGCGAGCCGATGATTCGAGAAGTCCCAGAAATCCGGGGAAGGATGTGGCCACGCACGCTGTGTCTTCCACGAGGGTCTCGCTTGGGGCCGCGAGGGCCGCGATCGCGGCCGACATCGCAACGCGGTGGTCGCCGTGGGAATGTATCCTGCGCCCGGACGCGTCGCCCCCCAGACTTCCGCCCAGCCCGTGGATGCGAATGCCGTCAGGCGCATCCTCGGCTTGAACGCCGAACTGGCCGAGAACATGGGCCATCGCGGCGATCCGGTCCGATTCCTTGACGCGAAGCTCCGAAGCGCCGGTCACCGCCGTCTCGCCTTCCGCGGCCGCGGCGGCGATGCAGAGAACGGGAAACTCGTCGATCATCCGGGGAACGATCTCAGGGGCCACCGTAACGCCTGTGAGCGGGGCGGAACGGACGCGGATGTCGGCCACGGCCTCCCCGCCGGTTTCCTTCATATTCTCAAGCTCGATCCGCCCCCCCATGTTCCGGAGGACGTCGATGAGCCCGGTCCGGGTCGGATTCACGCCGACCCTCCGGATCGTGAGGTCCGAGCCAGGCAGGATCGTCGCTCCGACGATAAAGAAGGCGGCCGACGAGAAATCCCCCGGGACGTCGACAGAGCACGCCGCCAGGCGGTCGAATCCCCCGACGGACACCTTCAATCCCTCGCGTCGGACGCTCGCCCCGAAGGCCGTCAGCATCTTTTCGGTATGATCACGGGAAAGGCCCGGCTCCGTGACGCTCGTCTCGCCCTCGGCCGAGAGACCGGCCAGGAGGACAGCCGACTTGACTTGAGCAGACGCGACGGGCGAGACGTACGAAATGCCGCTGAGACCGCCCCCCCTGACAGCGAGCGGCGCAAGATTCCCGCCGTCCCGGCCGTCGATCCGTGCGCCCATCTTTTTCAGGGGATCGGCGATTCGTCCCATCGGCCGGCCCCGGAGCGATTCATCTCCCGTAAGGATGGAGAGGAACGGCCGTCCGGCCAACAGCCCCGCCAGGAGGCGGATCGACGTGCCCGAATTTCCGAGGTCGATCACGTCGTCCGGTTCCCGAAGACCGGCAAGTCCCCGGCCGTCGATTCGAACGACGTCCCCTTCGTCCCGGATCGAGACGCCCAAACGCCGGAACGCGGCGAGCGTCCGCAGGACGTCGTCGCCGCGAAGGAGGCCCCGGATCTCCGTCGTCCCGTGGGCGATGGCGCCCAGAATGACGGCCCGGTGGGAGATCGACTTGTCGCCCGGAACGACGATTTCTCCTTCGAGCCTCCGGGCGGGAGAAAGAACGAATCGTGTAGGTCCGGCCGTTGTCACCTTCCCGGCCCGCCAACGCTCTCGTTCTTGCTCTTGTCGATGCCCTTCAGAACCTGTTTCACGATCTTTGGATGAAGCATTTCACCCGTATGGAAAGGAAGAACAATCCTGATCCCATCCTTCATGTAAATCCTGTGGCTTCCCTTGCTCCGGACCATCCGAAAGCCGGCCTTCAGCAGCATCGATTCCGCCTCTGGGGGCGTCAACCTCCGCTGTTTAGGCAACCTTGACCTCCAGCGTGGTTGTGAGGATCTCCCGGCTCAAGGAACTCCTGATCTCATCCTCCGGCATTGTCTCAAGGTACAGATCAATGGCCTCTTTGATGTTGCCAATCGCTTCTTCCAGGGATTGCCCCTGAGACTGACACCCCTCGAGTTCCGGACAATAGGCGTAGTAACCGTGCTCATCCTTCTCGATGACGACACTGACCTTGTACGACATCCCGCTCCTCCTTCTAACCACCTTGGATCTGGGAAAGAGCCCGACGAATTCTGCAAATTCTTAAGAGGCGCGCCTCCAGATCTTCCCCCCGTCCTTCCTCGATCTCGCGCCGGATCGCGGCGATCTCCTCCTCGAAGACCCTGAGCGCCGCGGCCGTGTGTTCCCTGTTGAGGAGGAAGATGTCGCGCCAGACATCGGCCGGGCTCGCGCCGATCCGCGTCGCGTCGCGGTACCCGCCGCCGGAGAAATTCCTGAGATCGAGGCCGCCGTCCATCCGCTCCACGGCGGCGACGAGGGCGAAGGCGACCGCGTGCGGCAGGTGGCTCACGGCCGCGAAGATCTTGTCGTGAACGTCGGGATCGAGCCGGACCGTCCGGCAGCCGACGGCCTGCCAGAGCGCCTCGACGCGGTCGATGGCGAAGCCCCGCGTCCGCGGCGTCGGCGTCAGAACGCACCGCGCTCCGTCGAAGATGGACGGATCAGACGCCTCGACGCCCGACTTCTCCCCGCCGGCGATTGGGTGCGATCCCACGAACGCCGCGCTCCCCTCCAGCAGGTCCTCCAGCGCGTGGACGACTCCCCCTTTAACGCTCCCCACGTCGGTTACAATCGCCTCGGCCTGAAGGTGCGGCCGGATCTCGCGGGCAATCGGTTCGAACGTCCCGACGGGCGTGGCGAGGACGACGAGCGTCGCCCCGCGGACGCCCTCCGCGGGATCGTGGGTGAATTCGTCGATCACGCCCATTTCCACGGCCCGCTTGAGGTTCGCCTCCCCGCGCCCCACGCCCACGACCTCGTCGACCAGACCTCGGTCCTTCATCGCGCGAGCCAGCGAGCCGCCC
>MHEK01000014.1:0-19222 GCA_001803795.1 Nitrospirae bacterium RBG_16_64_22
CGGCCGGCCAGAAAAGCCAAGAAATTTATTGACTTTGGGCCTGCCGTGATGCGAATATTCACACCGAAACTCGGCCTACATTTGGGAGGGCGATATGGTTTCTGGCATTAGGGGAGTATGGCAAGGCTTTCCGGGGAAGGCGCTGGTGCTTCTGCCGATCCTTCTCATGGGACTGGTGGATGGTTGCGGTAAGGTCAACACAAGCGAGAGTCCTACGAGCACCACAACAGCAAGCACAAACACGTCCGATTCATCGGCTCCCCCGGCAGTTGCCGGGATGTTCGTCCTATATGGAACCATTTACGAGGGTTCTGGCGGAGCAGCGGTCGCTGGGGCAACGGTTACAGCGAACAGCGATCCCGTGACCACGACGACAAACAGCGCGGGTTACTACGAGGTGGTCGTTGACCCGGGAACCCACACTGTAGCGGTGAGTAAGTCGGGCTACGATACGGTCTCGGAACAGTTCACGGCATCATCCGGGGGGGTATTGCGAAACAGGATTGGGATCTACAAGACCGGCTCTGGCGGCGGTGGCGGCGGAGGCAACGGAGGCAGAGGAACGGATTGCACCAAGCTCTTGGACGACGGTTGTGCCCCCGGCGTTCCTTGCGATCGGTGCAGAGATGCTGCGTGCAACCCGGTGGCTACGGCCGTTTGCGACGGGCGGAACGTTGCATCGTGCCGTCCAAAGGGCTGTCCGGGGAGCGCACTGTAGGATGACCGAAGAGATCGACTCGGTTATTCGTGACAGCGGTTGCGCCGACCCGAGCGCGATTCCATACTGATCAAGCCTGGCAGTCTGGGCAGGGAAGACCCCGAGGGATATGCCACTCGGGGTCTTTCTGTTTCATTCCCTAGGAGCGTGCCGTGAAGATTCCGAGGGTCATGCTGGTTGTTCCCCCCGGGGGGTATTTCGCGGAGCGTTGGTCGGGCGGATCAATGATGCCGGCCCTGGGGATCCAGTACATCGCGGCCGTTCTGGAGACGGACGGCATCGACGTGGAGATCGTTCCCTCACACGTGTTGGATCTTTCGTGGGAAGATCTGGCCCGGAAGATCGAGTCGGACCGTCCCGACGTGGTGGGAATCACGACGACGACGGAGAACCGGTTCCTGAGCTTTCGGGTCGCGGAGGCCGCCAAGGCGGCGTTTCCGGCTGTCCTGACCGTCCTCGGCGGGCCTCATCTCAAGAACACGGCCCGTGATACCTTGTCGCACGTTCCGGCGGTGGATGCCGTGATCTCCGGGGAGGGGGAGGAGACGATGCGGGATCTCGTCCGCTGTCTCGGAGCGGGCGGCGATCTCGGCCGGGTCGCCGGTCTTTCCTTCCGGCGGCCGGATGGAACGATTCAGGAGAATTCCCCGCGCCCCCTGATCGCCGACCTTAACACCCTTCCCCTTCCCGCCCGGCACTTGGAGCCGTGGGACAGGTACAATTTCAGCATGGAAGTTCCGGGGCACGGTGTCCTTCCAGCCGGGAATATGATGACGAGCCGCGGGTGCCCGTTCACTTGCAAGTTCTGCGCGACACCGTCGAACTGGGGAACCAAAGTCCGTTCTCTCAGCCCGGAGAAGGTCGTGGCGGAGGTCGAACACCTCGCGGACCGGTACGGAAGCCGCGCCATTTGGTTCTACGACGACACGTTCAACTTCAGCCGGGCGCGGACGGCGGCCATCTGCGATCTCATCATCGAGCGGGGGCTCGGAATCAAGTGGTTTTGCGAGGTCCGCGTCGATATCCTGAACAAATCTCTTTTTGCCAAGATGGTGGAGGCGGGGCTCTACCACGTGGGGTTCGGAATCGAGTCCGGATCGGAGCGGATCTGCCGCGACATCATCACAAAGAGAGCCACGTTGCGCCAGGCCTACGACGTGATCGAATGGTGCGAAGAATTCGGCGTTAACGCCAATCCGTTCTTCATCTTCAGCCACCCGACGGAAACATGGAATGAGGCCCGGGAGACGATGTCCATCATCGAAGATCTGGAGGGGAAGTGCGAAACGAGCGTCGCGATTCTCCACGTCTACCCGGGGACACCCCTCGAGGAGCGCGCTCGGGCGGAAGGGAAGATCCCAAAGGATTTTTCCTGGTCGGCGGAGAACGACCGTCGCGTTGTCGTCCTTCCGGCCGCCCAGGGGCACGCGCCCCTTTATCTGGACAGGTTGACATGGGCTCAACTGTGCGAGATCATGGTCCGCTTTTCCGTCGCAAAGAAGTCGATTCGATGGACGAGAAAGATTCCGAAAGTGCTGGGGAGCGTGCGCTCGTTCGGAGATGTATGGCGCTATCTCGTATTGTTCCTCGTTTTCGTCAGGTTCAAGGCAGGCGCGATGCTCGGTGTCGGTTCGAAGAGGTCAACGGGCGGGGGGGCGGATGAGCTTAAGCTTTCGCGTAAAGTGGCTGTCTAGCCGTTGGGCAGGTCGGCCGGGCACGCCGTGGGGACGCCCGCCGGGGAGCGCGGTCTGAAGGAATGATCCGCCTCTGGCTCATGAAGAAGCTCGACTATTTCGTCGGGATTCCGCTCTGCTTTCTTCTCGGGACCGCGGGCCGGCTGTGGTCGCGGATGGTCGCGGCCGAGGACGAACGCGAGATCGAACGGATCCTCCTCATCAAATCGTGGGGGATCGGGAATCTGATCATTCTTCAGCCCGTGGTCCACGGGATCCGCGAGAGGCATCCAAAGGCCAGGATCGTGTTCCTGACGCTTTCCCCCAACCGCGGGGTCTTCGACAGGAGCCCGGACGTTGACGAAGCCGTCTATCTCGATGTGTCCGGGGTGCTTCGGTTCTTCGCGAGCGCCGTGCGGACGATTCGCCGGATTCGGGGGCAGTCGTTCGACTGGGTTCTGGACTTTGACCAGTTCTCAAGGACGACCGCGCTACTGGCGTGGTTGAGCGGCGGCCGCCGGAGAGCGGGCCTGGACACGGCCGGCCAGGGCCGTGGGTTCGTGTACACGCATCGGATTCCATACAACGACCACCAGCACACATACCATACCTTTAATGACGTTGCGCGGATGATCGGCGTGGATTGCCGGGACGCTCCCGCCGTTCCGATGCGTCTTGCCCCGGGGGACGAAGAGCGCGTGGAGCGGTTGCTGAGGGATTGGGGAGTGGAGGGAGGAGATCCGATCGTCGGGATTCATCCCGGATCCGGAGAGAACTTTCCGCAACGGAGGTGGCCGATCGATCGGTTTGCGGAGGTGGGGGCGAGGCTCCATCGGGAGCACGGCGCCCGGATTGTCTTCACCGGGACGCCGGCGGAGCGCGGGCTTATCTCGAATGCTCTCGCCCGGATGCCCGCTGGATCCGCCGTTGACGCGAGCGGGTCGTTGACGTTTTCCCAGCTTGCGGCTCTGATGCGGCGCTGTACGGTCTTTCTGTCGAATGACACGGCTCCGATTCACCTGGCGGCGGCGATGGGGACTCCTTGTATGGGTTTCTACGGGCCCAACACGCCCGTCTTATATGGACCCCGGGTGGGCCCCAACCGCGTATTCTACAAGTCGCTTCCGTGCAGTCCGTGCATCACGAACTTCAACGCGAAGAGCAGCAGCTGCAACGACCCGGTCTGCATGAAGCGCATCACGGTCGAGGATGTCATGGGGGAGATGGCGCGCATGTTCGGGCAGACGCCCGACCGGGGGGAAAACGCGGAGTACGCGGGTGCGCAAAACGCTTAAGCTGGCGGCGGCGATCCTGGCGTCGAACGTCCGCCGGCTGGCCTTTCCCTACAAACTCACGCTCATCTTGACGTACCGGTGCAACCTGCGCTGTCAGATGTGCAATATCTGGCAGCGGGAAGCGCATGGCGAGATGTCTGTCGAGGAATACGATCGCTTCTTCAGCCGCAACGCCGACTTCTCCTGGGTTAACGTGAGCGGCGGCGAGGTGTTCCTCCGGGGGGACTTCGCGGGCATCGCCGACGTCATCATGGATCGATGCAAGTCGCTGTACGTTCTCGATTTTCCGACGAACGGCGTCATGACAGACTTGATCGTTGGCGGCGTGGAACGGATCCTGGCGAGAGGTCCGAAGAAATTGATCGTCACGGTGAGTCTCGACGGGGACGAAACGGTCCATGAGGAGTTGCGGGGAGTGAAGGGCAGTTGGGAGAAGTCGGTCCGGACGTTCGCGCGACTGCGCGAAATGAGGTCGGGGCGGTTCGAGACCTATCTCGGCATGACATTGACTCCCAGGAACTTCGACAAGATTCAAGAGACATTGGAGGCTGTTCGCGGCCGGATTCCGGACATCACGGCGGATGAGCTTCACGTCAACGTCGCGCATCAGTCCGAACACTACTACGAGAATGCTGGGATGGCCAGTTTGTCCCAGCGGGAGACGGAGGAAGCGCTCCGCTGGTACCGGGCGCACCGACGGCGCCGCCTGCATCCGGTCGCCTTCGTGGAGCGGGTCTATCAGTCGAGGATCGGTCGGTTCCTGGCGACCGGAAAGACGCCGATGCCCTGTCAAGCCTTGTCCGCCTCGTGCTTCGTCGACCCGACCGGGGTTGTGTACCCGTGCAGTATGGACAACGTCCCTCTAGCCAATCTGCGGGACCACGACTATGATCTTCGGCGCATCTGGAACCTGCCGCACGTTGTGAGGGTGCGGGAGAACATCGAAAGAGGACGTTGCGCGCAGTGCTGGACTCCCTGCGAAGCTTATCAGACGATCCTCGGGAACCTTATTTTCAGACCCTCTCCGGCAAGAACCGAGAGGATGGACGACGCCGTCGCCGAAGTGAGGAACGAATTCGGGAAAGGCGCCTAGATTGCTTCGCGGCATAGGCATCGGCGCAATTCTCCTTGCTTCCGTTCTCCTTCGCGTTCTTTTCATCAATGCGGATCCCCCGGTGCATCTGAGCGGAAGCGGGGGGCTCTTCTTCGACGAAGGGGCGCTGGTCCACAACGCCCGAAACACCGTCCTGTTCGGCCAGTGGCGACTGGACGAGTTCAACAGCTACTACTACAGTCCTCTTCTCCACTTCGTCCAGGTCCTGGTCTTTCATCTGCTTGGCGTCGGGTTTCTCCAAGAGCGGCTGATTCCGATTGCCCTGGGGTCGGCTTCCGTCTTTCTGCTCTATCGGTTTGCGTCCGAGGCGTGGAGCCGGGAAGCGGGCCTGTACGCGGCGCTCTTTCTGGGGACGAGCTTCTACGCGGTCATGTACAGCCGTTTAGGCCTGCTGGAGACACCGTACACGTTCCTGATGGTGCTAACGGTGTTTCTCTGGAACCGCGGTCGGAAGGGGCACTGGACATACTCGGCCGCGGCGGGCGTGAGCGGAGCGTGCGTATATATGAGCAAGTCGCTTGCCCTGTACTTCGTTGCTGCGTTTGCAACGATCCTGATTGCAGATACCCTCATGTTGCGGGGCCAGGACCGCCGTCGGGCCGTCATTGGAATGGTCGCGGTTTTCGCCGGGATTGGCGTCATGATGGGGCTGTGGTATTTCCTGTTCTTCTCCCCAAACCGCGACGATATTCTGCGGATCGGCGAGGCGTGGAAAAGGGTCAGCCTGCCCAGGTCGGCCGCGCAGGTGTTCAACAACCTGCACGACAACCCGTTTTTCTCGTATTTTTTTCGGTCGCCCATCGCGCTTGCGGCGGGTTTCGCCGGGGCCGGCGCAATCGTTGCGGCGACCGTTGCCCGCTGGCGGCGGTTCGATGCCGCCGAATGGCTCGTTGTCCTTTGGCTGGCGGCTGGGATCCTGGGGCTTGGAGTACTCAGCTATCGTCCCGACAGATACTACGTGCCGTTGATTCCCGCCGTTGCCCTGATGGCGGGAAGAGCACTGGCGCCGCCCACCGCCGATCCCGAAGGACGCGCCGCCCGCGCCCGGATCTTCCTGGCGTGGATCATCGGCTGGCTCTGGGCGGCCGTGGCAATCCGTTACATGGTGCTTGTTCCCTTGATCGTAGGATGGAGGATCGGGGCTTTGGGACCTCGGTTGATCCAGTGGGCGCTTTCGGCGGTCCTGGCGGCGGGGCTCGTGTTGATCCTGGTCAGGTTGTCGCGGCGGCCGAAGATGGAATGGAATCGAATCGCGCGGCCGGTTGCCGTTGGAATTCTGCTCGTGGCCTCGGTTCTCATAGACGGACGCCAGTACGCTGCCTGGGCCAAGAACCGGCAGTACACGATGGTTCAGACCTCCCGCGAGCTTGGGGGAGTCGTAGGCGAGGGGACGGTCGCCGGCCTCGCGGCGCCGGCGCTTTGCCTGGAGAACAGGGCGAAAACCGTGTATGCGTGGGAGCCCTGGTTCAATTTTGACGATCCTTTCGGCCGGTACCCGATCTCGCATATGATCCTCGCGGTCTATAACGGGGAGGCCGCCTGGTACTGGCAGAAGTTTCCAACGTGGATGGAGAAGGCTCACCTCATCCGTGTCCTTCATCTCTGGCAGTCGGACTTCTATATGTTCAGCATGAATCCTGGCGACAAGGGGATATTCAACAGGCTTCGGAGGGATCGGGGAGGCGCGTTGGACGCGGCCATCGTGCAGGGAGAATTCCCGTCCGAGATGAAGGCTGGATCGTCGGCGGAGGCCTGGATTCGCGTGAGGAACACGGGGCGCGAGGAATGGTCTTCCTCGGGGGGGATCCTTCTGGGGGCCGCCACGGATTCGAACCCGCTCGGCCCGCGGCGGATCCCGTTGTCCGAGGGGAGCGTCGTCCGTCCCGGCGAGACTCAAGCGATCCGCATCACGTACACGGCTCCGAACAGGCCGGGATATTACGCCACCGAGTGGCGGTTGGTGAAAGAGGGCGTCGCGTGGTTCGGCGACAGCCTTGCCGTTGGCGTCAAGGTTGTTCCATGAGCGGGATATGGCGGCCTCACTGGTTGCTCGCGGCGCTCGTCCTCGCCGGAGCGGCTATCCGCCTTGCATGGATCTGGCCTGTCGGAGGGATGGCTCACGCTGACGAAGCAACCGTCGGACTTATGGCTTCGCACATCCTGTTGGGGGAATTCCCGGTCTTTTACTACGGACAGACCTACCTCGGGAGCCTTGAGGCGTTTGTGATCGCGCCCTTTTCGTGGCTGGCGGGAAGAAGCCCGTGGTTGGTCAAGGTCGTACCTATGGCGCTGTCGGGCGTTCTTGTTTGGGCTGTTTTCCGACTGGGAACCCGCGTAGGGGACCGAGTCGTAGGATTGCTGGCGGCGGCCCTGACGCTGGTCGCGCCGGTTTTCCTCATTGTCTGGGGAAATACGGCCCGGGGAGGATACGTCGAGACGCTCATTCTGGGTACGGTCTTCCTGACGATCTTCCTGGCGGCGGGAAGGGAGGCCCGTCCGTCGGTCCGGCTGACCCGCTTTGTCGTTCTCGGGTTTATCGGAGGTCTGGGTTGGTGGACGAATTTCCTGTTTGTTGATTATCTGATCCCGGCCGGCGTTTTGGGTTTGACGAAACGTTGGCGCTCCGGCCGGGGACTCGGTCTCGCGGCCTGCGGATTTGCCGTGGGGGCTCTTCCGTTTCTGGGATACAATCTGGCGACGGGCGGCGGCTCATTTACCGCCGGCAAGCTTTCCTCGACGATGCGGATGGACTTCGGGCTTCCGGAAGTCCGGATGATTCTGGACAGCATCGGGCGTCTCGTGCTGGATCAGCTTCCGCCGATGTGGGGAGTTCCGCCGTTCGATATTCCGACAGGCTTCCATGTTGACGGGGCGCCTCTTCCGTTCGGGATGGGGGTATTTCTGATCCTGCTCAACGCCGGGTCGCTGGGGTTCGTCATCATTCGGGCCGCCGCGGGATTCTTCCGGAAAGAGGGGTGGGCAGGCTCTTCGGATGGCGCGTGGGTTCTCGGGCTCCTGATCTTTTCGGTGTTTCTCGTATTCACATTGACTCCGTTCCGCCGCTACGCGGCGTCGGGTGCCGGCGTCGAAACCGAACGGTACCTCCTGCCGCTCTACTCGGTCTTTCCGGTATGCACGGCGCTCGTGGTGACGGCCCTTTGGAGCCGGGTCCGGGTTCTGGCGGCCGCGGTGTTCTTTCTCGCGATATCGGCGAACGCGTACGCCAACGTGGCGAACGTGATGGCGGTCTGGTCCCCGAGAGGGAGCGCGGTTCCTTGGCAGACGTGGGATCTTTCAGGTGTCCGGGACTATTTTGCGGCGCACGGAATCAAGGAGTGTTACGCGGACTATTGGCTGAGCACACGGGTATCCTTTGAGAGCGGGGAATCGGTGATCTGTGCCCAACCGTTCGATTACGGAGGGTTTCCGGTCCGCTACGAGGGGCATCTCCGAGGGGTCCGGAGTTCATCCCGCCCGGCGGTCATTGTGGATCGCGGGTCGGCGGCGTCCTTCGCCGAGACGCTGGAGGCCGCGGGGATCGGGTATACTCGGAGTCCTTCCTTCGGGCAGTATGTGGTTTTCCACGAGTTGAGGGAGACAGTTGCGGGAGGGGAGTTTGTTCCTCCCGCCGAGTGGCGAGGACTCACGGCCACGCATAACGGCGTCCGACTCGGCAACATGACGGACGGGAACCTGGGGACACGGTGGGGATCCGGGAGACCGCAACGTCCGGGCATGGAGATCGCCCTGGAACTTCCGGCAGGCCGGGAGATCGCCGGTATGGATCTGCTGGTTGGTGACTACATTCAGGACTTCCCGCGGGGGATCGCTATTCATCTTTCGCCGGACGGCATCCGTTGGGAGACCGTCGTCCGTGTCCGGAATGTTTTCCCATTCGTGGGTTGGAGCGAGGGAAGATTTGTTTTTGACCGGGGGGGAGTTGTCCAATTGCGCTTTCAACCGAGAAGTGCAAGGCACATGCGGATCGAGAACTTGGGATATCACGCTGCCTACGATTGGTCGATCGCGGAATTGCGAGTCTACGGGCCGAGGCGAGTCCGCCCCGAGAGCGGCGGGCGAACTTAAGGACCGGCGAAACAGGGGGCCGTTGCCGTCGATATCCGGCGGCCGGGACAGGGGGTGCGGTTCCTTCGGGCAGCCGCCGGGGAGACAGGGTTGAAAACGAAAGCTGTTGAAATCCCGGAGCGGAAATTTCTTGTCGAGACGGACGAGGCCGATCCGCTGAAATTTTACTATATTCCGGGGGTCCGGTATTTCTATGTGAAGCGCTTTGAGATGGTAGCGGCGGAGCTGATGTCTTCGCGCGTCGGGCGTCTGCTCGACGTGGGATTCGGAAGCGGGGTATTCTTGCCCTCGCTGGGCCGGCTTGCGGACTCGGTCTACGGGGTTGACGTGCACGAGAAAGTCCCGGACGTCCGACGGCTTCTGAAGTCTTCGGGCGTGTCGGCGTTCCTGGTCCAGGGATCGGCGCTTGAGATCCCTTTTGTCGCGGGCTCGTTCGACACTCTCGTGAGCGTGAGCGTTCTGGAGCACATCAGGGAAGTGGGGAGCGCGGCCGGAGAAGTCAGCCGGGTGCTGAAAAACAGCGGCCGCGCCGTCATCGGTTTTCCAGTGAAGAATACGCTTACGACCGCCGCCATTGGAATTCTTGGAATGAATCTCTCGACCACGGTTGACGAACGACACCCGTCGAGCCACACGGACATTCTTGAGGCGCTTCGGGGCTCGTTTTCGGAAGTCTCGATTCGCTGGTTTCCGGCGTTCGTGCCGTTGGATCTCAGCCTCTATTGCGTGGCGACCTGCAGGAAATAGGAGAAGAGCGTGAGTGCTTTGGAGTCGACGATCCAGGCACCGGGAACACACGAGCGGCCTACCCTCTCGGTGATTATTCCGGTCTTCAATGAGGCTGAGAATGTGGAACGCCTCCTGGATGAGATTCACGATGTCCTTCGACCGTCCGGGTTGAGATACGAGACCGTGTTCGTCGATGACGGATCGACGGACAGTACCGCCGAGCGCCTTAAGGAACGCGTACGGTCCGACCCGACACTGGTTGTCGTGCGCCTCCGGAAGAACTTCGGCCAGACGGCCGCCCTGTCGGCGGGGTTCGATCACTCCCGGGGCGACCTGATCGTGACGATGGACGGCGACAGGCAGAACGATCCGGCTGACATTCCGAGGCTCCTCGATAAGCTTCGGGAAGGGTTTGACATCGTAAGCGGCTGGCGTGTGGACCGGAAAGACCCGTTCCTGACGCGTCGGGTTCCTTCCCGAATTGCGAACGGCCTGATCTCTCTAATTACGGGAGTTCACCTGCACGACTACGGTTGCTCCCTCAAGATCTTTCGCGGCGACGTGATCCGCCAGATCCGGTTGTACGGGGAAATGCATCGGTTCATTCCCGCGATTGCCTCGTGGATCGGCGTGTCGGTGGCCGAGCTTCCCGTCAACCATCGTCCCAGGACGGCCGGCCGATCGAAGTACGGTTTGTCCCGGACCGTCCGTGTTATCCTTGACCTTCTTACGGTCAAATTCCTGCTCTCCTACGCGACGCGGCCGATCCAGATCTTCGGGCTGATCGGCCTGATCTCGCTCGGGATCGGAGCCGGGATAGGGGTGTATCTTTCGGTTCTGCGGCTGGTGTTCCTGGAGTCGATTGCCAATCGCCCGCTCCTTCTCTTTGCCGTTCTCCTTGTGATGACGGGATTCCAGTTCGTGACGATGGGTCTCCTGGCCGAAATGATCTCGCGAACCTACCACGAGTCTCAGGAGAAGCCGATTTATGTGGTCAAGGAGATCGCCGCCTTCGACAGCAGCGGTTCCGCCGGGGAGACGGCGGGAGGGGGAAGACCGATCGGATGATGGGCTCAAGGGGACCGCTCGTTGCAGTGGATCTAAGAGCTCTTCAGCAGGGGTATAAGGCCCATCGGGAGCGAGGAATAGGGCGTCACGCGCGGGGTCTCGTTTGGGCGCTCGCGGATCTCGTTCCGAAGGGCCGGATCAAGTTCTTCGTTTCTCCGGGCCCCGCCCCCGATCTGGACGGCGAATCGATTGCGGTCGAATCCCTGCGGTGGCCGGGGTGGATCGAATGGCTTCCCGCGGGGCGTGAGACAGCCTTCCGCCTCGCCGGACTGTCGGCTGCCGTCCGGCGACTCGATGTCCGGGTCGTGCACTTCCTTTCCCACACCGACGCCCCCCTCGGCTGGCTCGGTGGGGCGAGACTCATTGTGACGGCGCACGACATCATCCCCGTGGTCTTCCGGAAGGAATACGCCGGTCGGGACGCGATCCGCAACCTGCGGTCGCGCTTCGGCACATGGCTGAACGTGCGCGTTCTGGAGAAGGCCGACCGGATCATAGCCGTCTCGGAAGCGACGAAGAAAGACCTCGTGGGGACGCTGGGCCTCACGCCGGGGAAGATCACCGTCATTCCGAACGGCGTCGACCGGTTTCGCCCGCCTCCCAAGTCCGAGGTCGAGAGCTTCAAGGGCTCGAACGGCCTGACGCGCCCCTATCTTCTCCACGTCGGAGGGATCGACCGGCGGAAGAACGTCAATATCCTTCCGGAGGTCCTCCGGCGCGCGCGGGCCGGGGGGCTCGATCTCGACCTCGTCTTCGCTGGGCGGATCGAGAAGGAGCCGGAATTCCCGGCGCTGGGAGAGGCCGTCCGCGCGGCGGGTGTGGAGAAGAACGTCCGGTTCGCGGGCTTCTTGCCAGATGCCGGTCTGGCGTCTCTCTACGCGGGGGCGTGGGCCCTCGTGGAGCCGTCGATCTACGAAGGCTTCGGACTCCCCGTTCTCGAAGCGATGGCCGCCGGGACGCCGGTCATCGCTTCCAACCGCGGAGCGTTGCCGGAGGTCTCGGGAGACGCGGCGCTTCTCGTAGAGCCGGAAGAGGGGCCGATTGTGGAGGCGCTCGGACGCTTGGCCGCGGAGGAGGGATTGCGCGAAGCCCTGCTGGCCAGGGGAGAGGCGAGGATCACCCTCTTCGACTGGCGCCGCGCTGCCGAAATGACAGTACGGGTCTACGAGGAGGCGCTCGGTGGGCCTCTCTAGGTTTCTTTTTCAGGTCCAGGCGATGGGGACGGCCCTTGCGGCCGAACGGGTCGTCAATTTCGTCCTCGTTCTGGTCCTGGCCAGGGGGTTGGGTTCAGAGGGGTTCGGGTTGTACGCGACGGCCCTTTCGGTCGCGGGTCTCCTCGAATACCTGCTGGAGATGGGGATTGGACCGGTCGTGACGCGCCGCGCCGCGCTAGACCCCGCAAAGGTCCGCTCGTGGCTTTTCAAGGTTGTCCTCCTGAAAGGGACTCTGGTTGTTGCCTGCGCCGGGATCGTCGGCGGTACGATTTCGATCTGGGCCAGCCATCCCGACTTGCCGATTGCGTCGGCATTGGCGGTGGTGAGTCTGGGTCTCTTCTCGATCGGCGAGACATACGCGGCGGTTCTCGCAGGGACGCAGCGCTTCGGGGAGAGGTCGGCTTTCCTTGTCGCGTATCGGGCCGCGAACCTGACGGTTCTTGCCTTTCTCCTCGCGGCGGGTGTTATGTCTGTTCCTGTTCTCCTCTCTGGCTCGATCGCCGTCGGCATCCTGTACGCCGCCGGGATGGGCATGCGCGTCCGCCGGTACACCCGCGCCGATCCGGAGGCCCGGCCAACGGGCGGGCTGGGACAAGTCTTTCGCGAGGGGGTTCCCTTCGCGGCCGGAAATGTCCTTGGCGCCATTCCGCTGAACCTTCCAACCGTGGCCGTTTCCCTGGGGATGGGTCTTTCGGCCGCCGGAGAATTCCAGGCGGCCTCCAAGCTCTTTCTCGCCCTGGGCGTGATTCCCGGCGCCGTCGGTGCCGTTGCGTTCGCGCACATGGCGGCGAAGGTTGGGCCGTCTCCGTCGGAGGCTTGGCGATGGTTCCATCAGGGAAACGGTCTGCTTCTGCTGGTCGGAATCTGGGCGGGGTTGGTTCTGGCGATTCTCTCCGGCCCGCTGGTCGTTCTTCTGTTCGGGGAAGGGTACCGGGGCGCCGGCCCCTTGCTCATGATCCTTGCCGCGGGATCTCCGGCGTTCTTCCTCAATCACACGGCGTCGCAGGCCCTGGGGGCCGTTGGACGCCAGGGGGACGCCGTTCTCGCCCAGGCGGTCGGGGCTGGAACGGTCATCATCGGCGTTCTGCTCGCCCATTCCGCCGTCGGTCTCGCCATGGCGCTCGTTGCGGCCGAAGTCGTTCGCTGTCTCGCTTTCTCGGCCTTCGTCCGAGCGGAGGCGGGACGCTGGATTCCGGCGGACTGGTGGATGGGGCCGGCCGCAGTCGTCCCCGGGACGATTGCCGTGTCGATCTTCGGGTGGACTCTCTGGGGGGCCATCGCCGCGAGCGTTCCATTCGCCGCGGCCGTCGTACACTTCTCCCGGAAGAACCTCATCGCCCGTCTCGGTCAGACCTGAGAGATATCCTGAAGATTCTCCTCATCGACCTCAATTCGGTCTCGGAGGACGAACGCGGGAAGGCGCGGGCGCTGGCAAGAGAGCCTGGGGTGGACCTGACGCTTCTCCGCCCCCACGCGTTTCGAGAGGGGAGCTGGGTTCGCCGCGCCGACGCAAGGGACATGGATGACGGTTATCGAACGGTCGTCGGGCGTCTCGCCGGGAAGTCGCCGAACAGGGTCGTGTTTCTTTCGGGGCTGAGAGAGGCCATGGATCCTGTTCCGGACGTCGTGCACGTTCTGACTGACGAGAACTTTTGGCTGACGACGCAGGTTGTGCGGCACGCGCGGACGGTCACGCCCCGCCTGCCCGTTGTCTTCCACACTTGGCAGAACGTCCCGATGTCGGACGCCTGCTATCCTCAGCCGTGGCATTGGCTCTACCGGCTGGACACCCGGCTGGAGCGGGGGGTATTCTCATCCGCCGCGGGCGCCGTTGCGCGAAACAGCGAAGGCGTGGGCGTCCTTCGCGGGCGCGGGTTCGTTGGACCGATCGCTCATATTCCCTGGGGATCGGAGGTCGGGCGGTTCGCGTTCGTTCCCGCGCGGGAGAATCTGTCGGATCCGCCCGTGATCGGCTATGTCGGGCGTCTGGTGCGCGAGAAGGGGGTCGAGGATCTCCAACGGGCGGTCGAGGAACTGCGGTTTCCCGTCGTTTTACGGATCGTGGGAGACGGTCCCTTGGCTGGCGAGGTGGCAACGTGGAGGCTGTCGAGAGGGCGGGTGGAATGGATCCGGAACATTCCAAAGGAATCCATTCCCGATGCCTATCGAGAAATGGATCTCCTCGTGCTCCCCTCTCGCACGACGCGGACCTGGAAAGAGCAGTTCGGCCGGGTGCTTGTCGAGGCGATGGCTTCGGGCGTTCCGGTCTTGGGGTCCTCATCTGGGGCCATTCCAGAGGTCCTGGGTGACGCCGGAGCCGTGTTCCCGGAGGGGGATGTCCGCGCGCTCGCGCGGACAATCGCCGATCTCCTGGCAGACCCATCCCGTCGGACACGAATGAGCGCGCAGGGCCGCGAGCGGGCCGAGACGAAGTACGCCTGGCCGGTGTGGGCCGCCCGTACGGCCGAGTTTCTGGGCGCGTGTCTTGGAGTGGACGATGCACATCGCGATTGACGTCCGGACGATCAACCCTACCCACTCGGGCGTGGGATTCTACGTCTCGAATCTCCTCGGCGCTCTCCGCGGGATCGACAAGGAGAACAGCTACTCGTACATCTGCAACCAGGCCCAATGCCGGGCACAGCTTCTTCCCGGCAAGAGCGTGGACCTTATCCGGACGCCCTTTTCTCACGAGAATCACCTTTTCGGCGATTTCTGGGAACACGCGATCCTTCCCTCGCGCTTGAAGAGAGCCGGCGTGGACGTCTTCCATGGACCTGCGTTCCTTATTCCATTCCGCTCTTCCGCGTTCAAGAGGGTTGTGACGATTCACGATCTGGTCGTCTTTCTCCACCCGGAGACCGTTCCCCGGCGGTATTCTCTCTATATGCAGTGGCTCGTCCGCCAAGCCGTGAATAGGGCCGACCACATCATCGCGGTGTCGGAGTGCACGAAGGGAGACTTGGTCGACATTTTGGGCGTCCGGCCTGAGCGGGTTACGGTGATTCATGAGGCCGCGGGCGCTGAGTTCGCGCCGCCCGGGCCGGAACGAGTTGAATCCGTGCTGAATCGGTATAATATAAGTGGCCGGTATCTCCTCCACGTGGGGAATCTCGAGCCCAAGAAGAACCTTCCCCGCGTGATCCGGGCGTTCGACCGGGTTGCGCGGATGCCGGGAGGGGAAGACCTCTCCCTCGTCGTCGCGGGAAAGAAGGGATGGCTGTACGACGAGATATTCAGAACCGCGACGGACAGCATCCGGTTTCTGGGGTACGTGCCGAAGGATGAAATGGCGGCAATTTACGCGGGTGCGTCATGCTTCGTTTTCCCGTCGATCTACGAAGGGTTCGGCCTTCCGGTTCTGGAGGCGATGGCGTGCGGGACGCCGGTCGTGACGTCGAACATCTCCTCCATGCCGGAGGTCGCCGGCGGGGCGGCCGTCCTCGTCGATCCATACGACGAGGAGTCGATCGCGAGCGGCATCCTCGCCGTCGTGGCGGATCCCTCGCTCCAGGGGCAATTGAGGCGGGAGGGAATTCTCCGGAGCCGGGCCTTTTCGTGGGACCGGGCGGCCCGGGAGACTCTCGCTCTTTACCGGGATGTCTACAATGAGCGCCATTGATCCGGCCTCGTGGAGGCGTCTGCTCGTTGTCAAGATGTTCGCCATGGGAGACGTCCTCAACGCGACGCCCGTCTTCCGGGCTTTGCGCCGCGCCTTGCCCGCCTGCCGGATCGAGCTGGTCGTCGGGAAGTGGTCGGCAGGCGCCGCGGCGGGCAACCCGAACGTCGACGAAGCGGTCGTCTTCGATGACGCGGAATTGAGATCCCAGGGAATCGGCGGGATCTGGCGGTTCGTCCGCCGCCTGCGCGGCCGCCGGTACGACGCCGCGGTCATCCTCCACCGGGCGGTCCGGGTCAACGCGCTGATCGCGGCGTGCGGCGTCCCGGTGCGGGCCGGCATCGGGTGGAACGGCCGCGGTCCGTTTCTCACGCGTCATGCGTACGAGGGGCCCGAGACGACCGGCCACGAGATCCGGCGCTATCTTAACGTTCTCTCGGTTCTTGGGATCCCTGACGCGGGGGAGGAGATGGAGTTCTTCGTTCCGGCCGCGGATTCTCTGGCGGCGGAGCGGATCTTGGAGGAGAACGGCGCCGAGCGCCCGATCGTCTTCTGTCCCGGAGGCGCGTCGAACCCGGGCGAGGAGATGCCGACGCGCCGGTGGCCCGCCTCTCATTACGCGGAGCTGGCCGGACGTCTTCTGGCGGAAGGGGAGAGCGTGGTCATTCTGGGGGGGGCGGGCGACGCGCCGATCGCGCGGCGGATCGCAGAGATGGACGGGCGCGTCCTGGATCTGACCGGCCGCCTTCGTCTTGGCGAGTCGGCCGGCGTGATGAAGAAGGCGGCCGCCGTCGTCGCGCACGATTCCGGTCTCCTGCACCTCGCCGCGGCCGTCGGGGCTCCGCTTGTCGCGCTTTTCGGCCCCACGGATCCACGGATCAAATTTCCGCCGGGCGACAGATCGCGCCTCGTCTACCGGGGCGAACCTTGCTCCCCCTGCTACGACCGCGGCCGGTTCCCGGCCTGTTCCCATCAACGCTGCCTGGCCCTCGTGACCCCCGACCAGGTGATGGAGGATGTCGCGCGGGTCATGAGCCGGCCGGCGGTTGCATCGGGGAAAACCGCATGAGGGGTCTTCGGGGCCGAAAGGGGTTCAAGCGGGTCGACGCCCTCATGGGGGGGTTGTTGTGCCGGCTGACGCCGCGTCCGGGCCGGAGAGGTCCGAAAGAGGAGCCTCCGAGGACAATCGTGATCTCGAAGCTCGCGGCCATGGGAGACACGATCCTCCTCCTCCCGCATCTCCACCTAATCCGCGAAGCTTTCCCGAACGCTCGAATGATCGCTTTGGCGTCTAGCGTGAACCGCGACGTCTTCGATCTCTGGGGGGGTATGGACCGGATCGTCGAGTGGTCTCCCGCCGCCACATTGAAGGCGGTGTCGGAAATCCGGAAGGAGAGGGCCGACACGGCCGTTGACTTCGAACAGTGGACTCACGTGACGACACTTGTCCTGGCTTGGGCCGGCGTGCCGCGGCGGATCGGGTTCGCGACAGCGGGGTTCGGACGGGGGAGGCTGTATACCGATCCCGTCAGCCACGACGGGAGAGTTCACGAGGGAGAAATGTTTGGCCGGCTTCTCGGACCGCTGGGCGTTCAGCCGGCGGCCGGGCCTCCGAGTGTCTCTGTTCCATTCGAGCCGCGGGCGGCGATCGGCGCGCGGATCTCCGCCGCCGGCCTGCGTCGGGGGGCCCCGATCGTCGTGATCCACCCGGGTTGCGGGGCCCACGGATGGCAGAGAGAGTGGCCGGCCGCGCGGTACGCGGCGGTGATCGACGCCTTGGCGGACGCGAAGTCTTGCGCGGTTGTCATCACGGGATCGGCGGGCGAGCGCGCGCTGGCTGAAGAAGTCGGCGGTCAGTGCCGGACGCCTTCATGGGTTGCGGCCGGAGAGCTCTCCCTTCTCGACCTCGCCGCCCTGGTTGCGGAGGCCGGTGTCGTCGTCTGCGGGAACACGGGAATCGTCCACTTGTCGGAGGCCGTCGGGACGCCCGTCGTGGCGATCCACGGGCCGACGGATCCGATCCGATGGGGCCCCCGCGATCCGCGGTCCCGGACGATCAAAGGAAACCTTCCGTGTTCTCCGTGTCTGACCCTCGGTTTTGAATACGCCTGCTCGGGACGTCAATGCATGGAGGCCGTGGGGACCCGCGAGGTGGCGGCCGCCGCGGGCGAGTTGATCGGCGCCGCGAGAACGGAGCCGCGGACTCTTTCCGCTGGAATGCCATGCTGAGGAAACACAGCCAGCTTCTCCTTTCGGGGCTGTTCATCTCGGACATGCTCGTCTTGTCCGCGTCGTGGCTTCTCGCGTACTGGATCCGGTTCAACTGGGACCTGATCCCGATCGAAAGGGGCGTTCCCCCGCTCGAACCGTACCTTCGGATTCTTCCCTACGCCGTCGTCGTCTGGGCCGCCGTGTTCAAGGCGCTGGGGTTGTACCTCCCCCGGCGCGGGGCGTCGCTCATCTACGAATTCCGGGATCTCCTCAAGGCTTCGACCTTTTCCACTATGATTCTGATTCTCATCACGTTCTTCGTGCGGGACTACTCGTACTCCCGCATCGTCATGGTGTACTTCTGGCTCCTGAACGTCCTTCTCCTTTGGGTCTCCCGGAGCGCCCTGCGCGAGATCCTCCGCGTCCTTCGGCGGCGCGGGTACAACCTCCGTCATGCCCTCATCGTCGGAGGCGGGGAGACCGGACGGCGGGTGGCGGAGCGGATCGGCGAGAACGCGTGGGCGGGGCTCCGCGCGAGGGGTTTCCTGAGCGACGATCACCGTATCGGAGAGAGTGTGGCGGGAATCCCCGTCCTGGGACCGGTCAGCGGCCTGAAGGAAGCCGTGCGGCAGTACGACGTCGATCAGGTGTTCGTCGCCCTCCCCTTGCGGGAGCACGAGAAGATGGCCCAGATCCTGGACGACCTTGCCGACGAAACGGCTGACATCCGGATCGTGCCGGACCTCTACGAATATGTGACCCTGAACGCGAGTGTTGACGACTTCGACGGCATCCCGATCGTCAGCCTGTCGGAGAGCCCGCTGTACGGCTGGAACCGGATCCTCAAGCGGGTTGCCGACATTGGCGTCTCGTCCGCTCTCCTGGTCGCAACGGGTCCGCTCATGGGCATTATCGCGCTCCTGGTCAAGCTCACGTCCGCCGGTGCGGTCTTCTACCGGCAGGAGCGGATCAGCCTCGGCGGGGAAGCGTTCACGATGCTCAAGTTCCGCACAATGCGGGAGGACGCCGAAGCCGGGACGGGGCCCAAGTGGGCCGATGCGGACGATCCGCGGCGGACGCGGATGGGGGCGTTTCTGCGGCGGACGAGTCTGGACGAGCTTCCGCAATTCTGGAACGTCCTCAAGGGGGAGATGAGCATTGTCGGGCCAAGGCCTGAACGCCCCGTTTTCATCGAGGAGTTCAGGAAAACGGTCCCCCGCTACATGCTTCGGCACAAGATGAAGGCGGGGATCACGGGCTGGGCGCAGGTGAACGGCTGGCGGGGAAATACGTCGCTGGAAAAACGGATCGAGTACGATTTATACTATATTGAGAATTGGTCGCTTGCGTTCGACCTAAAGATCATGTGGCTGACCCTTTGGAAGGGTCTCATCAATCGGAACGCATACTAAGATCGGCAAGTCGGTGAATCGGTGAATCGGTGAATCGGAAAGCATCTCCTCCCCTTTGTAAGGGGAGGCTGGGAGGGGTAGAG
>MHEK01000014.1:19241-22635 GCA_001803795.1 Nitrospirae bacterium RBG_16_64_22
GCAAGGGCGGCGGAGGCGGTCCGCCGGTTTCAGGAGGACCAGGATCGTGTTGGGGCCGGTCTCCGTGTCACGGTGACGAAGGAGAACGGGGGGTATGACTACTCCCTCGACCTTGAGGACGATCCGTCCGCCCAGGACGACGTGTTCGAGTCGGAAGGGGTCCGGGTATTCATCGATCGGGATCGAAAGACGGTTGACTACGATCTGACGGTCGACTTCGAAGGTCAGGGATTCAGGGTTTATCCTCAGGCGACACCCGAGCTCAGGGGGAAGGTCGAGAAGGCACTGGACCATATCCGCCCAGCGCTCGTCGCGGATGGCGGCAATATCGAGCTTGTGGATATCGTCGACGGGGTCGTCCGTGTGCGGCTGAAAGGAGCGTGCGGCTCCTGTCCGTCGGCTGCCGTTACACTCAAGCAAGGAGTTGAGCGCACGCTCAAGGAGAGAGTCCAAGGGATAATTGGCGTAGAGGCTCTATAATTCAAGGACTTTCGTCAATATCCTCGTTTTGAATAGCAGGTTTATCCTGCAACTTCCTAAGCATACAGAGGAATTGTAGTCCAGTAAGGCAAGTTGGCGTGCTTGAGGGTATTGATCTTTCAGACGCAGAGCGGTCGGTAACATACGCGCCATCTCGGAGCAGGATGGCGCGTTTCTTTTTTGCTATCAGCCGGTTGGGTCTGGCAACATAATGTTTTGAATGAGAAAACCAATGGTTCGAAACCGATTGGCGTCTCGAAGGCCAACGGTCTTAGCGACCGAAGAAAATACCGCTCGGATCCCGGTTTCGCCTCGCATGCCGTCTGCAACTTGTCAAATTGTCCGGCGTTGTGTCCACTTCTAGTTATTTCTGTTGAAAGGTTGTGGACTCTTCTTCGGACGAAGGGAAGAGATTTGGAATCGATGTTTCGGTTGTCGGAGGCGTCGGGGACACGCGGGCGGCCGGTTTGCACGGAGGAAGCTGTACCGTGGAAGGACCGGAAGGGGAGGGGGCGACCTTCGTCCTGACCCTACCCGTGTGCGTCGAGGCACGATCGACAGCTGTGGCGCAAGCCGCGGCATGACGGCCGGTTGACACGGCCGGCGATACACGGCCGGCGATACCGCTTGACAGGGAGGACCTTTCTGGTAAACTTTGAACGACGCTTTTGTTCTGAATTTCCGCCGGGTATACGATGAACACAGGTCAACCGCAACGCCGCGGGTCCTTTTCCTTCCCCCCCGCCGAAAAGGAATCCAGGCAGACGAACACCGACAAATCTGCGGGCCAAGCCGCGAGCGCGGGCGCGCCGCAAAACGTGCCCGCTTCGGCGGATGTCCCGCCGAAGACCGTCTTCATCGTCGAAGATCCAGGGCAGGAATTCGCCAGCGGCCCGTTGCGCTGCGTCGCCGAGCGTCTTGGATATTCGGTCGCGGGGGAGTGCTCCGATCCCGCCGAGGCCGTGACCTGCCTTGGAAATCTTGGTGTCGGCGTCGTCCTGACGCGTCACCCCGACCCCGTTCTGTTGCAAGCCGCCCCCTCCATCGTTCTTTCCGACAGCAACATGGCCAGTCTTGCGGGTTTGCACGACGCCTTTGAGGCGCATGCGGCCGGCTACCTCGTTTCGCCTAAGACTCCCTCCTGCGATATCTGCCTTTCGGCGGCGATCGAGATGGTCTTGAACCAGACACGCGAGATAGCCCGGCTTCGAAAAGAGCTTTCCGAGGCTCAGGAAGCCCTCGCGGCCCGCAAGACGATCGAGCGGACCAAGGGGATCATAATGGAGCGCGAAGGGCTGACGGAGAACGAGGCGTACGCCAGGCTCAGACGCCTCTCGATGGACGAGAGAATGTCCATGAAGGATCTCTGCGAAACGCTTCTGCAGGCGTGGGAGGAAGAGACTGACAGCGCAGAGGAAAGGGCGGCAAGTTCCGGCCGGGCGCAGAGCCGAGACAGAAATAGAGGATCATCTTCCCGCCAGTAGCCGACTCAGTATCCGCAATTCCCCAGGTCATTTTCACCGAATCATCCAGACAGGCTTTTCCGCGTCGATCGACATTCCATGGTTGCTAGTGTATCGGACCCCATACGGCCAAGGGGGGCATATCTGCGTTCTTCAGGCTATCCACGGCTTGTAACATAATGATTTCTATGCCGAACTGCCCAGCGGGGCGTCGCGGCACTCGCATTGCATCTCCAGTAAACGAACTCATCATGCGGACCGAGACAAGGAGGTTTGGTATGCGGCGATGGCCCATTAGAAGGTGGGACGAAAAAATGAGAGCCGGTTACATCGTTGTTGTTTCATTGCTGATGATCCTTGGATCGTTCCTCGCCACCTAGGCGTGCGGGAACCGATCAATACGGGATCCCTGTTCCTTGTCCTTGTCGAGGAGGTGGATGGTCTATGTTTCGCAATGGGTTTCACAATTGGTTTAGCTCCGGAGTGGTGAAGCGGTTTGCAATGCCGGTCGCGGTCGTCGGGATGGCGCTGGCGTTTGGCGCTTGCGGCGGAAAGGGCGGTTCTTCTCCGGCCGGTCCTTCCGGCGGCAACGCGGCGATCGGCGGCACGGTCACGCAGGATTCATCGGTCGCCGGCCTGACGCCGGCGCCCGAGCGGTACTACCATCTCGCCCGGACGTTCGTGGGCGGTCTCCTATCACCGAGCGAGGCGGTTGCCGACAAGAAGGGGTGCGTCCAGATGAACGGGGCCCAGCCGGCGTCGGGGATCACCGTGACGTTGCTGAGCTACCCCGGCGGCGCCCCGGCGGGAACGGCGACGACCGGTCCAAACGGCAAGTTCGAGTTCTCGGGCGTAGCGGCCGGGCAGTATCAGCTCAAGTTCGAGAAGACGACGTCCAGCGGAGCGTGGACGTTCCTCTCGAACCCGGTCACGGCGACCGAAGAGGACGGCAAGCTAGAAGTGGAAGGAAAGATCACGGTCGCGGGCGCGTCGGGAGGCTTGGTCCTCCAGATGGAGGCATTCAACCAGAAGGGGACGTACAGCGATTGCCACGAGAAGAGCGGCGAGAAGAAGTCGGACTCGGGGAAGATCGAGATCAAGGGGACCGTGACGTCGCTGTCGCCGCTCACCGTCTCCTCGAATGGGACGACGTATACGGTGACGACCGACTCGTCAACGAAGTTCGAGGGAACGCCGACCGTCGGCGCGACGGTCGAGGTTGAGGGAACCCTGACCGGGCCGACGGCGATCCTCGCGAAGGAGGTCGAGGTCAAGAAGAGCGAGACGGCTAAGAAAGACGATGACCACGACGACGACGACGATGACGATGACCATAAGAAGAAGAGCTGACGCTTAGACGTTTCTCCGCAAGTCCCCCTCGGGTGCGGGTGGGCCGTTCGTCCTGGACGGTTCGCCCGCACCCCAACCCCCCAGAGAAGAAGGAGGCACAG
>MHEK01000014.1:22723-32535 GCA_001803795.1 Nitrospirae bacterium RBG_16_64_22
CTATTCACCCATTCACCTATTCACCTATTCACCCATTCACCCATTTTCTGATTCACCGTATTTCTGTCTTACCCACGCGATCGCTTCTTCCCGGCCCTTCAGCTTTCCGTCAAGGGTTGCGGCGCGCAGTTCTGCCATGATCTGCCGGTAGATCGGTCCGGGCGCGATTCCCATCGCCGTCAGATCGTCGCCGGAGATCGGCGGGCGGACGAACCGGCCGTGCGTGATGAACTCGGAGACCGCCTTCTGCGCGCTTTTCAGCCGGGCGCCGGCAAGGAGGTAGAGGAGCCCTTCGATCGGGACCGGGGAAAGGGCTTCGTAAACGGCGGATGGCGCGGGCGGCGGCCGGCGCGAGAGCGTTCTGAGAACGGATGGGGCCGTTCGCCGGGGCAGGAGAAGGATTCCCGAGTCCGTCGGAGAGATTGAGAGCCTGGCCGCGACCTCCAGAACGTCGGCTTCCTCCAGTTGGTCGAGGAGAGCGGTCATGTAGACCATGGGGGCCCGGACGGGCGGTTCCTGGAAGAGGAGCGCGTACCAGGCGAGAGCTTCCTTGACGCGGGCCATGAGGCGAAGTTTCTCCGCGGAGACGTCCAGGCGCGGGTGGATGAACCGCAGGAGATCGAGGTCCCCCAGCCGCTCCACGGTCTTCGCCGGATCGGCCTCCTCGAAGATGAGCCAAAGCTCGCCGTAGAGGCGGGGGCCGGACAGCCGGTGAAACAGGTCCATTGCGACGGCCGTCTCGATGAGCCGCTTTGTGTGGCGGCTGATCTTGAAGTCGAAGCGCTGCTCGAAGCGGATGGCCCGGAAGACGCGCGTCGGATCCTCGACGAAAGACAGATCGTGCAGAACGCGGATCGTCCGTTCCTTGAGATCCCGCCGTCCGCCGAAGAAGTCGAGGAGCTGGCCGAATTCGCCCTCACTCAGCCGGATTGCGAGCGTGTTGATCGTGAAGTCGCGGCGGTAGAGGTCCTTCTTGATGGACGATAGCTCGACGGTCGGAAGAGCGGCGGGCGTCTCGTAGACTTCCGTTCGGGCGGACGCGACGTCGATCTTCAGACCCGAATCGAGGACGACGACGGCCGTGCCGAACGGCTTGTGGGGACGAACGCGGCCGGGGACCTCCCGGACGATCGCCTCCGCGAACGCGATTCCGTCTCCCTCGACGACGAGATCGGCGTCGAGGTTCTCGATGCCGAGGAAAAGGTCCCGGACGATCCCGCCGACGAGGTAGACCCTCGTTCCCATCCGGTCGGCGAGGCCGGCGACCCCGCGGAGGAAGAGCAGAAGGGGGCCGGGGAGGCGCTCGGCCATGAGCGAGGCGACATTCCGCCGGATTGTCCGGGAGGGGAATCCTTCCTCCACAGGGAGGCCCTCGGGTGCCGTCGCCCGGACAAAGAAATCGTGCATTGCCCGAAGGAGATCGGTCCGGGTGATCGCGCCGAGCATCCGACCGTCCTCGAGGACGGGCATGAAGCGCTGATTGTGCTCGATCATGCTCTCTTCGATTTCCGAGAGGGGCGTGTCGGGCGACGCCGTCTGGACGTCCGTCCGCATGAAGGTCGCGACGGGTTCGTTCCCCAAGCCGTGAAAAATCGATTTCTGAACGGTCTCGCGCGAGATCAAACCGGCCAGCCGGCCGCCGTCTCCGGCGGGTTCGAGGACCGGAAAGACGTTGACGCCGTATCGGGTCATGAGGTCGTTGGCTTCGGCAAGCGTCCGGTGGGCCTCGATCGTCTTGACCGGCGCGGTCATGATCTGGTGGGCCCGGATGAGAGGCCGGGCCGTGGCGCGGAGCTGGCCGAGGAGGCGGGCCTCGACGTCGGAGAGCGTGGCGTTCCGAACGGTCGCCGACGCCGCAGTCCTGTGTCCTCCGCCCCCGACGACCGCGGCGAGTATCCCCGCGTCGACCTCCGGCAGACGGCTCCGGATCACGACGTGGACCCGATCCTCCATCTGGGCGACGGCGATCACGACGCCGGCGCCTACGGTGTCTCTCAGCTTGTGGACGACGAGGGCCAGGTCGTCGACGTAACGGGCCCTCTCGGCCGTAGCGACCAGGACGGGGACGCCGCCGACGGCGATCGTCCGGGCGCTGTGGAGAAGATCGTTCAGCAGGTCGACCTGCTGAGCGTCGAGCTCGTGAATCATGAAGTCCGCCACGACGTTGAGGTCGGCCCCCTGGCGGAGGAGCCGGGCGGCGGCTTCCAGGTCGCGCGGCGTCGTCGACGCGAAGGTGAGGGAGCCGGTCTCTTCGTAGATTCCCAGCATGAGGATCGTAGCCTCATCGGGGGTCAACGCGATCCCCTTTTCTGCGAGCAGTTCGGACATGATCGTAGCCGTGGCTCCGACTGGCTCGACGCGCTCGACGTCGCCGCGGATGTCGTCATCGAGAAACGGGTGGTGGTCGTAAATGTGGATCGAAAGATCGGGCCGGGACAGGAGATCGGCGAAGCGGCCGATGCGGTTCCGGGACTTGGTGTCGACGAGGACGAGGCGCGTGACGGCCGAGAAGTCGATATCCTTGAGCCGCGCGTGGGAGACGGCCCTCGCGGCGGAGGAACGCAGGAAGAAGTCGCGGAGCGGCCTCTCCTGCGATCCGGAGAAAACGATCCGGGCGCCCGGATAGAGTTTCTGCGCCGCCGTCATTCCCGCCAGGGAATCGAAGTCGGCGTTCGTATGCGACGTGATGATTTCCAAGAAACCCCTCGAAAGAGCGGTGAATCGGTCAATCGGTGAATGGGGAAGGACAGGAAAAGAGCGAGTCCTCTTCTTTTCTTCCGATTCACCCATTCACCCATTCACCCATTCACCGTTTCCTATCCCCTCGGATGATGTTTCCGATGGATGGCGATCAGCCGTTCCCGGTCCACGTGCGTGTAGATCTGCGTCGTCGAGATGTCCGCGTGACCCAGCATCGCCTGGACGGACCTGAGGTCCGATCCCCGCTCCAGGAGGTGGGTCGCGAAGGAGTGCCGGAGCGTGTGCGGCGAGGGGATCTGCGCGAGCCCCGCGCGGCGCGCGTAGGAGCGGAGCAGGCCCCAAAACCGCTGGCGGGTCATCGCCTTTCCGCGGGACGTGATGAAGAGGGCGGGAGATATCCTTCCCTTGGCGAACCGCGGGCGGGATTCGTCGAGGTAGGTCTTGACCCAGCGGACGGCGTGTTCCCCGATGGGCACAACCCGCTCCTTTCCGCCCTTTCCTCTGGCCGTCAGATAGCCGGCTTCGAGGTTGACCGATCTCCGGTCGAGTCCGACCAGCTCGCTCACGCGGAGGCCGGAGGCATAGAGAACCTCGATCATGGCCCTGTCTCGAAGCCGGGTCGGCGTGGCCGGATCGGCGGCCGCCAACAGCCGCTCCACGCCGGAGAGCGGGAGCACCTTGGGAAGAGGGAGGCGCCGCCGCGGGCTTTCGATCCTGTCCGTGGGGTCGTTCGCGGCCAGGCCTTCGCGGACCATGAAGCGGTGGAGCCCCTTGACGGCCGACAGGCGCCGGGAGATCGTCGCGGAGGAGAGCCCCGCCTTCCGCTCCCTGGCGACGTACTCGGCGACGTGCCGTCTTTCGACGCCCCGGTCAATCGGGGCGCCGGCCTGGGCGAGGAACCTCGAGTACGAGGCGAGATCGCGCGCATAGGCGTCGAGCGTCGACTGGGAGAGCCCTTTCTCGACCGAAAGGTATTCCAGGAAAGCGTCGACGGCGGTATCCACGATCCCTGTTTCCTCCGTATCCTTTGGAAAAATATACGGAATATTCACTCGCCTCACAAGGTTTATTGTTGACTCTGTTTTGCCCCTTCCCTAAGATAGCGCCGGCTCTCTTCTTCACCCTTCCTTTGAGCGCGGGAAAACGGGATTGGTCTCCCAGCCGCAAATTCATCTTGCCAAGGGTACGTTCCACCGGACGTTCCGTGGAGCCGCCTGGTGAAGGAGTCGGAATTGCCGGAATCCAAAGCCGACCCCGTCGTGGCGCACGCGAAGCGAGGCCCCGTCTCCGCAACGAGAGAGCCGGCTCTCTTCCGCAAGATCTTGATTGCGAACCGGGGCGAGATCGCGTCGCGGATCATCCGCGCGTGCAAGGAGCTTCGCATTCCGACGGTCGCGATCTACTCGGAAGCCGATACAACCACCCTCTACGTGAAGAAAGCGGACGAAGCCTACCTCGTCGGTCCCGGCCCCGTCCGAGGCTACCTGAATCCATACGGGATCGTCGATCTCGCTCTCCAGAAAGGCGTGGACGCCATCCATCCGGGCTACGGCTTCCTGGCCGAGAACCCCGAGTTCGCGCGGATCTGCCGCGAGCAGGGAATCACGTTCATCGGTCCGCAACCGGAGGCGATCCGGGCCCTGGGGAACAAGACGCAGGCCCGGAACCTGATGCGGGCCGAAGGCGTGCCGATCATCCCGGGAAGCGACGGAAACGTCGAGACACTCGGAGAGGCGAAGCGCTGGGCCGAGCGGATCGGATACCCGGTCATGCTCAAGGCGGCCGCGGGCGGAGGCGGCAGGGGCCTTCGCGTGTGCCGTGACGCCGAGGAGATCGCGCGCTTTTTTCCCGTCGCCAAGTCCGAGGCGAAGACCGGGTTCGGGAACGACGAGATGTTCATCGAGAAGTTCGTCGATGCGCCCCGGCACATCGAGTTCCAGATACTGGCGGACCACCACGGCAACGTGATCCACCTGGGCGAGAGGGACTGCTCGATCCAGCGCCGGCACCAGAAGCTCGTCGAGATCGCGCCTTCCCTCGTGTTGGACGATGACCTCCGGCGGCGGATGGGTGACGCCGCCGTCCGGGCCGCGAGAGCGGCCGGATACACGAACGCGGGGACGGTCGAGTTCCTCCTGGACAAGGACCGCAACTTCTACTTCATGGAGATGAACACCCGGATTCAGGTGGAGCATACGGTGACCGAGGAGGTGACGGGCGTCGACATCGTCCGGGAGCAGATCCGGATCGCCGCGGGTCTGCCGCTCCCGATCCGGCAGGAGGACGTGCGGTGGAACGGGTATGCCATCGAGTGCCGGATCAACGCGGAGGACCCCAACAACGATTTCCTCCCGACCCCCGGCCGGATCACGGCTTACTACTCGCCGGGCGGCCCGGGCGTGCGGATCGACGGGAACGTCTACCGCGGGTACGCCGTCTCGCCTCACTTCGATTCCATGCTCGCCAAGCTGACCGTCCGGGGGCGGACGTGGGACGAGGCCGTCGACCGGATGATCCGCTGTCTCGACGAATTCGTAATCCGGGGCGTCAAGACGACGATTCCCTTCCACCGCAAGGTCATGGAGGACCCCGTGTTTCGCCGCGGCGAGTTCACGACGCGATACATCGACGAACGAATGAACGAGCTCTCCTACGCGGACGACCGACACCAGGTCGACCGCGTTCTGGCGATCGTGGCCGCGATCGTCGCGCGGGCGGGGTTGTAGGATGCCGGGGACGACTAAGCCGCGGACCGTCCGGTTTACCGATCTCACCCTGCGGGATGCCCACCAATGCCTCCTCGCGACCCGGATGCGGACGGAAGACATGTTGCCCGTCTGCGAAAAGCTCGACCGGGCGGGGTTCTGGTCCCTGGAGGTCTGGGGTGGGGCCACGTTCGACACCTGCCTCCGATTCCTGCGGGAAGATCCATGGGAGAGGCTCCGCCGGCTGAAGGCCGCCCTGCCGAAGACGCCTCTCCAGATGCTCCTGCGGGGCCAGAACCTCGTGGGGTATCGCCACTACGCGGACGACACGGTGAGCCGGTTCGTCGAGCGCGCCGCGGAGAACGGGATCCAGATCTTCCGGATCTTCGACGCCCTGAACGATTTGCGCAACCTGAAGACGACGATCAAGGCGACGATCAAGGCGGGCGGCCGGGTCGAGGGCGCTTTCTGCTACACGACGTCGCCCGTTCATTCGGTCGACGGGTTCGTGGACCTGGCGCGCCGCCTGGAAGACATGGGGTGCGACACGATCTGCGTCAAGGACATGGCCGGCCTCCTGACTCCTCAGGCGGCGTACGACCTCGTCCGGAAACTCAAGAAAGCGATCCGCCTGCCGGTCCATCTGCACAGCCACGATACGGCGGGCATGGCCGTGGCGACGCACCTGAAGGCCGTCGAGGCGGGCGTGGACATCATCGACACGGCCGCCTCTTCGATGGCCGGAGGGACGTCGCATCCTCCCACCGAGACGATGGCGGCGATCCTGAGCGCGGCGGGGGTGGAGACCGGGCTGGACCTGTCGCTCCTGACCGAGGTCGCCGAACACTTCCGGAAAGTCCGGAAGACGTACAAGGCGTTCGAGACGGACTACGCGGGAATTGACCCCAACGTGATCCTCTACCAGGTTCCGGGCGGGATGACGAGCAATCTGGCGATCCAGCTCAAGGAGCAGAACGCTCTCCACCGGATGCCGGAGGTGCTGGCCGAGGTGCCGCGCGTCCGGGAGGATTTCGGCTTTCCGCCGCTCGTGACGCCGAGCTCCCAGATCGTGGGGACCCAGGCGACGCTGAACGTCCTGACGGGGGAGCGCTACAAGGTCCTGACGAGCGAGACGAAGAACTACCTGCGCGGTCTGTACGGCCGCCCTCCGGCGCCGATCAACCCGGACGTGCAGAAGAAAGCGGTGTCCGACGAGGAGCGCGTGGACGTCCGCCCGGCCGATCTCATTCCGCCGGAGTGGGAGAAGGCGGCGGCCGACCTGGGGGGCCGGGGCGGGATCGCGGAAGACGTCCTCTCTTACATCCTTTTTCCCAAGGTGGCGCTGGATTTCTTCGACGCGCGGGAAAAGGGGATTCCTCCCGAGCCTCTTTCGGCCGCCGCGCCCGAAGCCGCCTCGCCGGGGCCCATCATGGCGCCCTCGGAGTTCAATATCCACGTGCACGGCGAGACGTATCACGTGAAGGTGGGCGGGGCGGGCCATCCGGTCGGGGGAAGACGGCCGTACTTCCTCTACGTCGACGACCACCTGGAGGAAGTCCTCGTCGAGTCTCTCGTGGAGATCGTTCCGAGCTTCGCCGGCCGGATCGACGACAGCGTGGGCGGCGTCTCGCGCCGGCCCCGCGCGATGGAAGAAGGGGACGTGACGACGGCCATGCCGGGGACGGTTGTTTCCGTCAAGGTCAAGCCGGGGGACACGGTGAAGCGGGGGGACACCGTCCTGATCGTCGAGGCGATGAAGATGGAGAACGAGATCCACACGCCGATCGACGGGGAGGTGAAGGCGGTCCACGTCCGGGAAGGGGAGAGCGTGAATCCGGACGAGGTGCTGGTGGTGGTACGGTGAGAACGGTGAATGGGTGAATCGGTGAATGGAAAAGGCTCTCAGCCGTCAGCGATCAGCGGTCAGCAAACCAAGGCCAGACGCCTTCGGCTGATTGCTGAAAGCTGACCGCTGACAGCGATCGGTGAATCGGGGAATGGCATGATGGAGATGAGCGGCATCATCCAGCAGGTGGCGATCGGGGCGCTCCCGATCCTCGTGGCGATCACGTTCCACGAGGTGGCCCACGGCTGGGTGGCCGATAAGCTGGGCGATCCGACGGCCCGCGCTCTCGGGCGGATCACGCTCAATCCGTTCGCCCACATCGATCCGGTCGGGACGGTCCTTCTTCCGCTCTTTCTCTACGTGACGACGGGGTTCGTCTTCGGCTGGGCCAAGCCCGTGCCGGTCAACTTCAACAATCTGCGGCGGCCGAAGGCGGACATGGCCATCGTGGCGGGAGCGGGACCGGCCACGAACCTGGCACTCGCGGTCGCCTGCGGTCTCGTCTTCAAGGGGATTCTGGTCGTCCGTCCCGATCTCCTTCCGGCCGCCGTGGGGATCGGACAGGCCCCGGCGCTCTTCGAAGGGGGAGACCCGGCCTCGGCCGTGCTCATCCCCGTTCTTCTGATGCTCAAGGCCTCCGTCATCGTGAACGCGATTCTGCTGGTCATCAACCTGATCCCCATTCCTCCCGTGGACGGCGGACGAATCGCGGTCGGTCTTCTCCCTCCGGGTCCGGCGGAGACGCTGGCGCGGATCGAGCCGTACGGGATCTTCGTTCTCATCGGCATCATTTACCTCGACCGATCCATCGGCATTCTGGGCACGGCGGTCCACGTCGTCGTCTGGGCGATCCTGGGATGACCGCCGCGTCCCGCCGCCGGATCCTGTCCGGAATGCAGGCCACCGGCCGGCTTCACCTGGGGAACTACCTCGGGGCCCTCCAGAACTGGGTCCGGCTCCAGGATGAGTACGATTCCTTCTTTTTCGTGGCCGACTGGCACGCGCTCACCACGGCGTACGAGAACCCGTCCGACATTCCGGCGGCGACGCGCGAGATCCTGATCGATTTCCTGGCGGCGGGACTCGACCCCGGCCGGTGTACGATCTTCGTCCAGTCCAGGATCCTCGAGCACGCGGAGCTTCATCTCCTCTTCTCCATGTTCACGCCCACGCCCTGGCTCGAACGGGTCCCGTCGTACAAGGAGAAGCAGGAGACGCTTACCGACCGCGACCTGACGACGTACGGGTTCCTGGGGTATCCGCTTCTGCAGGCCGCGGACATCCTGATCTACAAGGCCGACGCCGTCCCTGTCGGGATCGACCAGCTTCCGCATCTGGAGCTGACGCGCGAGGTGGCTCGCCGGTTCAACCACCTGTACCGGTCCGTGTTCCCCGAGCCGGAGGCGCTCCTCACGGCGTACCCCAAGGTGCCGGGTCTTGACGGTCGCAAGATGAGCAAGAGCTACGACAACGCGATCTACCTCTCCGAGACGGTCGAGGAGATGGGCGCTAAGATCAAGGTCATGGTGACGGACCCGGCCCGGAAGCGGCGCAACGATCCGGGTGATCCGAACGTCTGTCCCGCATTCGGCCTCCACCTGATCTTCACGGGTGAAGACGATCGCGCCATGATCGAAAAGGAATGCCGGCGCGCGGGGATCGGGTGCGTCGACTGCAAGAAGATCCTGATCCAGGGCGTGGAGCGGGGCGTGGCGGCGCTCGTCGAGCGCCGGCGGTCGCTGGCCGCCCGCTGGTCCGATGTGGAGGAAGCGGTCCGGGCCGGGACGGACCGGGCCCGCGGCGTTGCCCGGGAGACGATGGTCGAAGTGCGGGAGGCGATGGGTCTGGCGTGATTGCGGATTGCCGAAAGCGGATTGCGGATTAAGAAACAAGCGGTTTTCGCTCTCTCCGGGCAAAACTCACGATACAAACTGCCTGTCGGAAATCAGAGACGCGACCAGCTCGACGTCGGCTCTTGCGGCGATCTTCGGGCGCGGAGGAATCGGGAGGCGGTGGACATCCAGCGGATACGTCTCCACGAAACGGTTGAACACCTCGATCATGAGCGGTTCGAGGTTCACGACGTCCTCGAGGCAGTAGCGCACAAGCGTCTCGAGGGCGTTCGGGCGGCCCCGCTCGTGGGCCCGCCAGAGGAGGACGGCGGTGTAGCCGTCGGCCCCGGCGATCGCTTCGTCCCGCCGGATGCAAAGCTGGCGCTCGACGCCCTTGAGGCCGCCGCGGAAGCCGAGTTTGCGAAGGGGGTACATGAGGTCGATGTGGGCCGGGCGGTCGAGATCGAGACGGGGGAAGGCGGTCTTTAGGAAGGGGATGTCGAAACACGCGCCGTTGTAGGTGACTAGAAGGTCGGCGCGGTTCAGGGCGTGCTCGAATTCCTCGATGTCAGCGCCGGCGACGAAGGCGCGGACGGTCCGGCCGTCGTACGTCCCGATGCAGGTGACGGAATTCGGCCCGGCGTAGAGGCCGGTTGTCTCGATGTCGAGGTAGAGGACACGCCCCGCGAACTCTGGGAAGAGCCGCCAGGCCTGGGCCCGCGGCAATGA
>MHEK01000015.1 GCA_001803795.1 Nitrospirae bacterium RBG_16_64_22
TGCCGATCTTGATCCGGCCGATCCGCCGGCCGGAAACCTCCAGCGCCTCGAACTTGAGATCCCGGTACTTGACGGTCTCCCCGGCCCGGGGGATCCGCCCGAATAGTCCGAAGACGTATCCCCCGATCGTCTGGAAATCGTCCGATCGGAGCTCCGTGGAGAAGGCTTCATTCACCTCGTCCAGGCTCGCCTGGCCCGAGACGACGATGTTCCGCTCGTCGACCACCTCGACTTCCTCGGCCGCTCCTTCCTCGCCACGGAACCGCTCGGCAAGCTCGGCGATCAGCCTCTCCCGCGTCACCATGCCGGCCGTCCCGCCGTACTCATCCAGGATGATAGCCAGCGGCCAGGAATGCGCCCTCATCTCCCCGACCAGCTCCGAGAGCCTCTTGTTCTCGGGAATGAAGAACGCCGGCTGGACGAGCGGCTGGATCGTCCCGCCCCCCCCGCCCGGCACGGATGCGTGAAGGGCGAGATCGGCTGATGAGACGATCCCGACGACGTTATCGATCGAATCTTCCACGACGGGATTCCAGAGGCTCGCGGTCTCCCGCGCAAGTTCGAGCGCCTCCTTGACCGTCGCCTCGGCCGGGATCCCGGCCACTTCCGTCCTCGGAACCATGACGTCCACGGCCCGCGCCTCGCCGAACTCGCGGATCCGGCCCAGGACCCTCTGCTCGCTCTCCGTCACCGGCGCCAACTCGGCCTGGACCTCACCCTCGCCCCTTGGCGGGGCCGCGGCCGCCGTCTCACCTTCGCCTCTCGGCCCAGCCGCGAGGCGAAGGATCGCCTGCGTCCCGCGCTCGACGGCCCACGTCAGCGGGGCCATCAGGGCCATCGTGCCCCGGGCCAGGTAGGCGTACCGCACGCCCGTTTTGTAAGGGTCCCTGAGCGCCATCGCCCGGCTCAAGACCCGGAGAACGGAGACGACCGCGGTCCAGAGGGCCAGGGCTGGGACCGTCCAGCGAAAGAAACCGCTCCCGATCGTCGCCTGGGCGATGATCCCCGCCGAGGTCACGATCAGGACGATCTCGAGCAATCCCGCCGCCTGATGGAAACGGGCCGCGTCGCGGACCACGCGCCGCCAGACCTGCCCCCGGACGTCCTCCGCCTCTCCCTCGGCGCCCGCTCCGTGCGACCGGATGGAAAAGACGGTCACGTGGATCGCGGACAGAAGCGTGATCCCCATCAGGCAGACAAACAGGATGAGGATCTCGACGTAGAATAAGGAGTTCTCTGGGTTGGCAGGATCCATCCGGGCCTTACCCGGCAGGAAGTCGCGGGCCGGCGAAGCGACCCCGCCGAAAAACCGACCCCGCCCCTGACGGAAAGAGGGCGTATGTTAGCCGCGAGGGGTCGACCGTGTCAAGCAAGGGAAAAAGAACGGTGAATGGGTGAATCGGTGAATCGGTGAATGGGTGAATGGAAAGACGCAAGGATCCTGTAATGCTTGCCGCCGATTCGCCGAGTCATCGTCTCCTTCCCAAATGCTTGAAGAAATAGGAAATACCCGCCTTGATGCCGGCCGCAAGGGCGGTCACCTTGATCGTCGTTCCGGACACGCCAAGCGTGACGGCCCTGTTGACGGCGTCGATCGTCGCCGCCACGTCCCTGACCGCCTCGGCCGTCTGCGCCGCCGCGTCGACGCCTGACCGGGTCCTCTCGGCGATGGCCCCGACCTCCTTCGTCACCCCGTTCAACCCGGCCATCAGGGGCGGAATATCCCGATCGAGCTTCGCCAGGAGATCTTCCGCCTGGGCCGCCGTCCGTCCGATCCGAACAGCGAGGTAGACGACCGAACCGGCGACGGCGACAGCGCATCCAGTCAGAATCCAGATCCAGAGATCCATCGCGCTACCCTCGTTGGACAGGAAAGAAACCACGCGGAACACTCAGAATCCAACTCATTCTCACCGCAGAGTCCGCAGAGTCCGCGGAGGAACTTTTCCGGGCGTTGCTGATTCTCACACATCCCAAAGGTGTCCTCCCCGGACCTCCTTTGCGTTCTCTGCGCTCTCCGCGGTTCAGGGGCTTCCTGGAAGAAAGATAATACCACACCTGAGCAAAATCGCAAAAGGTGCCGTCAAGTAAGGAAGAATCCCTTGACAGCCCATGGAGCGCGTGTGAGAATTCCGCCCGAACAATGAAGATTACAGGCGGCGCGGCCAAGGGCAGGAGGATCGGGCGGCCGGGAACGGGAATCCGCCCCACGTCGGCGAAAGTCCGTGAGGCCCTCTTCGACATTCTCCGGAACCGGGCGGGAAGCGGAACGTTCCTCGACCTTTGCGCCGGAACGGGGGCCGTCGGCCTCGACGCCCTCTCGCGCGGCTGGGACCGAGCAGTCTTCGTGGACGAGGACCGCGAGGCCGTTCGGGACCTTGAGCGCCGTCTGGAAGAACTGGGACTCCGCCCTCGCGCGGA
Organism: Nitrospirae bacterium RBG_16_64_22; assembly: GCA_001803795.1. Lineage (GTDB taxonomy): Bacteria > Nitrospirota > RBG-16-64-22 > RBG-16-64-22 > RBG-16-64-22 > RBG-16-64-22. Next base: position 2,422 of record MHEK01000015.1, read on the forward strand.
TGTGCGGCGGGCCTCCGCCGTCGATTTCATCGAGTCCGCGGCCAAGGCCGGGGAGGCGTTCGACGTGGTTTTCGTCGATCTCCCGTACGCGTCGGCCGAAGCCGCCGACCTGCTCGAACGGATCGCGGCTGGCGGCCTCCTTCGCCCAGGGGGATGCGTCGTCGTCGAGCATGCGGCCCGGACGCCGCCGCCCGAGGCGCCGCCGCTCCACCGTAGGGCCAGGAGTTACAGGTACGGCGACACGGTCCTCTCGCTTTACATAGAGGAAACGGGCCGGCAGGAGTGAGTTTGGAACGCTTCGCGGTCTATCCCGGCACTTTCGACCCGATCACGAACGGCCACATGGACGTGATCGAACGGAGCCTCAAGCTCTTCGACCGGGTCGTCGTGGCCGTCGCCCCGAGCCCGGAGAAAAAACCCCTCTTCTCGATCGAAGACCGCCTGGAGATGGCCGACGAGGCGGCCCGGCGATTCCCCAACGTCTCGGTCGACACGCTGGACGGGCTCCTCGTCAACTACGTCCTCAAGAAAGGCGCAAGCGCCGTTCTCCGAGGCATCCGCGCCTACTCTGACTTCGAATACGAGTTTCAGATGGCCCTCATGAACCGCCACCTCGACTGCCGGGTCGAGACCGTCTTCCTGATGCCGTCGGAAGAGTACGCCTACGTCACGTCGAGCCACATCAAGGCCGTCGCGTCCCACGGGGGCAACGTCGCCGGCCTCGTCCCCAAGGCCGTCGAGAAGCGCCTTGCGGAGAAGTTCGGCCTGCCCGGCGGCGGAAGAACGGGATAAGAACTCAGCCGTCGGTTTTTTGATTTCCAATTTCCAATTTCCAATTTTCAATATCGATAAACCTCCGGGTATTCCACGCGTTCCAGGCAAAGGCCGCGCGCCGGCGCCGTCGGGCCCGCCAGCGCGCGGCGCCTTCCTTCGAGGATCGACGCCACCGCCTCCGGCCGGATCACCCCCCGTCCAACCTCGACGAGCGTTCCCACGATGCTCCGAACCATCTGCTTGAGAAACCCGTCCCCTTCGACCGTCACGCGCACGAGATCCTCCGCCCGGCTAATATCGACTCGGGACAAGGTCCGCACGGGATGGCGCGCCGTGCACGTCGACGAGCGGAAGGAAGAGAAGTCGTGCCGCCCGATCAGGAAACGCGCCCCCTCCATCATCCGGCCGGCGTCCAGCGGAAACGGGATGAGCCATGCCGTATCGCGGAGGAAGGCGGAGGGAACGGACGAGTTCAGGATCGTGTAGGAGTACGTCTTGGAGACGGCGGACTTCCTGGCGTGGAACCCGGCCGGCGGAAAGTCCGCCCCGAGGACGACGACGTCGCCGGGGAGAAGGGCGTTGAGCGCCCTCCGCCAGGCCAAGGCGTCCATCCCCAGAGTGGTCTCGAAATGAACAACCTGGCCGCGCGCGTGGACGCCCGCGTCCGTCCGGCCGGCCGCCGTCGCCTTCGTCCTTCTCTTGTGGATCCGATGGAGAACCGATTCGAAGACTTCCTGGATCGTCCGGGCGTTCGGCTGGACCTGCCATCCGTGATAGGCGGTCCCGTCGTATTCAAGAAGAACGCGGACGAGGCGCGGCTCCTCGCCCGCCGGCCCACGGGCCGTCACGGATGGAGGAAAGGGCGGCCAAGGCCGTCGACAGCGGCGAAAATCGCGGCAACGGAAGTTGCGGCGATCAGGTCCAGGGAAGTCGTCTTGGGGAGCGGAGGCAGGCCCGGAGGCGCGGCGGGCGGCCCCGCGGTTTGAGCGAGCGGCCCGCGGAACAGGCCGGCGAGATGGCCGATCGCCGCGTCCAGGCGGCGGGCGGGGCTCGCCCCGATCTTCCCGCGGATTTCCATCACCCGTTCGGCCGCCGCGGGGACCTCCTCCACCGTGAGGGAGAGGACGAGTGCGAACCGTTCCACCGGAAGGCCGATCCGTTCCAGGGGCCCAAGCCACCAGGCGACGGCCCTCCCCAGGGCCTGAGCGGGAAGGACCGCGGAAAGCCACGCCGCCATGAAAGCGAATCCGGCGACGCGAAGGATGGCCTCGCCGGCCTGCGCAAGTCCCTCGTACGTGATCTGGGCCCCGCCGGGGACCTCGATCCACATCCGCCCCGGCGTCCAGAGAAGCGGAACCAGGGCGAGCGGAACGCCCAGAAAGAGGGCCCCACGAAGCATTTTCATCTCCCGGCCCTGGAGAGCGCCGGCGGCGAACGCGCCGAGAAACATCGCGCCGGCCAGGCCGGACAGGAAAACGGCATTCCGCCAGATCCCCAGATGGACAGCGGCCAGAACGGCGAGAAGAAGGACGACTCGAGGATCGAGCGGGCAGGCGGTCCGGGGACCCGGGTGCGCTTCGCGGTTCACGGCTCTCTCGCCGCCCGAAGGGTTGCCGTCACGTCTTTGGTCCGGAACTTCTCGAGGCCCGCGTAGATTGCCTGGGCGATCTCGTCCCGGTACTTGTCGGTCTTGAGGAGTCTCTCCTCCTTGGGATGACTGACGAAGGAGACCTCGGCCAGAATGGACGGCATGTCCGCGCCGTAGAGGACCCAGAACGGCCCCTGCTTGACGCCCAGATCGGCCGTGCCGTACTTCGACGCCACCGAGGCCGCCATCGAAGACTGAATCCGATGGGCAAGCCTGAGGGACGGATCTTTCTTGGCGTCGACGGCAAGGTGAGTCAGGAGAAGGTCGGTCTCGTTCATCCGATCGAGACGCATCCCGTTCTCGCGGGCCGCGACTTCCAACGACCGCTTGTCATTCGTGAGGCTGAGAGTGTAAGTCTCGATTCCCCGCGCTTTCCGGGTGGGCGCGGCGTTCAGGTGGATCGAGATGAAGGCGTCCACGCCCTTGTGCTTGTTGTACGTGTTGGCGATCTCCGTCCGCCTTCGGAGCGGAATGAACGTGTCGTCCTCCCGCGTGAGCACGGCCTGGCCCCCGTTCCGGCGGACCAGTTCGGCCAAGCGCTTCGCGAGATCGAGCGCCGCGTCCTTCTCCCTAAGGCCCCCCGGACCGATAGCGCCCGGGTCCTCGCCGCCGTGACCGGCGTCGATCACCACCAGCCACGACCCGTCGGCCGTTTGGACGGCAGGCTTCCTTCCCTTCGCGTCGCGGCCCGCCGTCTTCTTCTCTCCCCGCGCGCCGGACGCCGCCCCCTTCTCCCCGCCGCCCCACGAAATCTCGACCGCCCCCTCTTCCGCCAGCGGCCGGACCTGATACCGGACGGGCCGCTCCAGATCGAGGACGACCCGCACCGTCTCCGGGTTGTACTGGGCCAGACGGACCCGGCTGACGGCCCCCCTGCCTCCCGGCTCGACGGACGTCCTTGCCGACGGATGGAGGCGCGCGCTCTTGAGATCGAGGACGAGACGGTCGGGACCGCCGAGCGTCATCGCCGCGAACTCGGCCTCGCCCTCGATAAAGACCCTGACATCCCCTTTCTCCGCGGTCCCCCCCGGTTTCTCCGCCGCTTCCTCCTGGGAGATCGAGACGCCCTTGACGAGCGTCATCTTCCCATCGGGCCGGACGCCCGTGGAAGAAGGCTCGGGGGGAATGTTCGCCAGGAGCTCGCGCGCCTTCTTTTCCACGGCGCTCCCGGGATGGTTCGCGAGAAGCCGCTCGATCTCGAACCGGGCCTTGTCCGGATCCTTGCGCTCTTCGAGGAGGAGTCGAGCGTTTTCCAGACGGGCGCGGGGAGCTTCCGGATGGGACGGCGCTCTCAGATAGACGGACTGGTAGGCCGACCACGCCGCGTCGAGGTCGGCTGAAGACTGCCCCAACCGATGGAGCGAGAGAGAGAGATCGCCGATCGTAGCGAAGGCCGCCCCCTGGCGCGCGTCCCGCGGATTCCGGTCAATCCATGCCGCGAGCCGCTTGACGCACGCCCTGGCCGCCTTCTCCGTCTCGGCCTTGACCGGAATGGAGACGCGCTTGACGCACGCGTCGACCGGGCCCGCCTTCGGACGCGCCGTCTTCGCCGCACCGGCATCGACCGCCGCGACAAAGATCGCGAGCGCCGAAGCAAGACAGGCGGAAAGCAAGAAATTCAATCGGATGCACTGCCGGGCTTTAACCATCGCATCATATTCTTATCTCAATTTCAATCCCCCGTCAATGGTAAGATGGACCAGGACTTTCCCCAATTTTCCCT
>MHEK01000016.1:0-22834 GCA_001803795.1 Nitrospirae bacterium RBG_16_64_22
GAGGGGGTAGCGAACCCGATGCCGAATGACTTCTGCGTCTCGACCGAAACGCCCCGGCCCGCGAGATACAAGCGGGCGCCCCCGCCCGGCGGCGCTGAGAGCAAACCCGAGAAAAACGACCGCGCCGCCTCGTGGAGCGCGATGAGTTTTTGTGTCTCGGAGTCATCGCGGTGTTCAAGCGCCGGAAGGCGAATTCCCGCCCGGTCCGCCAGATTCCTCACGGCGTCCGGAAACGAGAGCTTCTCATGGCGCGCCAGGAATTCGATCACGTCTCCCCCGACCCCGCAACCGAAGCAGTGAAAGACCTGCTTTCCGGAATTGACCGTAAAGGAAGGAGTCTTCTCGGCGTGGAAGGGACAAAGGCCCTTGAGGTTCTGGCCGGCCTGCTTCAAAGTAACGAACTGGCCGATGATGTCGGCGATCTCGTTTGCGTCCTTGACCCGCTGGACCAGATCACCCGGAAAGACGCCCGATCTCCCCGCTCTCATCGCCGCTCCCCGCCATCCCTCGCATCCCCGTCGGAGCGCTTCATTCGGTCGCGGTTTGCAGGGGCACGGCATCCCGTTCCCCTACGACGCACCACCCTCCAGGAGCGATTGCACGACCTTCTGGACGACCTTGCCGTCCGCCTGCCCAACGACGCGCGGCATGACAACCTTCATTACGGCACCCATCTCCTTGGGACCCCGGGCCCCCGTCTCGGCGATGGCCTGCCGAACGATCCGGATGAGATCTTCGTCCGACAAGACCGGAGGAAGATATTCCCGGATGATGTCCAGCTCTCTCCGTTCCTTGTCGGCCAGGTCGGCACGGCCGCCGGCTTCGAATTCCCTGATCGACTCCTGCCTCTGCTTGGCCTGCGCGGAAAAGAGTTTCATCCATTCCGCGTCGTCAAGCGGGCGCCTCGCCTCGATTTGACGGTTCTGGGCCGCGGCCCGGATGAACCGGATGACCGATACGCGCAACGAATCCCCGGCCTTGAGCGCGTTCTTGAGATCTTCCGCAAGCCGTTCGGACGGCGCCGCCAAGGCCAAGGTCCTACTGCACGTGGCGCGCGGCCTTGCGAATGGCCTTCTTCCGAGCGGCAAGGGCCTTGCGCTTTTTCCGGACGCTCGGTTTCTCGTAGTGTTCGCGTTTCTTCATCTCCGAGAGGATGCCGTCCTTCTCGCACTGCTTCTTGAACCGCTTAAGGGCGCTTTCGAACGATTCGTTCTCCTTTACCCTTACAGTCGGCATTTCGCTTCTTCCCCCCTCTCGACTCGTATGGTAGGGTTGTCCCCGGGCCCGCTGGCCCTTCAACACACTCAAAACCCCATGAAAAATAAGCCTTTTCTTAAACTATAATAATATCAACTCAGACGCACGCTGTCAACGACCGATTGCACGGCCGATTGCGCAGCCTGTCTCCGGGCCCGAACTCGCCGCGATTATCCCGGCGGCCAGCCGAACGCCCTGCCCCCTAAGAGGTGGACATGAATGTGAAAGACGGACTGGCCGGCGGTCGCGCCGGAGTTCACCACGAGCCTGAATCCCGAAGCCGCCACGCCCCGTTCCTCCGCCAGCTTGCGAGAAATCCAGAACAGATGGCCCATCAGCTCCCGGTCGGTCTCTTGGACGCCGTTGACCGACTCGACATGGCGCCGCGGAACGAGGAGGATGTGGACGGGGGCTTGAGGGTTGACGTCCTCGAACGCAACGAGTTTTTCATCCTCGAAGACGATCTTGCTCGGCAGTTTGCGCTCGATGATCTTGCAAAAAAGGCAGTCGTTCATTTTTCCTCCCTCCGCGACGCTTTTTCCTCGAGACCGCTCCGTCCGAACCTCCGGAACAGCTCCGCGTAGACATCGCCCGGCCTGATCCCGCTCTCGGCCATCGCGACCAGAACGTGAAAGATCAGGTCGCCGCCTCGTGGACGACGGCCTGCCTGTCGTCCCCCCTGGCGGCCAGGATCAGTTCGCCGGACTCCTCCGCGACCTTGCCAAGAATCGCGTCCTTCCCCTTCTCGAACAGGGACGCCACGTAGGAGCCGGCCGGCCGGCGCCTCTGGCGGTCCAGGATCGTCTCGAACACGCGCGAAACGATCTCCGCCCCGCCGGCCTCTTCTCTTCCCTGGAGCGTGAAAAAAAAGCAGGAGACCTCTCCCGTGTGGCACGCCGGACCCGCCGGCCGAACGCGGTACAGCAGGGCGTCGGAGTCACAGTCGCACCGGACCGAGACGACGCCGAGCGTGTTCCCCGAAGTCTCCCCCTTCTTCCAGAGAGTCCCGCGCGACCGGCTGAAGAAGTGGGCGAATCCCGTTTCGAGCGTCTTCTTGACGGCCTCCTCGTTGGCGAACGCGAACATCAGGACTTCTCCGCTCTCGGCGTCCTGGACGACGACGGGAACCAGGCCCTTATCGTCAAACTGGATATCCTGGGAAAGTCCGGTCAATGTTCCCCCTGAAAAAACAGCCATTGATCAATGGTTATTCGTTATTGGTTATTGGCCATTGACGATTGACCAATAACGATTGACCAATAACCGGTGTCTCTTGGCTACGCAAGCCGGATTGGGATGCCTCGGCTTGCCAGATATCGCTTCGCCTCGCCCACGGTCGCTTCCCCGTAGTGAAAGATGGAGGCCGCCAGCACGGCGTCCGCGCCGCCGACGGCGATCCCTTCGTAGAGATGATCGAGCGTCCCCACTCCCCCGGAGGCGATAACGGGAATACCGACGGCACGGCCGACCGCCTTCGTCAGATCCAGATCGTACCCCTCCCTCGTTCCGTCCCGGTCCATGCTCGTGAGAAGAATCTCCCCGGCCCCGAGGCCTTCCATCCGCCTCGCCCATTCCACCGCGTCGATTCCCGTCGGCCGCCGCCCCCCGTGCGTGAAGACCTCCCAGCGCGGTTCCGCGGCCTGATCCTTGCCATCACCCCCGGCCTCCGGACCTTGGACTCTCTTCGCGTCGATCGCCACGACGATGCACTGACTCCCGAACCGCTCCGAGGCCCTCTGGACGAACACGGGATCGGCGACGGCGGCCGTGTTGACGGCCGCCTTGTCCGCCCCCGCCTTGAGAAGGGCTCGGATATCGTCCAGCGTTCGCACGCCTCCTCCCACCGTCAGGGGCATGAAGACCTGATCGGCCGTCCGGGCCACGACTTCCAGGATGATCGGCCTTTCCTCGTGCGAAGCCGTGATGTCGAGAAAGCACAGCTCGTCGGCCCCCTGCTCGTCGTAGGCCCGGGCAATCTCCACGGGGTCCCCGGCGTCGCGGAGGTTGACGAACGTGACCCCCTTGACGACGCGGCCGCCCATGACGTCAAGGCACGGAATGATCCGCTTGGCAAGCATCGGCTAGCGCGGGCCTCCGTCGAGAATGGAGAGCGCTTCGTTCAGGTCCACAGCCCCGGTGTAGAGCGCCTTTCCGACAATCACGCCGGCGAGCGGCGGATCGACCGACCTGAGCAGGCGGATGTCATCGAGCGATCCCACGCCCCCCGCCGCGATGACGGGGTGCCTGCTTGCCGACGCGACCGCAATGACCGCCTCCACGTTCGGCCCCGTGAGCATTCCGTCGCGGCGGATGTCTGTGTAGAGGATCGCCGCCAGCGGCAGGCCGCCGATTTCCTCGAGCAGATCCCGCACGGGAGTTCCCGACATTTCCACCCATCCCGACAGGGCGACGAAGCCATCCTTCGCGTCGACGCTCACGACAACCCGGCCCGGGTGCTCCTCGCAGGCGGAGCGCAGGAAGTCCCGGTCCCGGACGGCGCCCGTGCCCACGACGACCTTCGCGGCTCCCAGGTCGAAGAGGCGGTTCATCACGGCCAGGCTCCGGACGCCGCCGCCTACCTGCACGGGCACATCGGCTTCGAGGAGGATTTCCTTGATCGCCGAAAGGTTCTGCGGCGTCCCCGTCACCGCCCCGTCCAGGTCGACCACGTGCAGGGCCCTCGCGCCCTGCGCGATCCATCGCCTCGCCGCCGCGGCCGGGTCCTCGTCGTACACCGTCTCCATGTCCATCCGGCCCTGCGCGAGCCGGACGCACCGCCCGTTCTTGATGTCCACCGCCGGGTAGAGGATCATGCGGTCCTTCCGAATTCCTCGATGACCGACAGGCCGACGCCCTGGCTCTTCTCCGGGTGGAACTGAGTCGCTACAACATTGTCCTTCCAGACGGCAGAGACGAACTCCACCCCGTGTTCCGTCGTCGCGGCGACGACGCCCGGATCGTCCGGGAGGACGATATAGGAGTGGACGAAGTAGACGTACGACCCATCGCCTACATTCCGCATAGCGGGGGGCGTACGGCGGAACTTCAAGGTGTTCCACCCCATGTGCGGGACCTTGAGCCCCCCCTCTCCGACCGACTCCGGAAAACGCACGACGCGCCCGGGGAGAACGCCGAGTCCCGGATGGCGGCCGAACTCCTCCCCCTCGGAGAAGAGGATCTGCATTCCGACGCAAAGGCCGAGGAAGGGCTTGCCCGCCTCGATGGCCCGCAGAACGGGTTCGGCCAGTCCCCGGCTCTCAAGGTTGGACATGCAGGCCGGGAACGCACCCACGCCGGGAAGAACTACGTGCGACGCGTCCGCGATGACCTTCGGATCGGATGTCACCACGGCGTCGTGCCCCACGCGGGCGAACGCCTTCTCCACGCTCCTCAGGTTCCCCATCCCGTAGTCAACGATCGCGACCCGTACCCGGTTCACCGATTCACCATTTCACATCTCTACCCCACCCAGCCTCCCCTTACAAAGGGGAGGAGTGGTTTTCCGATTCACCGATTCACCCATTCACCGATTCACAGCCCTACAGCCTTCCCTTCGTGCTCGGAACTCCCTTTACCCTCGGGTCGAGGCGCGTGGCCTCGTCGAGCGCCCGGCCGAAGGCCTTAAAGACCCCTTCCAGGACGTGGTGAGGGTTGCGTCCGTAGCGCGCGTTGACGTGGAGCGTCACGCCGCCGTTGTTGACGAAGGCCGCGAAGAAATCCTCGACCAGGCGGGCGTCGAAGCCCTTGATTTTCTCCCGCTTGACCAAGTCCACGTTGTAAACCAGAAAGGGCCGCCCCGATATGTCGACGTGGACGGCGCAAAGAGCCTCGTCCATCGGCACCTCGGCCCCGCCGTACCGGCGGATTCCGGTCTTTGGTCCCAGGGCCTCCTTGAGGGCCGCCCCCAGGACGATCCCGACGTCCTCGACCGTGTGGTGATCGTCGACCTCGACGTCTCCGCGCGCCTTGAGGTCCAGATCGAAGAGACCGTGCCGGGCGAACAGCTCCAGCATGTGCGAAAGGAATCCCACGGGGGTCTGGACGCGGGCCCTGCCCGTTCCATCCAGATTGATGGAGGCAGTCACGCTCGTCTCTCTCGTCTTTCGTTCGACCTTTCCGATCCGGCGCGTCATTGAATCTCCTTGAGGGCAAGTTGGAGCGCTTCGAGAAACGCCTTGTTCTCCGCCGGAGTCCCCACCGTCACCCGCAGGCAGTTCTTCAGGGCGGGGGTCCGGCTCAGGTTGCGGATCACGACGCCGCGGCTCAAGAGCCCCGAGTGGATGGCGTCGGCGTCCCCGACCGTCCGAAAGAGAATGAAATTGGCCTCGGTCGGGTACGGCGAGAGACCGCGCGTCCACTCGAGCGCCTCCATCAGCCGATCGCGCTCCCGGATGACCTTCTTGACCTGGGCGGACAGCGCGCGGGGGTGGCTCAGGGCGATCCGCGCGGCCGTCTGCGTCAAAGCGTTGATGTTGTACGGGAGCCGGATCTTCTCGATCTCCCGGACGATTTCGGGATGGGCCGCCATCACGCCCAAGCGGAGCGCGGCCAGCCCGATCTTCGAAACGGTCCGAAGAACGACGACGTTCCGGTGCCGGTCCCCGTTCGACAGAAAGCTCTTGCCGGAGTAGTCGCCGTACGCTTCGTCGATCACGACGAGCCCGGGGGCGAGATCGACGACCTCGTTGATGCGCGTCCGTGAATAGCAGACGCCCGTCGGGTTGTTCGGATACCCCAGGAGGACGATCCGCGGCCTGCGGGAGAGCGCGGCGCGCATCTCTTCCATCCTCAGGTCGAACCGTTCGTCGAGGGGCACCGCGTCGACGGCCAACCCGTGGCCCTGGGCGATCAGCGCGTACATCGAGAACGACGGCGTCGGGACGAGGGCCCGCGCGCCGGGCACGGCGACTGCCGCGGCCAAGAGCGAGATGATCTCGTCCGAACCGTTCCCGAGCAGGATCCAGTCCGGCTCGACGTTCAGCCAGGACGCCACGGCGGCCTTGAGCTCTCGCGCTTCGGGGTCCGGGTAGCGGTTCACCGGGACGCGGGAGAGCGCCTTCATGATCTCCCTCCTCACCTCCGGCGCGAGGGAGAAAGGCGACTCGTTGGCGTCCAGCCGGATTCTCCCCGTCTGGACTTCCGCCGCATAAGGTTCCATTCCGGCCAGCTCGGGCCGAAAGAGATGCCGGAAGCGCCGCGGGCTCACCGGGTTGTCCGCCGTTTCGTCCCGGCCGGCCCGGCCGCCTTCGGCGTCCGTCCAGAGCGGGAATGGGACAGGCGCAGATCCACGGACCGGGCGTGGGCCTCGAGTCCCTCGGCCCGGGCTAGCCGGACGGCGACCGGTCCCAGCCGGACGAGCGCCTTGCGCGTAAACGCAACGACGCTCGATCGTCGGACGAAATCCGCCACGGACAGAGGCGACGCGAACCGCGCCGTTCCCCCCGTCGGCAGGACGTGGTTCGGGCCGGCGACGTAATCACCGACCGCCTCGGGCGTATCATGGCCGAGGAAGACGGCCCCGGCGTTCCGGACGGAGGGGAGGAGCCGGAACGGATCGGCGACGGCAAGCTCAAGGTGCTCCGGAGCGATCCGGTTCGAGATTTCAACCGCCCGTTCGAGAGACCGCGCGCGGATGAGCGTTCCGCGCCGCGAAAGCGATTCGGCCGCGATGCTTTTTCTCGGCAGGGTTGCGGCTTGCCGCGCCGCCTCCCGCCGGACCCCGTTCAAAAGGTCCGAGGACGGGGAAACAGCCAGCGGCCAGGCCAGCGGGTCGTGTTCCGCCTGGGCCAGGAGGTCCGCCGCCACGATCCGCGGGTCGGCCGACTCGTCGGCGATGATAAGGACCTCGGATGGTCCCGCCACCATGTCGATATCGACCGCGCCGAAGACCAGCCGTTTGGCCGTCGCGACGTAGAGGTTTCCCGGTCCGACGATCTTCTCGACCCGCCGAACGCTCCGTGTGCCATAGGCCATCGCCGCGACGGCCTGGGCGCCGCCAATCCCGTAAATCTCGTCGATGCCGGCAACCTCCGCGGCGGCGAGAATAACGGGCGAAACGCCTCCCGCCCCGGCGGGCGTGCAGAGAACGACCCTTTTCACGCCGGCGACGCGCGCGGGAATGGCGTTCATCAGGACGGAAGACGGATACGACGCCGTCCCGCCCGGGACGTACAAACCGACCGCGTCAAGGGGCTGGACCGCTTGGCCCAGGAGAGCGCCGTCTTCGTCCGTGACGAACCAGCTCTTCTCTCGCTGGCGCTCGTGGAACGCGGCGATTCTGGCGGCGGCCGTTCGAAGAGCGTCGAGGATTCCGGCGTCGACCCGGCGGCGCGCGCGGTCGATCTCCCGGCCCGTGACCCTCCATTGGCCCGGAGAACGGATGCATCCGTCGAACCGGCGGGCGAACCTCGCCACGGCCGCGTCTCCGTCCCGCCGCACGTCGTCGAGTATCCCGCGCACCGCCGCCTCGACATCGGGCGGCGTTTCGGACCCGCGGCGCGCGATCGCCTCGATTTCGCGGTCGAATCCCCGGGATCCGTCCTCGATGAGTCTCACCGGCCTCCCCCTTGCCTGCCGACCTGTCGTCGGATGTCGTCCATCAGCTTCGAGACGCGGTCGTACTTGATCTTGAGGGCCGCGCGATTGACGATCAGCCGGGCGGTCGATTCCATGATCGTCTCGACAGGCACGAGACCGTTGGCCTTGAGCGTCCGTCCGGTGTCCACGAGATCGACGATCCGCTCCGAGAGCCCAAGGATCGGCGCCAGTTCCATCGACCCGTAGAGTTTTACGATCTCGACGGGGATTCCGCGGCTTGCGAAGAACGACTCGGTCAGGTTCGGGAATTTCGTCGCGATTCGGACCCCCGACCACCTCCCCGGGTTGTCCACCCGCGAAAGCGCCTCCGGTTCGGCCACCATGAGCCGGCACCGCCCGAACTTGAGGTCGATCGGCTCATAAACGTCCCGTTCCTGCTCGTACAGGACGTCGCTCCCAACAATCCCGAGGTCGGCCGCCCCGTATTCGACGTACGTCGGGACGTCCGTCGCCCGGACGATCGCGAACCGGAGGCGCGCGGCCCGGTTTTCGAAGACGAGTCGGCGGGGATCGGGCTCCCGCATCTCCTCGACAGCGAGTCCCATCCTCGAAAAAATGGCAACGGCCCCCGGATAGAGCTTCCCCTTCGGAAGTGCGACCGTCAGGAAGTCCGCCGGTCGGGTCGCCGCGGTCCGGGGCGATGGCCGTTTTGTTTTCTTACGCTTCACCGATTCACCCTTTGCCGATAGCCGTCAGCGGTCAGCATTCAGCGATCAGCCGAAGACAATTGGCCCTGGCTCGCTGACGGCTGAGAGTTTCCCCATTCACCTATTCACCGACTCACCGATTCACCGACTCACCCATTCCCCGTCTTTTCAAGACGTTAGCCTGATGATCCGCGCGCCAAGGTTCTCGAGTTTCTTTTCCAGCGATTCGTACCCCCGGTCGAGGTGGTACACGCGGGAAACTTCCGTCTCGCCGCGCGCGGCCAGCCCGGCCAGAACGAGCGACGCCGAAGCGCGAAGGTCCGTCGCCATGACGGGCGCGCCCGACAGCTCGGAGACTCCCTTGATGATCGCGTTCGTCCCCTGGATCTTGATGTCCGCTCCCATCCGGCGAAGCTCGGCCACGTGCGTGAAGCGGTTCTCGAAGATCGTTTCCGTGATGACCGACAATCCGTCGGAGATCGACATCAGCGCCATGAACTGGGCCTGCATGTCCGTCGGAAAACCCGGGTACGGAGCCGTCCGAACGTCCACCGACTTGAGCCGCCGGCCGCCCTTGACCCGGATCGCCCCCTCCGGCTGGACGGCCACGTCGGCGCCCGTTTCCCGCAGTTTGTTAAGGACGGCATCGAGATGCTCGGCCCGCGCGCCGCGAATGAGGACGTCGCCCTGCGTAATCGCGGCGGCGGCGGCGAGAGTGCCGGCTTCGATCCGGTCGGGCATGATCCGGTACTCGGCCGGCCTCAGCTCCCCGCCTCCCTGGATTGTGATCGTGTCGGTTCCCGCGCCGCTAATTTCGGCCCCCATGGCCTTGAGGAGATTCGCCAGGTCGACGATCTCCGGCTCGCGGGCGGCGTTCTCGATGACCGTCGTCCCCGCGGCCCGCGTGGCGGCCATCATGAGGTTTTCCGTTCCAGTCACCGTGACGGTGTCGAGAACGATCCGGGCTCCCGTCAGTCCGTCGGCCACCGCCTCGACGTAACCATGGTCGATCGAAACCCGCGCCCCCATCTTTTCGAGCCCGGCCAGGTGAAGGTTGATCGGCCGCGCGCCGATGGCGCACCCGCCCGGAAGCGAGACCCGCGCCCGTCCCATCCGGGCCAACAACGGGCCCAGAACGAGGACCGAGGCCCGCATTGTCTTGACCAGATCGTACGGCGCCTCCGTCCCGTGCAGGACCGTCGTATCGACGGCGAGCCGGTCGCCCTCCCGCTGGACCGTCGCGCCCAGCCGCTCCAGGAGGTTTCCGATCGTCGTCACGTCCATCAGAACCGGGACGTTCGAGAACCGGAACGGCCCCGGCGCGAGAAGCGTCGCCGCGATGATCGGAAGGGCGGCGTTCTTCGCCCCGCTGACCTGGACTTCCCCCGTCAGTGGAACCCCCCCCCGCATCAGCAGACGCTGCACTCTTCCACCTTCCGCGCTCCAAAAGACGCCGGCCGCGCGTTTCTTTCCGGATGCCTCGCTGACGCGACGCGCGGCAGGCCGGCCAAGTCGGGCGCGATTGTGCCATCGACGAATCCGGACCGTTCGAGGAGATCGAGAACTCGCGGGCCCTGGTCATGGCCGATCTCGAAGACGAGGAACCCGCCCGGCTTCAGGAACCGCTTGGCCCCTTCGATCAGACGGCGGACGACCGACAGGCCGTCCTCGCCCCCGTCAAGAGCTACGCGCGGCTCCCAGCGTGAAACCTCGGGCGCCAGAGAATCGATCTCCCCCCTTCGGATGTATGGGGGATTCGAAACGACAAGGTCGATCTTCCCCTCTAGGCCATCCAGGGCCGGGCTCCCCAGCGCCTCAAAGAGATCCCCATCGAGAACGCGCACCCGCGCCGAGAATCCCGCCCCCTCCACGTTCGTCCGGGCCAGATTCAAAGCCGCCGGAGATATGTCCGTGGCGAAGACGCGGGCCTCGGGAAACTCGGCCGCCAGAGCGACGGCCAGGCACCCGCTCCCCGTCCCGATATCGGCGATCGTCCTGACACCCCCGCCGTCCCGCGCGGAAAGGCGGAGCGTCTTCTCGACGATGCCCTCCGTCTCGGGGCGAGGGATGAGAACGTCGGGCGCGACGCGGACGGGAAACCCCCAGAACTCCGCCCTTCCCAGGATCATGGCCGCCGGCTCGCGGGCCGCCCTTCTGGCGACATGCGCCCGGAAGAGCGCCTCGGCGCCATCCGGGGGCCTCTCTTCCAAGCGGGCCATGAGGCCGGCGGCCTCGAATCCCGCGGCATGCTGGAGGAGAAGAAATGCGTCCCGAGGCGCCTCGGGAACCCCCGACTTCCGGAGAACGGCCGTACCCCATTCGCGAAATTCCTGGAACGTCAATCCCTCGCCCGGCCGTCTCACCGTACGCCAGCCTCCACGTCGAGCGACTTGAGTCTGTCGGCCGTCTCGGCCGTGGCCAGGGCATCGATGATCTCGTCCAGGTCTCCGCCCATGACGGCGTCGAGCCTGTGAAGAGTCACCCCCACCCGGTGGTCGGTCACCCGGTTCTGGGGGAAGTTGTAAGTCCGGATCCGCTCCGAGCGGTCGCCGGTCCCGACCTGCTCCTTTCGGGCCTTCGCCCGCTCCGCCTCGGCCTCCGACCGCTTCCTGTCCAGAAGGCGCGCCATCAGGACCTTCATCGCGCGGGCCTTGTTCTTGATCTGCGACTTTTCGTCCTGGCACGAGACGACCAGTCCCGACGGCAGGTGCGTGATCCGCACGGCCGAATAGGTCGTGTTGACGCTCTGGCCGCCCGGTCCCGAGGAGCAGAACGTATCGATCCGGAGGTCCTTCTGGTCGATCTGCACCTCGACCTCTTCGGCTTCCGGAAGGACGGCCACCGTCACGGCGGACGTGTGAATCCGCCCGCCCGACTCGGTGACGGGCACGCGCTGAACGCGGTGGACGCCGGACTCGAACTTCAGGCGGCTGTACGCCCCGCGCCCCTCGATCGACGCGATGACCTCCTTGAGTCCGCCGATGCCCGTCTCGCTCGTGTTGAGGACCTCAACCTTCCAGCGCCGTCCCTCTGCGTACCGGACGTACATCCGGAACAGCTCCGCGGCAAACAGAGCCGCCTCCTCCCCGCCGGTCCCGGCCCGGACCTCGACAATGACGTTCCGCTCGTCGTTCGGGTCTTTCGGCAAGAGGAGGAACTTGATCTCCCGCTCGGCCTCGGCGCTTTCGTTCCGAAGGCGCTCCACCTCCGAGGCGGCCATCTCCCGGAGATCCGGATCGGCCGAGCGGTCGTTCTGGATCTCCTGCGATTCCTCGATCTGCCGCACGATCGTTCTGAGGCGGCGGGTCCCCGAGACGATCTCCGCAAGCGACGCCTGCTCCTTGGAGTACTTCTGGAACAGGGACGAATTCGAGAGGACCTGCGGATCCATCAAGAGACGGTTCAGTTCCTCGTACCTGGCCTCCACGGCCTCCAGTTTGTTCAGAATGTCCATTTCCCGTCTACACCTGAATGGTCGATCTCGATAAAAAAACCCCGCGTACGCGGGGTCGGAAAGGATGGTGCGGCCCTCCACCCTCCTGACGGGAGGATGGGGGCGTGCCTGGCAGGCCTTGGAAACTTCCGCCCTTGTCCGTCTGCTCCCCTGCTCCCGCCCCCGTTTCGCCTGAAGTCTACGCCTTGCTCCGGCGGGCGCTCTTCGGCGCCGGCTTCTTGGCCGCCGCCTGGCTCTTCCCGCCCGCCGCGTACTTCTTCTGGAAGCGCTCCACCCGGCCCTCCGTGTCGATGATCTTCTGCTTCCCTGTAAAGAACGGATGGCAGCTCGAACATATTTCCACGCGGATCTCCGGATGCGTCGATCGAGTCTTGAAGGACTCCCCGCAGGCGCAATGGACCGTCGCGTCAACGTACTCTGGATGAATACCAGCCTTCACTTTGCCGCCTCCCCTGAATGTCGTGTGCCGGAATTTAAAACTTGCGAATGCTAACAGAATCGGCACCCCAAGGCAAGCGACTTGTCCGGAATCGCCCGGAAGTCAGAGCCCCCCGGAATCCCTTGATTATCAAAGAGATACACCCAATGCGTTACCGATTCATCGAATCCAGGAAGTCCCTGTTCGTCTTCGTTCCCTTGACCTTGTCGATCAGGAATTCCATGCTCTCCACGGTCGAGAGGGGATTCAGGACCTTTCGCAGGATCCACATCTTGTTCAGATCGGCCTGATCAACCAACAGCTCCTCCTTCCGGGTTCCGGAACCGTTGATGTCGATCGCCGGGAAGACCCGTTTCTCGACGAGCTTCCGGTCTAGATGCAACTCCATGTTGCCCGTTCCCTTGAACTCCTCGAAAATCACATCGTCCATCCGGCTTCCCGTGTCGACGAGGGACGTCGCCAGGATCGTCAGCGAGCCTCCGTTCTCGATGTTCCTGGCCGCGCCGAAGAACCGCTTAGGCCTCTGGAGAGCGTTCGAGTCCAGACCGCCCGAAAGGACCTTCCCCGAAGGGGGGATGACCGCGTTGTGGGCCCGGGCCAGACGCGTGATGCTGTCGAGCAGGATGACCACGTCCCGGTTGTGCTCGACCAGCCGCTTCGCCTTCTCGATGACCATGTCCGCCACCTGGACGTGCCGCGTGGCCGGCTCGTCGAAGGTCGATGAAATGATCTCGGCCTTCGTCACCTGTCTTTGCCAGTCGGTCACTTCCTCCGGCCGCTCGTCGATGAGGAGCACGATCAAGACGACCTCGGCGTGGTTGGCGACGACCGCCTTGGCGATCGCCTGCAGGAGCATCGTCTTTCCCGTCCTGGGCGGCGCGACGATCAATCCCCGCTGGCCTTTTCCGATCGGCGTAATCAGGTCCATGACGCGCGTGGACATGTCCGTGGACGAGTGCTCCAGCTTGATCCGTTCCTCGGGATAGAGGGGCGTCAGGTTGTCGAAGAGAATCTTGTCCCGCGCAGCCTCGGGAGGCTCGAAGTTGATCGATTCCACCTTGAGGAGGGCGAAGTACCTCTCGGTCTCCTTCGGGGGGCGGATCTGGCCGGAAACCGTGTCCCCCGTCCGAAGGTTGAACCGCCGGATTTGCGAAGGAGAGACGTAGATGTCATCCGGACCGGGAAGGTAGTTGTAGTCCGGCGCCCGGAGGAATCCGAACCCGTCCGGCAGGATCTCGAGGACGCCCTGGCCGAAGATCATGCCGTTCTTCTCGGTCTGGGCCTGAAGAATGGCGAATATAAGCTCCTGTTTTCTCAGACCGGCCGCGCCTTCGACGCTCAGGTCTTTCGCGACCTGAGTCAGCTCGGCGATATTTTTCTCTTTCAGTTCAACAAGATTCATCAGCGGGGCTCCTTGGTGGATTGTCGGTTCTCCGGCGGGATCATCGGAGGGATCGGCTTGGTCTTGCGGCTTGCCGTTGTATGCGGTCCCCCCGCGGACCTTGTCGGTCCCCCATGAGGGGCTTTTCCGTCTATGGATGCCGGAACCGGGTTTATTCGTCATTCCTGTGATCGATCATGAGAGGGTCGCGGGGTCCAAAAGGGAGAAATGTAAACGGGCCGGGCCGCCGCCGGAACAGTCTTTACCCTAGCAATGATTTATTGTCCAAGTCTTAAGTAAGAAGGCCTCGTGGGAAGTCCGCTCGATTCGGTCTGCTTTTCAGGTTCGGAATTGTCAGGGATTAACGGATCGTGCGCGGAATTGGATCTAAAACTAACAGCCCTTTCGGCCATTGTCAAGAGAAATCCCCCACATCCTTACCGCCAAGTCTCGGCGGGTCCGGTAACCCGCCCTACGAAATTCGTCCGCTCAGCCGGTCCCGCAAGGCGGGACACACCGTGCCCGCCCAACACCATGCCCGCATCCCGGCCACCCGTGCCTCCCCCCATGCCTCCCCCTGCGCCTCCCCCTTGCGCCCCGTGTTGGAGATGTTTATTATAGAAGCCAGCCTGATTCTGCAATCCAGGCATGCTCCCGGGAGGAACAACGTAATGAAACGCATTCTGCTTTTCCTGGCCGTCAACGTTCTCGTGGTCGTCACGATCGGCATCGTCACGAGCGTCCTGGGCATCCGCCCATACATTACGCAGTACGGGATCGATTTCCAGGCGCTTCTGGCTTTCTCGGCTGTCGTCGGTTTCTCGGGCGCCTTCATCTCTCTGGCCCTGTCCCGCGTCATGGCCAAATGGATGATGGGCGTCAAAGTCCTGGATCCCCAGGCCCATCTTTCGAACGACGCCCGGGAGTTGGTTGTCCAGATCCACCGCCTGGCCAAGCAGGCGGGCCTCTCCGCCATGCCCCAGGTCGGCGTGTACGAGTCCGAAGAGGTGAACGCGTTTGCCACCGGCCCCACGAAGAACCGATCCCTCGTGGCCGTCTCTTCCGGGCTCCTCGCCCGGATGGATCAACAGGCGGTCGAGGGCGTCCTCGCCCACGAGATCTCCCACGTCGCCAACGGCGACATGGTCACGATGACGCTCATCCAGGGCGTGATCAATACGTTCGTTGTCTTTCTCTCCCGCGTGGCGGCCTTCGCGGTATCCCAGTTGTTCCGCCGGGACGATAGTGAGGGCTTCCCGCATCTGGTCCACTTCATCGCCGTCATCGTGTTCGACATCCTCTTCTCGATCCTGGGGAGTATCGTCGTGATGTACTTCTCCCGGATCCGCGAGTTCCGGGCCGACAAGGGCGGCGCGAGACTCGCCGGAACGACCGGCATGGTCCACGCCCTCGAATCTCTCAAGCGGACGACGATGCTCGTGGACACCGAGCAGACCTCTCTGGCCACGCTCAAGATCGCCGGCGCACCGAAGGGATGGATGAAGCTCTTCGCGTCCCACCCCGACCTAGACGAGCGGATCGCCCGCCTCAAGGCCGGCGCATAAGAGACATTTCATCCAGGGGAGCGGCTCAGGCCGCTCCCCCTTCTTCTGGGGATTTAGGGAGCATCTCTTCCTCAAACTCCCATGCCTCTTCACTGTCGCGCCCTCCCTGCAGTCCTCTTGGCCGCCTGCATCCCGCTTATTCCCATTCGGTCTTTCGCGGCAACGGAGGCACTAAAGGCCTGGACTGCCGCCAGTGACACAATCCTCGCCCACGTCGGCAAGGCGGGACAATCACCGTCCGGTCCCCCGGCGCTGGGGAACTTATCCTCCACGTCCGCCGCCGGCACGATCGTCACGCTGAGCCGCGCGGGCCGGACCCGCGCCTGCCAGGGAAGTCTTCACCCCGAGGCCGCAACGCTTGACGAAGAGGCTGTCCGGCTTGCCCGCGCCGTTGCCGACGGCGACCCCCGGTATCCGGCCGTTCGGTCATCGGAGGTCGCCGGCCTCACGCTTCGCGTTTCCCTCGTTCGCGCGATCCACCCCGTTTCCCGGCCCGACGCTCTGAATCCGTCGCGCGACGGTCTCTGGCTGAGAGGCGGCCCGGCCGGCGAAAAGAACGCGATCATTCTCCCCGGCGAAGCGAAAACCGCGCGCTACATGGCCGATGAGGCCATGCGCCGGGCCGACATTCAAGCGGGCGACACGGTCGAATGGTTCCGCCTTGACCTCGAATGGCACGAAGCTCCCCTTGTCCCGATAACTTCCATCGCTGGAGGGAAGTAAATGCGACCCGAATCGGCGCGCGGCAGATGCCTCGCCTTCCTCCTATCCACCCTGTTTCTCATTTCGGCCAACGCCGCCGATGTCCTTGCCGGCGGCGCCACGGTCACGGGACACCTCCTGGCCGCTCCGGGAGACCAGCCCGTCGCCGGAGCGAAGGTGATCCTCACGCCCGCTTCCGGCGAGAAAGGTTTGCGGGCCGAGACGAACGGTAAAGGTCTCTTCCGCTTCCGGGAGGTCAAGGCCGGAATCTATTCGATCCAGGGCGTCGCGACGGGATACATCTCCCGATTTCCCGAGAGGATCACGATACGGCCTGACGGAGGCCCCGCCAACCTGATTGTCCGTCTGAACCGGCCGGGCTCCGTTTCCGGGTCCGTCATGGACGAGAAGGGCGCCCCTGTGGCCGGCGCCAGGGTATCGGCCTCGTGGGGAATGAAGCCGTTCGCGGTTACGGCTGACGACGGAACGTTCAGACTGACCGGCCTTGCTCCGGGGACCGCCTTCCTCAACATCCGCGCCGCCGGTTTCGCCCGTCATCAACAGCCCGCCGCTGAGGTGACAGCGGGCGGCGGGACGCGGGGGGTCTCCATCACGCTCCGGCCGGGCGGATCGATCGCCGGCCGCGTGATTCACAGGGAATCAGGAAAAGCGCTCGCCCGCGTTCAGGTCAACGTCTCTGGACCGGCTTACGATTCGACGCGGACGGACGCGGCGGGACGGTTCCGGATCGACTATCTCGCGCCCGGAGCCTATCAGGTCAACGTCAACAAGGAGGGTTTCGAGTATTCGGGAACGGGGAATATCCAGGTCGAGCCGGGACGCGCGGCGGAGGTCCAGCCCCTGGCCCTGTCCCTCCGCCCGCCCGCGCTGGACCTGCACCTCTCGGAGAACGTCTTCACGACCCACGAGGACGCCGCCATCCGCGTCCGCGTCTTCCGCGTGCCCAGGATCGAGTTCGCCCTCCGCGGCGTGCCCATCGCGGACTACCTTGCCGCTCTCCAGGAAGGCGCTCCTTCACGGACCCTCGATCCAGCCCGCTTCAAGATCGTCCGCAAGTGGGAGTCCCATCCCCGCTACAAGAGACCGTACCAGGAGATCTACGGGAGAAGGGAAAAGATCGGAAAGCTCCCGGCGGGAGCGTACCTCCTCACCGCGCGCTCCGAGGGGGCGCCCGAACGGCAGGCCTTGATCCTGGCGACGGATCTCGCCGCCTTTGTCAAAGATTCCCCGGACGGAACCCTCCTCTACGCCTCGTCGTTCCGGACGACCCGACCCGTAGCCGGCGCCGACGTGACCGTCCTGGATGGAAAACGGGTGATCTGGACCGGCCGGACGGACGACTCCGGTCTTTACCGCATTCAGAGGCTGGCAGGAGAGTCGTTACCCCATGGGCGCGCGGTCGTCCAGTCCGGCAATGACATCGCCGTCGCGAGAATCCCGACGGGACACCGGACGGCCATGGCGACCAAGGCTTATGTCTACACCGACCGTCCCGTCTACCGCCCGGGGCAGGAGGTCTTCTTCAAGGGAATCGTTCGCGAGGACAAGGGAGAATCGTACGCCGTCGTCTCCGGCCAGAAAGTCCACATGGAGATCCGCGACGCCGCCGGCAGCCTGGTCACGAGCCAGGATCTCGTCACGAACGAGCGCGGCGCGTTCGACGGGAAGATCGCCCTGGCCGACGAGCCGCCCCTCGGGGACTACCGGATCACCACGCGCGTCGGCCAAGACCGGCACGAGTCGACATTCCGCGTCCTCGAATACAGGAAGCCGGAGTACAGGGTGACCGTCAAACCGTCGGCCCCGCGGATCGTGGGCGGTCAGACGATCTCCGTCCAGGCCGAGGCGCGATACTACTTCGGCGCGCCCGTGGCAGGCGCCAAAGTCTCGTGGCACGTCTACGAGACCCCGAGGTACGAATACGACGACGATCTCTCTGCCGAGGACGCCTCGTTCTACGACGTCTCCCCGGACGAAGAAGACCGCGGTTACGGACGGCATGTCAAGTCAGGCGAGGGGGTGACCGACGCCCAAGGGCTCGTCTCGTTCGAGGTCACGGCAAGCCCCCTCACGACGCGCGATTCGAGCCTGCGCGTCGAAGTCCGGGTGACCGACCTGTCACGCCGAGAGGTCGTCGGCCGAGCGGGCGTTCTGGCCACGCGCGGTGACTTCAAGCTCTCGCTTGCCCCCGACCGATGGGTGTACGCCCCGGGCGAAGAGGCCCGCCTCCGGATCACGGCCTCCGACTACGAAGGACAGCCGGTCCAGACTCCGTTCACGTTCACGCTCAAGCGTGAGATCTGGACGAAGAAGAAGGCCGTGACGGAAGTCGCCGCGACGCGGGAAGGGAAGACGGACGCCGCCGGCCGGGCGACGATCGCCGTCGCCCCGCCCAAGGCCGGCTACTATCGGCTCTACCTCCAGGCCGTCGATACGGGCGGGCGCGTTGTCGCCGCCGAACGCTGGCTCTGGGTCTCGGGCGAGGACGCCTCGTTCGCCTACCGTTACGGCGAAGTGCGGCTCGTCGCCGACAAGAAGATCTACAAACCGGGCGAGATGGCCCGCGTCCTCGTGAACACCGCCCGGCCCGGCTCGCACGCCCTGCTCACGCTCGAAGGGAGCCGCCTCCACAAGGCGGAGGTCGTCCGGCTCGCGTCAGCCTCGACCCTCGTCGAGATCCCGATCGGAAAAGAACACGTGCCGACGCTCCACGTCTCCATCACGCTCGCGCCGGACAAGAAGCTTGCCTCGCACGCGCTCGCCCTCCCCGTCCGCGCGGACGAACGGTTCCTGAGCGTCGAGGTCAACGCCGAACGCCCCGACTATCGGCCGAGGGAGAAAGCTCGCTTCACCGTCAAAACGACCGATTCGTCCGGCAAACCGGTCCCGGCCGAGGTCTCCGTGGGAGTCGTGGACGCCGCTATCTACGCGATCTCCCCCGAGCTGGTCCCGGACATCCGGAAGTACTTTTACGGACCGAAGCCGAACCGGGTCATCACATCCCACTCGTTCCCGCGCCTCTACGACGCGGCCGCCGCGAAGGACAAGCGGGACGAAGAGATCCGGCGCGACTTCCGCGACACGGCGTTCTGGACGCCGGCTGTCCTGACGGGAACGGACGGAACGGCGGCCGTCGAGTTTCCATTCCCCGACAACCTGACGACTTGGCGGGCGACGGCGCGCGCCCACACACCCGAGACGCAGGTCGGCCAGGCGACCGGCGAGACGATCACGAAGAAACCCGTCATCGCCCGGCTCGAGATGCCGCGGTTCCTCGTCGAGGGGGACCGCTCGACACTGACGGGGGTCATCCACAATCACACAAAGGCGAAGCGGAAGTTCGCGGCCGATCTCAGGCTCGACGGGATCACCCTCGCCGGCGACCCCCGGCGCGAGGTCGAGATCGAGAGCGGCGGCGTCGCGCGTCTAGACTGGCCGGTTCATGCCTCACGGCCCGGGACGTTCCGCGTGACGCTCGCCGCCCGTTCCGACGGCGAAAGCGACGGAATGGAGATGGCCCTGCCCGTCCTGCCCCACGGCATCTCGCGTCTCGTCGCAACGGCAGGAGACGTGAAGGACCGCGCGGAAATCGCCGTTGCGCTTCCGGCCGACGCCGCCGCCCACACGGCGGAACTTACGGTCACGATCTCCCCGTCGCTCTCAGCCGCGATCTTCTCCGCCCTGGACGCCCTGGCGGCCTTCCCCTATGGATGCACCGAGCAGACTCTCTCCGCCTTTCTCCCCGACGTGATGATCGAGCGGGCGATCGAGAAGGTCGGGACCGCCTGGCTTCCAGCGGGCCGATACGACAAGCTCAAGGCTGACCTGCCGAAGATGGTCAAGAAGGGGCTCGGAAAGCTCTACGCTCTCCAGCACGCCGACGGCGGGTGGGGATGGTGGGAGAACGATCGGTCGCATCCCTACCTGACATCCTACTCCGTCATGGGAATCGCCCAGTCGAAGCGGGCGGGCCACGCCGTGGACGAGTCGCGCCTCCAGAGGGGGATCGCCGCTCTCCGAACAATGTACGGCCGGTCGAATGACTTGAACGAAAAAGTCTACATCTACCACGCGCTCCTGTCGGCCGGGTTCCACGACAACGCCATGCTCGTCTATCTCCTTGGAGAGCGCAGACATTTCACGCCGTACACAAAGGCGCTGTTCGCTCTCGCTCTCGTTCAGCACGGAAAGCAGGCCGAAGCGGCCGATCTCGTCGAGGAGCTTCTCCGGTCGGCCCGGGAGACCCCTTCGGCCGTCCACTGGGAGTCCCAGCGCCCCGGAAGCTGGTCGTGGATCGACAACGACGTCGAGGCAACGGCGTACGCCCTGCGGGCAGTGCTCGCTGTGAGGCCGGACGATCCTCGCGTCGCGAAGATCGTCCGCTGGCTCGTCGAAAAACGGGTTGGACGCGAGTGGGCGTCAACAAAAGAGACAGCCGCCGTCCTGTACGCCCTCACCGACCTGATCGTCCGCACGAAAGAGCTCTCCCCCGACTACCGGGCGACGGTCGGATGGAACGGGAACCTTCTTTTCGACGAGCGGATCTCCCGCGTTGACATAGGCAGAGAGAAGACCGGCGCGCAGGGCCGCGTGGAAGCCCACCGGCTGGAGGTCAAAGCGCCGGCGGGGTCCATCGGACGCGAGAACCGGCTGGAGATCGTGAGGGATGGGACCGGGTCTCTCTACTACGGAACGGCCCTTACTTACGTGACGTCGGGAGAGCCGATCCGGCCGTTCGCGTCCGGGTTCAAGGTTGCGCGGACGTACCACCGCGTCGTCCAGGAAAAGGACGACCGGGGCGAATGGAGAAGGAAGACCGTTCCGCTCGAAGGCCCCGTCCGAAGCGGCGAGGAGATCGAAGTCCGCCTCAAGATGACGGCCGACGACCGCTACCAGTACATCATCGTGGAAGATCCCCTCCCCGCCGGATGCGAGGTCGTGGACAGGCCGGACGATCCCGGCCCCTGGCGGTGGTGGTACGCCCGCCGCGAGGTGCGCGACCGGAAGGTCGTCTTCTTTGCGACTCTCTGGTCGGAGAAGACGTACGAAGCGTCATACACCGTCCGCGCCGAGACGCCCGGCGACGTCCACGCTCTCCCGACAAAGGTTTCGAGCATGTACTTCCCGGAGGTGCACGGAACCGGCCCGGAGGGGCGGATCGAGATCAGGCCGTAGCCCTCCGATGAGCCCGGGGCCGAGCATGGCTTCTTATGCGCCGAGATCTCCGGGGGGTCGATGAAGCTGCCCGAAATCGAAACAGCTCTCGTTGAAGCCGAGAAGGTCAGGGACTACCTGCTCAACCCCGCCCATCCCGATGGGTGGGGCAAGGCCCGTTTCTTCCTGGGTGTGGGGTTCCGGCGCGAGGAATGGACAGTGCTGGCAGAGGCTTTGCGTCGCATGGCGCGTGACTACCCCGTTGTGCGAAGCGTGACATCACCTCACGGATCGAAGTATATTATAGACGGGATGTTGCGAACCCCCGGCGGCCAAACTCCAAGCGTGCGCTCTGTGTGGATCGTAGATGCACGCGCCGCTCGACCGCGGCTTGTGACCGCCTATCCGAACGAAGGAGAGGAGCAACCATGATCCACGAACACGAACGAGTCGTATTGACAACGGCAATTCCCGCCGAAGGCCTCGAAGCGGGCGACGTGGGCACAGTGGTCCACACCTACGGGGACGGCCGTGCCTATGAAGTGGAATTCACGACGCTGGATGGAACAACCGCCGCCGTCGTGACTCTCGAAGCCTCCCAAGTGAGGCCGGTGGGCAAGCGCGAGATCACGCACGCCCGCGAACTGGCGCCGATTTCTTAGGATCGAGAAAATGGTCCGCACAAGCTATTCAAAGCGATCAGCGAATGGGAATCCGAGTCGTTCGCGGCAACGGGTCAAGACACGCAAAACGATCTCTATGACGGAGTCGCTGGACGAGCGCCTCCAGGCCATGATTCACGAAGGCACCCTCACGTGGAGCGGGAAAAAGCTCAAGCCTGTGGTTCCGGTTGAACGTGCATCCGGGAAGCGGACGGTGGCCGGCCTGCTGATCGAAAACCGCAGATGATCGTTTACGCCGATGCCAGCGTCACCGCAAAATGGGGAAGACGGGGGGCTTTGGTTGACAGGAATGCCGAGCCGCACAAGACGGTGCGATCATATTGCGTGTAACCGGTCCGTAGGAAGCGGGCGAAGTTCGCTTGCGAAAGATCTGTGCTCACGCGCGGGTCAGCGCGCGGCTTTCATCAGCCCCGACGCGCGCCCAGGGCCTGATCTTCGCGAGCTTGGCGCCCATCGCCCGTTCCGCGACTTCGGTGTCATGTGCCGCCTGGGCACGCAGCCAGTAGCCGTTGGAAAGGCCGAAGAACCGGCACAGGCGCAAATCGGTGTCGGCAGTGATGGCGCGTGCGCCCGCCACGATCTCGCCGATACGCTGCGCCGGCACGCCGATCTCCTTCGCCAGCCGGTACTGGCTGATCCCCATCGGCCTCAAGAACTCTTCCAGCAGAAGTTCGCCGGGCGTTACCGGCTTCAGCTTACGCATCATCATTCTCCGTCAATAGTCCACGCTTTCGACGTCCTCGGCGCCAGCGTCGGTCCAAAGGGAGGAACTTCCCTTCTTTACCGGATGACCGGCCCCGTTAGCGTTGTGAGACGTACGAAGTCCAGTCAAGAGTCCGCAGAGGAATGGCCGGCTTCATGGTTTCGAAATCGGAGTCGCAGTGGATGATCACGGCCTTGTGTTGAATGGCCAGCGTGGCGATCAGGCAATCGG
>MHEK01000016.1:22850-24707 GCA_001803795.1 Nitrospirae bacterium RBG_16_64_22
TCCCCGCTTTCGCAGGCGAGCGGCGATATCCCATGCTTCCCCCCACCAGGACGGATCGAACCGAAGGCTGGCAACCGGGGCAAACCACCGAAGAAGGGACTCCTTGCCTTCGGAGGACCGCAGACCGGTCATCAATTCGAGCATGATCCAGTCGCTGATCGCCGCCTCCCCGCTGACGATTAATGGTTTGAGCAAGGATCGGATCGCGGGGGAGCCGGACGGACGGAGGGCGTGAATCCAGACCGACGTGTCAACGAGGTGCATGGGCCGTTCGCTTCCCGCGATTGCTTCGGAGCTGTTCGGGCGTCAAGTCCAGGGGGATCGTTCCCAGCGCATCGGCCAGGGCCTGCAGTTGCCGGTGCCGGACGGCCGCGCGGAGGCTGGCGTCCACCGTGCCCTTGATGGTCTTCGTCCCCAGGGCGATCCGGGCGCTCTTCAGGAGGGCAGGGTCTATCTCTATCGTCGTTTTCATGTTGTTCTCTCCCGTTAGCGCTACCGTATATTCGTATGCATTCCATCCGTACACTAACGGATAGATGTATGTCTGTCAATCGATCATCGGTATGGCATAACTGCGGGGGGCGTTGATAGGTGTCACATTGTGCCCCACCGCGCGGTCGCGACTTTTTTCCGCAGAGGAAGATCGTGGCCGCTTTCGTCGAGCTCTCGGCCAGAGCAGGGCAATTGTTGTCGGGCCTGGCGGGTTGGTGTTAGCATCAAAAGCAACAGAAAGGAAATCATGAAGGATTCCCGGCCATCTTTTCAAGGCCTGATGCGGACTGTCAGGCGGTACGGCGTCTTGATTGCGGCAGTCGCGGCTGTCCTGGCCGCCATCCTCGTGACCGTTGCGCCGGCCCAGAAAAAGAGCGCCGATACGCCGAAACAAGAGTCGGATGCAAAGGAGCAGTCCATGACTCAGTCTCGCTGGAAGAAACCGTCTCCGGACGAGCTCAGGAAGAGCCTGACTCCGGAGCAGTTCGAAGTCGTCCGCAATGCTGGCACCGAGCCGCCCTTCAGGAACGCCTTCTGGGACCATCACGAACCTGGCCTCTACGTGGACGTCGCGAGCGGCGAGCCGCTGTTTTCGTCGCTGGACAAGTTCGATTCAGTGACCGGCTGGCCCAGCTTCACCCGGGGCGTCGAGCCGGGCAACGTGGTCGAACGGGCAGATACTTCACACGGCATGGCGCGAACCGAGGCGCGTTCCAGGCACGGCGATTCCCACCTTGGACACGTGTTCGATGACGGGCCAGGGCCAACGCGCAAGCGCTTCTGCATCAATTCGGCGTCGCTCCGGTTCATTCCGTTGGGCCGCATGGAGGCGGAAGGGTACGGCGAATACCTGGCCCCGTTCGCCGCCGCCGGACTGGTCCAAGGCCGGAATCCGTCCTCTGAACCGGGCAAGACCGCCAGGCGCGAAGAGGTTTACCTGGCGGGCGGCTGTTTCTGGGGGATGCAGGAGATTCTCAGGAAGATCCCCGGCGTACTCCAGACCGAGGCCGGTTATACGGGCGGCTCCGTTCCCAGCGCCACGTATCGGAATCATGCCGGCCATGCCGAGGCCGTCCGCGTCGTCTTCGATCCGGACAAGCTTGCCTTCGAAACGCTCCTCCGCTGGTTCTTCCGTATGCACGACCCTACGACGCTCAACCGGCAGGGCAACGACGTCGGCGAGTCGTACCGTTCGGCCGTCTTCTATCACACGGAGGAGCAGGGAAAGATTGCCGAGGACTTCAAGCGGCGCCTGGGCAAGGACGGCAAGTGGGGCGCTCCGATCGTCACCCAGGTTGTCAAGGCCGGTCCGTTCTGGCGCGCCGAAGAAGAGCATCAGGACTACCTCGTGAAGTACCCGGATGG
>MHEK01000016.1:24715-24966 GCA_001803795.1 Nitrospirae bacterium RBG_16_64_22
CACTTCCTGCGGCCGGAGTCCATCCTCGGGTTCTGACGACGTGGGTAAATCGATGAATCCGCCAAAGCGCGTCGCGGCCGTGCTGGGACTCAAGCGGGTCTTGTGCTTTGTTGCGGCGGGGAGCCTTCTCATCGGATTCGCGTGGGCGGCCGAGGCGTGGCCGGTCTGGGGATCGTATACAACAACGTTTGACGAAGGCGCGCGGGACGACCGGGCCCGGAACATCCGCCAGGCCGCCCGACGGATGAACG
>MHEK01000016.1:24989-25394 GCA_001803795.1 Nitrospirae bacterium RBG_16_64_22
CTCATTCAACGAGACAGCCGGCGACGGATACGGAACCGCCTCGACCCTTGTCGAGGGGAAGAGATTCGACGCCGAGGGCGGCGGGCTCTGCCAGGTCTCGACGACGCTCTACAATGCAGTTCTCCTTTCGGGTCTCGGGATCGTGGAACGTTCCCCGCACTCCGGCCCGGTCTCCTACGCCCCGCCCGGCCTCGACGCTGCGGTTTCGCGCGACGAAGAAACCGACTTCAAGTTCCGGAACCAGACGAAACACCCGGTCGCGATCCACGCGCGGGTCGACGGGAATCGGCTCTTCGTGGCGGTCCACGGGCCGGAACCTCTCCAGCGAAAAGTCCGGCTCTCTCAGCTCCGCGAGGGCGGCCGTGTCACGTCTGTCCGCACGATTTCCGACGCCACGGGCGAGAT
>MHEK01000016.1:25443-25705 GCA_001803795.1 Nitrospirae bacterium RBG_16_64_22
CGTTGATCACCCGGCCGCCGGCCTCTACAATCGCTCCATGATCACCGTCAAGCTCTTTGCTTCCGCCGCAGACGCGGCGGGAGAACGGGAAGTCCATTTGGAGGCCGCGGCCGGGCTTTCCCTCAAAGGACTCTTGGACGATCTCGCCGCCCGAATCCCCGGCCTTTCTCCGCTCCTCGCGCCCCGCAAACTGCTCGTCTCCCTCAACCAGGAGTTCGCGGACGAGGACGCCGTCCTCCGCGACGGCGACGAAGTGGCCCTC
>MHEK01000016.1:25895-26009 GCA_001803795.1 Nitrospirae bacterium RBG_16_64_22
GCCGAGAAGAAGCTGGGAGAGATCCGCGCGCGCGCGCTGGCTCAGTTCGACGTGATCGAAGCCTCGATCCTCCACCGCACCGGCCGGATCCCGATCGGCGGCAACATCGTCCTG
>MHEK01000016.1:26068-29557 GCA_001803795.1 Nitrospirae bacterium RBG_16_64_22
CGAACTCAAGCGCATCACGCCGATCTGGAAGCGCGAAACGACGTCCGAAGGGCTCGTGTGGGTCGAGGAACACCCATGAGAACCGGTGAATCGGTGAATGGGCGAATCGGTGAATCGCGTGCTTCAATGAAGCCTGTCGGTCGCGCTCCTTCACGGGCCCTCAAGGGACTGAAATGGTTCCTGGTATTCACCGGGGCCACGGACCTCCTGGCGGCTTTACTGTTGTTGGTCGGTCTCGATCTCGTTGTATCAGTTTCGGGGATCCCTGCCCCCGTTCCCCTTCTGTTCCCCCGCACGGTCGCTCTTCTCCTCGTTGTCTACGCCCTCGTCCAGTTCGCCGCCGCGCGCCGAATCCCCGAGGGCGGAGCTCTTCTCGGGATCACCATCCTCGGCCGCCTGGGGTACTTCGCCCTTACGGTCCACACTTTTTTCGCCGAACCGGCCGCCCGCCTCTTCATCCTGTTCGGCGGAACGGACCTGATCTACACCGCCGTCTATCTCCTCCTCGTTCTCCGGTCTTCGGAGATGAACGCGAGAGATCTTCTTAAGACTTGATCGAAACACCGCCTGCGGCGACAATAGACCCATGATGATCCGCGTTACAGGCGCGAGCGACCGCGGCCGCGTCCGGCTCAACAACGAAGACTCTTTCCGCGTCGAACCCGACCTCTCGCTCGCTGTCGTGGCGGATGGAATGGGCGGGCACGCGGCGGGCGAGGTGGCCAGCCGCCTCGCGGTCGAAGAAGCGGTCCGCGGCATGCGGGAGGACGGAGACACCGACCCGGAACGGCGGACGCGCGCGGCCGTCCTCAGGGCCAACAACCTCGTCCTCCAGTACGCCCTCGACCATCCGGAATACGCCGGAATGGGAACAACTCTCGACCTCGCGTGGATCCGGGGAGAAGGAATCTGGATCGGCCACATCGGCGACTCGCGGGTCTACCGCATACGCCGGAACCGGATCGCCTGTCTGACCAGGGACCATTCCTGGGTGGCGGATCAGGTCCGTACGGGCCGCCTCTCGCCTGAGGAAGCGGCCCACCATCCGTTCCGCAACCTTCTCACGCAGGCCCTCGGCATACGCCCCGATCCGGAGGTGGACGTGGTCGCCGACGTCGTCGAGCCCGGGGACGCCTACCTTCTTTGCACGGACGGCCTGATGGCGCACCTTACCGATGCCGATATGCTCGAAATCCACGCCGCCGCCAGGACAGCAGAGGAACGACTGCAACTGCTCATCGACGAAACCAACCGTCGCGGGGGCCAGGACAACGTGACCGTCGCTCTCGTCGAAATCGCTCCCGTCTGACCATCGATGATCACGGCTCTTCAAGAGATCCTGGATCCTTCACGGGTCGAGCGGAGTCGGAGCGTCCTCACCGACCTCGGGTTCGACAATCCGGATCTCGCCCTCAAGAACCTCGCTCATCTGGCGGGACACGCCGGCCAAGGCGGCGCCGGCTTGGCCTCCCTTCCAGCCCTTCTTGACGACATCGGGGCTTCGGCCGATCCTGACCAGGCTCTCAACTATCTCGAGCGGATGGCCGCCGTCTCCCCGGAACCTTCCGGGCTTCTCTCCCGGCTGAGCGATGCGGTTCCAGCCCGCCGCGTCTCCGCGCTCTTGGGCGGGTCCTCCTTCCTGGCGGGATCGCTCCTCGAGGACCCGGATGAATGGATCGAGTGGCTCTCCCGGCGCGATCTCCTGGACCATGCCCGCGACGTTCTTACCATGCTCGCGGACCTCTATTCTCGAATCCCGCAAGGGGCATCGGTCGAATCGGTCCACTCCGTCCTCCGCCGTTTCCACAGGCGAGAAATGGTTCGGATCGCGCTTCGAGACCTTCTGGGAGCCGCCCCGCTCCCAGAGACGGCCGGGGAAATCAGCGCCCTCGCGGAAGCGTGCGTCCGCGCCGCCTGCCGGACGGCGTGGGACTTCCACTCGGCCCGCCACGGGACTCCCCGTTTCCAGGACGACTCGGGAGCGTGGAGGATTTCGCGCTTCGCCGTCATCGGGATGGGGAAGCTCGGAGGCAAGGAATTGAACGTATCGTCCGACATCGATCTCATCTTCGTCTGCTCGTCGGAACGCGGAGACACCACGGGCGTCGCCGGCCCGGACGGAGACGTCTTGGGACGGATCGGAAACCACCTGTTCTTCACCCGCATGGCCGAGACGATCATCAGGCTGATCGGCGCGCCCACGGAAGACGGGATGGTCTTCCGGACCGACACGCGCCTGCGGCCCGAAGGCGAGAAGGGAGACCTCGTCTCTTCGCTACGCTCGTACGAGATCTATTACGAATCGTGGGGCAAGACTTGGGAGCGCGCGGCCCTGATCAAGGCGCGGCCGATCGCGGGCGACGAGTCGCTGGGCGAGGAGTTCCTGGCCCTCGTCCGCCCCTTCGTCTATCGGAAGTACCTCGATTTCGGCGCCATCACGGAAATCCGCGACATGAAGTTCAAGATCGACCAGTCGCTCGCGGCGCGCCGCGCCGCCGGGATCAACATCAAGCTGGGGACCGGAGGAATCCGCGAGATCGAGTTCCTGGCCCAGACGTTCCAGCTCATCTACGGCGGACGCGATCACTCCATCCGCGAGCGGAGCACCGTCCCCGCCCTCCGGGCGATCGCCCGCCGCGGCATGATCTCGCCGGACGAGCGTGACGCGCTGGTTTCGGCTTATTATTTTCTCCGTTCCCTGGAACATCGGATCCAGTTCGCCCAGTTCCGCCAGACGCACGACCTCCCGACTGGCGACCGCGACCTCCGCGTCCTCGCGCGGCGGATGGGATACCGAGACGGAGACGGCGTGTCCGCGGCCGAACGGCTCATGGACGACTACCGCCGTCACACGAAGACGGTCCGGACGATCTTCGACCATCTGCTGACCCTCCCCCCGGAAGGCGAGACCGAAGACCTCGCGTCCGAGATCCTCCATCTCGTTCGAGGGGAGATGCCGAAAGAGGAAGCGTTGGACCTTCTCGGCCGTCTCGGTTTTACCGATCCGCCGGCGGCGCTCCGAAACCTCCGGCTTCTGACGGAAGGGCCGCCGCTCGCGCACTACACGCCCGGCGCCCGGCGCCTGATCCTGCAGATTCTTCCCGAAGCTCTGCCGGTCGTCCTCCGATCCGCCGACCCGGACAGCGCCCTGGCCCGCCTCGAAGCGTTCACGGAGGCGATGGGCGCGAGAGAATCGTTCTATTCGGTCCTGAGGTCCCATCCGAAGACGCTGGAGCTTCTCGTGACCCTGTTCGCGGGCAGCGCCTACCTGGCCCAGCGCCTGATCGCCCAGCCGGAGCTGTTCGACTTGGTCTTCCTCGAAGCCGACCTCTTGAGCCCCAAGGATCCCCTCCGCCTGCAACGCGAACTCGCTTCATTGCTCGCGCCCGCCCAGTCCGCCGAGGACCAGGCCAGGCTCCTTCGCCGCTTCG
Organism: Nitrospirae bacterium RBG_16_64_22; assembly: GCA_001803795.1. Lineage (GTDB taxonomy): Bacteria > Nitrospirota > RBG-16-64-22 > RBG-16-64-22 > RBG-16-64-22 > RBG-16-64-22. Next base: position 29,500 of record MHEK01000016.1, read on the forward strand.
TGCGCGAGGAAGAAATCCGCATCGGCCTGAGGGATCTGGTCCTGGGTGTGGGAACGCT
>MHEK01000017.1 GCA_001803795.1 Nitrospirae bacterium RBG_16_64_22
AGAGGAGCAGTACGCGGAAGGCCGTCCTTGAGAGAGCCGGTGGCTGGTGCGAACCGGCGGGCGGTGCCGCGGAACTCAGAGGAGCAGTACGCGGAAGGCCGTCCTTGAGAGAGCCGGTGGCTGGTGCGAACCGGCGGGCGGTGCCGCGGAACTCGCCTCGGAGCCGTCCCCGCGAAAGGGTTCTAGGCCCCTGTAGTCGGGACCGCAAAGGTCCGCGTCAGCGACCGAATGAAGCGCGGAGTCCCGCCACGGCGGGACTCCGAATCAGGGTGGTACCGCGGAGGCCGTGTCGAAGCCTTCGTCCCTGGGCGGCATTCCGCCGAGGGGCGGAGGCTTTTTTCTTATCGTCAGGCGATGGTGGGGGAGTAAGAAATTGCAAATTACAAATTGGAAATTGTAAATTGGAAATTGTAAATTTCAAAATTGTGGTATTTGTCATTCGTTTTCCAATTTGCAATTTACAATTTCCAATTTGCAGTAGTGGTTGTCTTTGGCGTCGCAAAGGAGGTCTTCCATGACGCGGATGATCCGGATTTTCGATACGACGCTCCGGGACGGGGAGCAGTGTCCTGGCGCGAGCATGAACGTCGAGCAGAAACTGGCCGTGGCGCGCCAGCTCGCGCGCTTGAACGTGGACGTGATCGAGGCGGGGTTCGCCATCAGCTCGCCCGGCGACTTCGAGGCGGTCCAGCGGATCTCGCGCGAGATCCGGGGCGGACCGATCGTCTGCAGTCTCGCGCGGGCGGTCGATAAGGACGTCGATCGGGCCTGGGAGGCGCTCAGGGAGGCCGAGCGGCCGCGCATCCACACCTTCATCTCCACGTCCGATATTCACCTCAAACACCAGTTCCGGATGACGCGGGAGCAGGCGATGGAGCGGGCGGTGGAGATGGTCAAACGCGCCCGGAATTACGTGGAGGACGTCGAGTTCTCGCCGATGGACGCGAGCCGGTCGGATCCAGAGTACCTCTTCCGGGTCATCGAGGCCGTGATCGACGCGGGCGCGGGGACGGTCAACATTCCGGACACCGTCGGGTACGCCGTGCCCGACGAGTTCGGGGCACTCATCCGCGGGATCGTGGAGAAGGTCCCGAACGCGCACAAGGCGGTCATTTCCGTCCACTGCCACAACGACCTGGGGCTCGCGGTGGCCAACTCCATTGCCGCGATCGTGAACGGAGCGGGGCAGGTGGAGTGCACGATCAACGGGATCGGCGAGCGGGCGGGGAACGCCTCGATGGAAGAGATCGTCATGGCCCTGCGGACGCGGAAGGACGTTCTGGGTGCCGACACGCGGATCGTGACCGAGGAGATCTATCCGGCGAGCCGCCTCGTGAGCACGATCACGGGGATGGTCGTCCAGCCGAACAAGGCGATCGTGGGGGCCAACGCCTTCGCCCACGAGTCGGGGATCCACCAGGACGGTCTTCTCAAGGAGAAGAGCACGTACGAGATCATGACCCCCCAGTCGGTGGGCGTCGTCAAGAGCCACCTGGTCCTGGGGAAACACTCCGGCCGCCACGCCTTCCGGGACCGCCTGGAGAAGATGGGATACCGCCTCTCCGACGAGGAGGTCAACAAGGCGTTCGAGCGCTTCAAGCACCTGGCCGACCAGAAGAAGGAAGTCTATGAAGAGGACCTGGAAGCGATCGTGGCCGAGGAGGTGACGCGAATCCCGGAGGCTTTCGTCCTCAAATCCCTGTTCGTCAAGAGCGGGACGGAGCAGAAGCCGACGGCGTCGATTTCGCTCGAGATCCACGGAAAACGAGAGGACCGGGAGGAGAGCGGGGACGGGCCCGTCGACGCCACGTACAGGACGATCGCGGCCCTCACGGGGACGAAGAGCAACCTGGAGTCGTACGTGGTGAGCGCGATCACGGGCGGAACGGACGCGCAGGGGGAGGTGACCGTGCGGGTCCACGAGGGGGGGCGGACGGTGATCGGCCAGGGTGCCGACACGGACATCATCGTGGCCTCCGCGAAGGCGTACCTGAACGCGCTCAACAAGCTCGACCACTTCAAGAAGCACCGGAAGCCCTCGGGAGAAGCCCAAAAGGGGCTTGAACACGTGTAGTCTCCGGGGAAAAGGGGACTTGACGGTCTGTTCCATTCGACGTACATTGAAGTGAACATGGAGATGAGACGATGATAAAGGACATTCCAATCACGGAAGCCCGCCATGAACTTACGTCGCTTCCCGAGCGTCTCGCGGAAGACATGGAGGCCGTGGCGGTGACGCGTCGCGGAAGACCCGTGATGGCCCTCCTTCCCTGGCACTTGTACGAATCCCTCGTCGAAACCCTGGAGGTCATGGGAGACGAGAATCTCATGGCGGCTCTGCGCAAGAGCATCCAGGAAGCGGACGAAGGAAAGACCGTCGCCTGGAAGGCGGCCAAGAGCAGACTTCTCTCGTGATATGGCGAGTCGAGCTGACCAGAACCGCGGCTCGGATGCTCGGCGCCATCCGGGATCGCAGAATTCGGGAGAAGATCGCTGAACGGATCGACGGCCTTGCCAAGGATCCCGACAAGCAAGGCAAACCGCTGATGGGGGAACTGACCGGGTATCGGAGCCTTCGGGCGGCCGGGCAGAGGTACCGCATCATCTATCGAATCGAGAAGGACAAGGTTGTGATCCTGATTGCGGCGGTCGGCATCCGAAAAGAGGGGAGCCAGGTCGACATCTATGCTTTGGCCAAGAAGCTTCTCCGAATGCGTCTCGTGGAGCCGGATTGATGCGTGAGGGAAGCTTCAAGATCGCCGTCCTTCCCGGCGACGGGATCGGGCCGGAGGTGATGGCCGAGGCGGAGAAGTTCCTGGCCGCCGTCGAGAAGTCGGAAGGCGTCCGCTTCGAGAAGACCCCCTGCAACGTAGGGGGGGCGGGGATCGACAAGGAGGGGAAGGCCCTTCCGGAGACGACGCTCAAGGCGTGCCGGGAGGCGGACGCGATCCTCTTCGGCTCGGTCGGCGGGCCAAAGTGGGAGCGCCTTCCGCCCGATCAACAGCCGGAGCGGGGCGCCCTTCTGCCTCTGCGGAAGACGTTCGGCCTCTTCGCCAACCTCCGTCCTGCGATCGTCTACCCGGCGCTGGCGCGTTCCTCCGTCCTCCGGACGGACATCGTCGGCGAGGGGTTTGATCTCGTGATCGTCCGGGAGTTGACGGGCGGGATCTATTTCGGCCAGCCGAAGGGGCGGGACCGCGTGAACGGACACGAGCGGGCGTTCGATACGCTCGTCTACACGACGCCCGAGATCGAGCGGATCGCGCGCGTCGCGTTCGAGACGGCGCGCAAGCGCCGGAAGAAGGTCTGCTCCATCGACAAGGCGAACGTCCTGACGACGATGGTGCTCTGGCGGGAGGTCGTGACGCGCGTCGGGAAGGAGTATCCGGACGTGGAGCTTTCGCACATGTACGTGGACAACGCGGCGATGCAGCTCGTCCGGAATCCCCGGCAGTTCGACGTCGTCCTGGCCGACAACATGTTCGGCGACATTCTATCCGACGAGGCGGCCCAGCTCACCGGGTCGCTTGGGATGCTTCCGTCGGCCTCGCTCGCCGAGGGGACGTTCGGTTTGTACGAACCGTCGGGCGGCTCGGCGCCGGACATCGCTGGAAAGGGGATCGCGAATCCGATCGCGCAGATTCTCTCCGCCGGGATGATGCTCAAGTACTCGTTCGGGATGGGAAGCGCGGCGGAACGCCTCGACCGGGCATTGGCGGCCGTCCTCGACGCGGGGTGGCGGACGCGCGACATCGCCCAGGGCGATCCGGGCGAGAAGATCGTCGGGACGGCCGAGATGGGAGATCGGATCGTGGAAGCGTTTCTAAGAACCGGGTGAATCGGTGAATGGGGGAATCGGTGAGTGGGGGAGTGAGACGAGCCGATTCGCGATTAAGCAGGGGACCAATCAATGAAAGTTCATTCTGCTCCAATGACAGCTTTAGGATTGAAGAAGAAGGCGGCCTACTCGATCGCGATTATCGGCGCGACGGGGGCGGTGGGGAAGGAGACGCTGGAGATCATGGAGGAGCGTTCTTTCCCCGTCGGGGAACTCCGCCTGTTCGCGTCGAAGCGCTCGGCGGGCGAACGCCTTTCCTGCGGGAAGGTGAGCGGGATTGTCCATGAACTTGAGAAGGCCGATCTCGCCGGTGTCGACATCGGGTTCGTGTCGGCCACGGACGAGATCAGCCGGGAGTGGTGCCCGAAGATCGCCGCGGTCGGCGGGATCGCGATCGACGATTCAGCCGTCTTCCGGATGGACCCGGACGTACCGCTCGTCGTGCCCGAGGTGAACGAGGACGCCCTCGCATTGCACAAGGGGATCGTCGCCATCCCGAACTGCACGACGACGCCTCTCGTCATGGTCCTCGCCCCGCTTCACAAGGCCGCCGGGATCAAGCGGGTCGTCGTCTCCACGTACCAGTCCGTCTCCGGGACAGGCAAGAAGGCGATGGACGAGTTGTTCAACCAGACGCGCGACCTCCTTTCCTTCCGCGAGGTCGAGCCGGAGGTCTACCCGCACCAGATCGCCTTCAATTGCATCCCTCACATCGGCTCGTTCGACGAGGCGGGGGATTCCTCGGAAGAGGTGAAGATTGCCAGGGAGACAAGAAAGATCCTGGGTCTGCCGGACCTTCCCGTGACGTCGACCACCGTCCGCGTTCCCGTTTTCCGCTGTCATTCCGAGGCCGTGAATGTGGAGCTGGAAAGACCGTTGAATCCGAACGAGGCGCGGGCCCTGCTGGCCGAACAGCCGGGCGTCATCGTCTACGACGACCCGGGCCGGAAGATATACCCGCATCCGATCGCCGGCGCGGGGAAGGACGAGGTGTACGTGGGGCGCATCCGGCGGGACGATTCCGTGAAGCACGGCCTCAACCTCTGGCTCGTGTCGGACAACCTGCGCAAAGGGGCGGCCCTCAACGCCATCCAGATCGCCGAGGCGCTGGTTAGGAGGGCGGAGCAGGGATCGGTGAATGGGTGAATGGGTGAATGGGTGAGTCGGAAAACGTTGCACCTTCAACCGTGGACTTCGGACATTGGACGTTGGACGTAGAACATGTCTGAGATCGAGGACCTGAGAAACAGAATCGACGAACTGGACGCGCGGGTCCTTGCGCTCCTCAACGAGAGGGCGAAGACCGCCGTCCGGATCGGCGAGGTCAAGCGCGAAACCGGCGCGGAGACGTACGCGCCCGTCCGCGAGAACGAGGTCTTCGGGAAGATCGAGCGGTCCAACGCCGGGCCGTTCCCGGCGGCCGGTCTTCGCGCCGTCTTCCGGGAGATCGTCTCCGCCTGCCGCTCGCTGGAGAAGCCGCTTCGCGTCGCCTATCTCGGGCCGGAGGCGACGTTCACGCATCTCGCGTGTCTCAGGCGCTTCGGCTCCTCGGTCGAGGCGGTTCCCGTCGAGACGATTCCGGGCGTTTTCAAGGAAGTCGAGCGCGGAGGGATGGAGTTCGGCGTCGTTCCGGTCGAGAATTCGACCGAGGGCGTCATCAACTACACGGTGGATTCGCTGATCGAATCGGACCTGAAGATCACGTCCGAGATCCTCCTGGATGTCTCCCAGCACCTTCTTTCCGCGGAACGGAACCTCTCTCGCGTGAAGAAGGTCTACAGCCATCCGCAAGCCGTGGCTCAGTGCCGGGGCTGGCTGGACAAGAACCTGCCGCGCGTCGAGATCGTCGAAGTCTCATCGACGGCCAAGGCGGCCGAGATGGCGGCGAAGGACCCCGAGGCGGCGGCCATCGCCAGCGAAGCGGCGGCGACCCTGTACCGGCTCGAAATCGTCGAACCGAAGATCGAGGACAGGCCCAACAACCAGACGCGGTTCCTGGTGATCGGAAAGAAGGAGACGCCTCGCACGGGACGCGACAAGACGTCTCTTGTCTTCTCGATCAAGGACCGCCCCGGCGCGCTCTACAAGATGCTTGAGCCGTTCGCCCACCGGGGGATCAACCTCACGCGCCTCGACGCCCGTCCCTCGAAACAGCGGACCTGGGAGTATCTGTTCTTCATGGACCTCGCCGGCCACGTCGAGGATTCCGCCGTGAAGGAGGCGATTGCCTCTCTCGAGGCCGGCTGCCTGTTTCTGAAAGTCCTCGGTTCCTACCCGGCAGACCTGTAGCGCTCGATGCCGATCCGGATTCCGTCCCATATCCTGAGCCTCAAGCCGTACGTTCCCGGGAAGCCGATCGAAGAAGTCGAGCGGGAGCTCGGGATCCATGGCTCGATCAAGCTCGCCTCCAACGAGAACCCGATCGGCCCCTCGCCTCTTGCGCTGGAGGCGATCAAGGGGGAGATGTCCAATCTCCATCGCTACCCCGAAGGAAGTGGAATCCGCCTCAAGGAGGCGCTTGCCCGGAAGCACGGCGTCTCTCCGGACCAGATCGTCCTGGGAAACGGGTCGAACGAAGTGATCGAGCTTCTGGCCCGCGCGGTCCTCTCGCCGGGCGACGAGGCCGTGATGGGCGATCCTTCGTTCGTCGTTTACGCCCTCGTCACGCAGGCGGTCGGAGCGCGCCTCGTCAAGGTCCATCTCAGAGAGGGCGTTCACGATCTTCCGGCGATGGCCGGGGCGGTGACGGAAAAGACGCGGATCGTCTTCGTCGCGAACCCGAACAACCCGACGGGGACGGCGAACGGCGCGCGCGAGGTCGAGCCGCTCATGAGCGCGCTTCCGGCGGACGTCGTCGCGGCGTTCGACGAGGCATACGCCGAGTACGCGGGCCGTCCCGATTATCCCGACACGGTCCGGTACGTCCGCGAGGGGCGGCCGGCGATCGTCTTCCGGACGTTTTCGAAGATATACGGCCTGGCGGGAATCCGGATCGGCTACGGCGTTACGACGCCGGAGATCGCGGACGTCTTGGAGCGCGTGCGACAGCCGTTCAACACGAACCGCCTGGCCCAGGCCGCGGCTCTTGCGGCCCTCTCCGACGAGGCCCACGTGGCGAGGAGCCGCCGGGTGAACGAAGAGGGAAAGGCCCTGCTGTCCGGCGAGTTTCGGAGAATGGGCGTTTCTTTCTACCCGACCGAGGCGAACTTTTTCTATCTTCCGCTGGACGGGCGTTCCGCGAAGGACCTCTCGGACGCCCTTCTCAGGAAGGGCGTGATTGTCCGGCCGATGGGGCCCGCAATCCGCGTGACGATCGGCCTTCCCGAGGAGAACGAGAGGTTCCTGCGAGCCCTGTCCGAACTCCTCCGCCGAGGACCTTCGCCGCTCTCATGACTGCCGTGGAACGAGGGCCGGTTGTCCAGCCCGGCCCTATGGGGGCGAAGGATCCTTTCCGGCGGGCTTCCAGGCGAGGGAGAGGGTCTCCTGGAGTTCCTCGATCCTGTAGGGCTTCTTGAGAATGGCGCAGAAACCGTACGCCCGGAAGTCGGCCATGACCGGGTCGTCCGAATAGCCGCTCGAGACGACGATGCGGGCGTTCGGGTCGAGTTCCAAGACCCTGCGAACCGCCTCCTTCCCGCCCATGCCGCCCGGGATCGTGAGGTCCAGGATGACGGCGTCGAAGGACTGCCCTGACTCCATTACCGCGCGGAAACTCTCGACGGCCGCCGCGCCGTCGGCGGCGGCCGTGACGTCGCAATCCAGGTGCATGAGCATTCTGCCCAGAGCGTCCCGGACGGCCTCCTCGTCATCCATCACGAGAACTCTTCTGCGCTGTCCGCGAACGGGCGCGCCCCGATCGGACGGGGGCGCTTCGACCGGAGCTTGCGAGGCCGGGAAATAGAGCTGGAAGGCCGTTCCCGACGCCGGCGTCGACTCGACGGAGACGTGTCCGCCGTGTCTTCGGGCGATGGAGTCGGTGATCGCGAGGCCGAGGCCGCGCGCCTTCTTCTTGGTCGTGAAGTAGGGATCGAAGATCCGCCGGAGGTGCTCTGGCGCTATTCCCGGCCCATGGTCGCGGACCGACACACGGACGTACCGGCCAGGACCCACGGGGAGGCCGAGCGCATCGTCCGCGAGAACGTTTTCCGCCTGGATATGGATGACGCCGCCGCCGGGCATCGATTCATCCGCGTTCATCAGGACGTGGGCGAGGGCCTGGACGACCTGTTCCTCGTCTACCTCGGCCGGCCAGAGGTCCTCCGGCAGGAGGCATTCGCATCGGACGTTCGATCCGCCGAGCGCGATGCCGGCCGACCGCCTGACAAGGTCGGCGATGGAGACGGCTTTTCTGGCCGGCGCGCCGCCGCGGGAGAAGGTGAGGAGCTGTCGGACCAGGTCCCTGGCCCTAAGCGCGGCCTTCTCGGCCATGGCCAGCCTCTCCTGAGTCGGGCTTCCCGGTTCCGCGCGCGCCTGGACTATGCTGATGTTTCCCAGGACGGCCGTCAGGATGTTGTTGAAGTCGTGGGCGATCCCGCCGACGAGGACGCCCAGGGACTCGAGTTTCCCGATCCGGACCATGTCCTCTTCCATCTGTCTGCGCTGGGAGACGTCCCGGACGATGACGATCACGCCGAACTTTCCGCGCCACGTTGTTGCCGACGATGTGATCTCCACCGGGACGAGGCTTCCATCCTTCGTCCGCAGGGCAGTCTCGTACTGCCGGGGAGCGGATTCGCCCTCAACACGTTTCTTGAACCGCTCAGCCACCTTCGAAAGCTCGTCCGGCGGGAGGAGGCCGCGGAAGTGCATCTTGGCGAGGTCCTCCGCGCCGTACCCCGTGATCTCGCTCATGCGCCGGTTCGCATAGACGTGGAACCCCTCCTGATCCGCAACAAGGATTCCGTCGTTCGCGTTGTCGGCCAGGGCGTGGAAGCTCTCTTCGCTCTCCTTGAGCGCTTCCATGCGCTTCCGCTCCGTAACGTCCCGAAAGATCCCGAGGACAACCTTCTGGTCTCCCCAGTCAATGACGTTCGCGCTGATCTCGACGGGGACCCGGGAGCCGTCGGCCTTCTGGACCCAGATGTCTCCCTCGATCGCGCCTCCGTCTTCGATGTGCTTCTGGAATATGCGCCTGTAGCGGGCCGCTTCTTCCGGTGGGTGAAGATCGGCCTGGTGCATCCCGACGATCTCGCCGGCCGGCTTCCCCAGGAGCTCGCCCGCTTTGCGGTTGGCTGTGATGATCACGCCCGATTCGGCGTCGGCCACGAAGATGGCGTCGTTGGCGGATTCGAAGAGCGAATGGCATCGAAACGTCTGATCCCGGACCTCGCCCTCGGCCTGATTCCGGTCGGCCACGTACCGCTTGACCACCCAGACACCCGCCAGGAGAAGGCCGAAATCGAGGGCCGCCACGAGGCCGAAGACCGCGAGCATCCGGTTCCTGAGCGACCGGGACGAGGATTCGTAGGCCGTGACCACGGCGTCGGATCGTTCCGTGAGGAGGGGAATGTTGCTCAGAATGACATGGAACGCGGTCACGGCGCCCGGGTCCCGGGTCGGCCGTTCGGCGACGAGGAGAAGGGCGGGGCGGAGGGTGCTCCAGTGCTCCCGGACAGCGGCGATCTCGTCCTGGACAGGGAGAGGGGCTGGCGACAGCCGCATGTCGAGATGCATCCCTCCGTTCTGTAGAAGGTCGAGAGATCTTCCGAAAGCCTCGACTAGATCGCGAAGACCGTCCCGGTCCTTCTGCTGGCCGATGCGAACCGTGTTCGCGTAGGCGAGGAGCTGTTGGGAGATCATCCTCTGGCGGCCGGCGACGTTCATGAAGCGGGCTTCGTCCGCCGTCTGCGCGAGAAATGAGTAGAGGACGCCCAGGGATGCGAGGGCGGCAAGGGCCGGGGCCAGAAGAATAAGGGCGATCTTCCTAACGATTGTCGGCTTCATAGGTGCCCGCCGTTGTTTTCCAGGCCAGAGCGGCGGCGCGTCGTGCGGAAGGAGAGAGGAGTGCCCTCGGGGGACATCGGCGTTTTCCGGCCAGGAATGTGTGGTAGAATGCCGCCTGTCTCGCCGTCTGATTCTCGTCTTAACGAATTATAGCATAGTGACGGTTCTTGCGTTAGCAAACCGTCGACCGATGGCGGACGGTCTTGGCTACGGAGGCTTGGCGCGATGCGTTTCAGGCGGATGACGGTGATCGGGGTGGGGCTCGTGGGCGGCTCGCTGGCTCGCGCGATGAAGGACCGAGGTCTGGTCGACGAGGTCGTGGGCGTG
>MHEK01000018.1 GCA_001803795.1 Nitrospirae bacterium RBG_16_64_22
CGACAAACACGCATTGACATCGGATTCTTCCATCTCTAAGATTTTGCTTCTCTGATGGTCCGGCGGACCTTGTCCCTTTCCGGAGGTTGGCGTTGCAGACGACCGAAAAGATCTGGCTCGACGGGAAACTCGTCAAGTGGGAGGACGCGAAAATCCACGTCCTGACCCACGCTCTCCACTACGGTCTCGGTGTCTTCGAGGGGATACGCTGTTACGAGACGAAGAAGGGCCCGGCCGTCTTTCGGCTGGACGACCACATTCGCCGCCTGTTCGACTCGGCCCACATCCTCCAATTGCCGATGCCGTACTCCCCGAACGAGATCCGGCAGGGGATTCTTCAAACGATAAAGGCGAACCGGCTCAAGGCGTGCTATGTCCGGCCGATCGCGTTCGTCGGATACGGCGAGATGGGAATCTACGCGAAGAACAACCCGACCGTAACGGCCGTGGCGTGCTGGCCCTGGGGGAGCTACCTCGGGGACGAGGGCCTGAAGAAGGGGATCCGCGTCCGCGTCTCCTCGTTCACCCGCCACCACGTGAACGCGAGCCCGCCGCGAGCCAAGGCGACGGGATATTACATCAACTCCCAGCTCGCCAAGCGGGAGGCGGTCATGACGGGGTACGACGAGGCGCTTCTCCTCGACCCGGACGGATATGTGGCCGAGGGGAGCGGGGAGAACATCTTCATCGTCCGGCGCGGCGTTCTCAAGACGACGCCGCTTACGTCCAACCTGGAGGGAATCACGCGGGCGAGCGTGATGGCTCTGGCGGGCGAGCGGAAGATCCGGGTCGTTGAGGAGCGGTTCACGCGTGACGAGGTCTACATCGCCGACGAGGCGTTCTTCACTGGGACGGCCGCGGAGGTCACGCCGATCCGGGAGCTGGACGGACGGGTCGTCGGCTCCGGCCGCCCCGGACCTCTAACGCAGAAGATCCAGAAAGCCTTCTTCGACGCGGCCCTTGGGCGGAACCCGAAGCACGCGGGCTGGCTCACGCTCGTAAAGTAGGCTCCGCCGAAACGATCTCCTGCGCCTTCTGGATGAGCTCCGCGATCCGGAAGGGCTTGGCGATATAAGGGCGTCCGCTTACGCTGAGAAGGTCCTGCGTCGTGACGTCGACAACGTCTCCCGTGATGAAGAGGACCCTCCGGGCCAGGTAGGGCCGGCTCTCCCGGATCCAGTCGTAGAGTTCGATGCCGCTCATGTCCGGCATCTTGATGTCCGACAGGACCAGGTCGAAATCTTCCGTTCCCAGAATGTCGATCGCTTCCCGGCCCGAGGCGGCCGTCCGGACCTCGTTTCCGTTCGCGGAGAAGGTGTCTCGAATGATATCGAGAATGACCGCCTCGTCGTCGACGGCCAGGATACGCGCGTTTCGGGGGATCTGGGGCGACGATTCCGCCACGGGCGCCGATTCGGAGCACGGTCCTCCGGCGGCGGCCGGAAGTTCGATCGAGAAGACAGTCTCTCCGGGCCGGCTCGCGGCCCTGATCGTCCCGCCGTGGTCGCGGATGATTCCATAGGTCAGGGCCAAGCCGAGGCCCGTTCCCCGGCCGACTTCCTTCGTCGTGAAGAACGGATCGAAGATCCGGGGCAGGATTTCGGGCGGGATTGGGGGTCCGTTGTTTGCCAGCTCGATCCGGACGCACGCCCCCTTGGGCGCGGCGCGGATGGTCAGGTGGGGCGAAGGCGTCTTATCCATCGCGTCCCGGGCGTTGTTCAGGAGATTGAGCAGGACCTGCTCGATCTGCGTGGCGTCGGCAAAGACGGGCGGCAGATCCGGGGCCAGATCGGCCGAGACATCTATCCCCCGGGTCGTGAAGGAATAGCGCACCATCGCCATGGTTTCCTCGACGAGCTTGGCGGTGTCGACGGAGGCGCGGATGGGCGGCGTGGGGCGCCCGAACCGAAGGAGGGAATCGACGATCTGGCGCGCACGACCGGCCGCCTGGCGGATCCTTCCGACGGATTCCCGCGCCTTTCCTTCCGTCTGTTCCTCCAGGATTTCAGAATAGGCGATGATCGGCGTGAGGGCGTTGTTGAGTTCGTGCGCCACGCCGGCCGAGAGACGGCCGATGGCCGAGAGCTTTTCGGTCTGGATCAGGTGCGCTTCAAGGTTTTTCTGCCGGGCGATCTCTTCGCGGAGCCGGCGGGCGGCCTGCATCGTTCGGTCCGTCTGGCGGTTCACGGTGACGCCGAAGACAACGAGCGCGATGAGAATGGCGGTGAGCGCGGCCTGATGGAGCCACGGCGTCTGCGTGAGGAAGAGGACGAGAGCGCCTCCGAAGATGAAGAGCACCGCAACGTTGTACTGCATCCCAAGGCATTGCCAGGTCGAAAGGCGGCACTCGGCGCACCGTTCGTAGGGCTCGACGCCAAGCGTCCGTGTGACAAGGCAGTTAGGGTTGGGGGCGCGTCCGCTCATCACGTCCACCGCGCCGCCTGAAAGCCGAGTTTGCGGATGATTCCCAGGAAGGCGGCGAAAAAGACCGCCCCCATGCAGAAGCCCACGGTCCCGGACAGGGCCATCATCAGCGTCATGAAGCCGCTGAAGGTCCATACGAACGTGGGGACGTGGGGGGCAAGGAGGACCAGGGTTGACGTCACGATGGCGAACTGCACGTAGATGAAGCGGTCGAGGGCGGGCGTCTGCGCGAAGAGGATATAGGCGCTCCGCTGATCTACGCCCGGATGGAGGATGGATCGGCCGGCCAGCTTCGACAGTACCCCGTGAGCGAGGATGAACGGGGCGCCGCGGGCTGAGAAGAGAAGCCCCATGACGCTGTTGAGCAGGATCAGACCGATCGGTTCGATCCGCTGGAAGAGGAGGGCGGCGAAGGCCGAGGCGGCGATGGCGAGGCGCTGGAACCGGATCGCGCCGGAATCGCACCGCCGTTGGCCGATGGGGGAAGGGGTCGGCACTTTCAACCTCGGGATGAGCCGCTGTTCGACCCATCCCTAGGCTGGAACGCGGACATTGCGTAGCGGATTCCGGCGAGGGGCGGGCCGCTCTCCGGTTGACCTGACTGGCTTGATAGCATACTGTCTTGCCCAAGGTCAACAATCGTCGTCCACCGGGCACCGGGCGCCGGGAGCCAGGGAGGGAAGAAGATGGAGAAGAAGCGGTCCGGCGGCGGAAAGCGGGCGGTCGATCCCGGTGCGATCCGGCCCGGCGAAATGATGCGCTTGTTGGACGGGGCCTACAAGGGGCGACGGATCGAGCTGGACTTCAAGACGCCGCTTGACCTTCTTATCGCCACGATCCTCGCGGCCCAGTGCACGGACGAGCGGGTGAACCGCGTCACGGCGGCGCTCTTCAAGAAACACAAGACATCCTCCGACTACCTGAGGGTCCCGGTCGAGAAGCTGGAAGAAGAGATCCGGCCGACGGGGTTCTATCGGAACAAGGCGAGGGCGATCGTCAACTGCTGTCGGGCGCTGGAGGAGGACTTCGACGGGAAGGTGCCCCGGCGGATGGACGATCTCGCGTCGCTCCCCGGCGTGGGGCGGAAGACCGCGAACGTGATCCTGGGCCACGCCTTCGGCACGCCCGGCGTGGTGGTCGACACGCACGTGACGCGCGTCGCCGCCCGGCTCGGTCTCACGCGGGAAATAGACCCGAACAGGATCGAGCAGGACCTGATGCGCCTCGTTCCCAGGGATCGCTGGACGGCGGTCTCCCACGCCCTGGTCCTGCACGGGCGGTACGTCTGCAAGGCCCGGAAGCCCGCGTGCGGGGAGTGCGTCCTCTCGGAACTTTGCCCGAGGATCGGGGTGTAACGTCGGTGAATCGGCGGATTGCGGGGAGGTGAGTTCCTCTCTCAGCTTTCAGCGATCAGCTTTCAGCTTATTGCTGATGGCTGACCGCTGAGAGCTTCCCCCATTCCCCCATTCACCCATTCACCGGTCCTTAAACCCACAGGATCTCCGGCTTCTTCTTGAGCAGGTGGTTGAACCAGAGGTTCGCGATCTTCTCCTGAACGGAGTTCGCCCGGAGCCTCGCGTTCAGGTTCGGCCAGTCCACCTCGTCCATCTTCTGGTCCTGGTTGAAGCACGAGAAGACCGGTTCGGCCTGAGCCCCCGTCCGCGGATCGACGTGCCGGCAGAGGCACTGGGCGCAGACCTCCTTCATCATGCACTGCATCGTCGAGTTGATGCTCGCGATCGCCTCGTGCGCGGGCTTGAGGTGCGGCGCGAGGACACCCCGGCGCGCGTCCTTGACGGCGGCCATCATGCGGTCGCTTCCGATGGCGATGATCCGGTCCACCTCCTTGAGGGAGACCTTCTTCTCCCCCAGCTTCCCTTCCTCGTAGGCCAGCATCGACTGGACGATGTTCCCGACGAACGTCTTGTCCTGCGGGCGGGTCGGCTTGATCGACTCTCCCACATCCACGCTCCAGACGATCACGTCGGCGGCGGCCTCGATCTCCTTTACCTTGTAGACGTCGTCCGGCTTCTTGTATCCGGCGAAGTAGAGGACGCGGCTTCCGGCCTGGCGCATGGCCTGGCCGATGGAGAAGAGGACGGCGTTCCCCAGCCCTCCGCCGAGAAGGAGAACGGTCTCGGGTTTCTCGGGGATCTCGGTCGGCGCGCCCGTCGGTCCCATGACGATGACGGGATCGCCGGGGCGGAGTGAGGCCACGAGGCGCGAGGAGACGCCGATTTCCAGGGCGATCATCGAGAGGAGCCCCTTTTCGCGGTCGACCCAGGCGCCCGTGAGGGCGAGGCCTTCCATCGCGAGGGTCGTGCCCTCCAGCCGGTGGGCGTTCCGCTCGTAGTTCTGGAGACGGAAGAACTGGCCCGACTGGAACCGCTTCGCCTGGAACGGCGCCTTGACGGTCACCTCCACGATCTGCGGCGTCAGTCGTTCCACCTTTACGACGCGCGGCCGGAGGCCGGCTTCGAGCGTGGCAAACAGGTTCGCAAGCGCCGCGTCGCGGGAAGGCTGGCTCTTGGGATCGAGACCGGCGGTCTCCTTCTCGAAGAGGCGGACGATGTCGCCGAACCCGTCCCTGGCCGACGCCATCGCGCGGACGACGTTCCCCGCGTACACCGGGTGGTTGTCGCCGTAGTACGTAATGAACTTCCCGTCCTTCGAATACGACGTGAAGACGGAAGGCTCCGGCGCGTCGTCGGCCATCGGCTCCACGCGGCGCGATCCCCCGTCGTCCACGAGGCGATGCCGCTGGAAAAACTTCTTCTTCCGGTCCATCGCGAACGTTCCGGGGAACTCCTTCTCGTAAATGATGTTCGGGGTGGTTCCGGCGGCGACGAAGCAGGCCCGGGCGGAGAAGGCGAGGATCTCGCCGGTACCCCTGAGCTTGCCGTCCACGTTCTTCTGCCGCTCGAACGTCATCTCTTTGAGGGCCCCGTACTGGTCGGCGAACGCCTCCACGGGGTTCATGTGCTCGATGAAGACGACGCCCTCCTCGAAGCTCTTGATGATCTCTTCGTGGTTAAGGCGGTAGGCAGGCGCCTCGGTCATCGCCCGCCGGTAGAGGATCCTGACGCCGCCAAACTTCCGGACGAGGGGGACGAAATCGGGCGGCTCCCCGGCTGAGGCCGCGCGCGCGCGCTCGGCCCGGACCTCCCGTCCGTGCGGAAGGAACTCTTTCAGAAGGATCTCCTTTTCCTCCGCGTCGAACATCTTGAGGACGGCTTCCTCTCCCAGATCGGCGACGAGGGCCTCGTAGCGGTCGAGGATCTTCTCGACCTGCTGGGGATAGTACGCGATCAGCTCCGTCGCCATGTCGATCGCCGTCAGTCCCCCGCCTATGACGAGGGCCGGAAGACGCACCTGGAGGTTGGCCATCGATTCGCGCTTGGCCGCGCCCGTGAGCTGAAGGGCCATGAGGAAGTCCGACGCCTTCCGGATGCCGCGGATCAGGTTGTTCTTGATCTCGACGACCGTCGGACGGCCGGCCCCCGCCGCGATGGCGACGTGGTCGAACCCGAGCGCCCAGGCGTCGTCCGCCGTGAGCGTCCCGCCGAAGCGCGTCCCGCCGAAGACCCTGAGCGCGCGCCGCCTCATGAGCGTGATGTGGATGACGGAGAGGAAGTTCTTGTCCCACCGGACGGTGATCCCGTACTCGGCGACGCCGCCGAATCCGGCCAGGATCCGCTCGTCCAGTTCCCGTTCGATCTCCTCCCGCCAGTTCCGGACGGGGCGGGGCGGGGTCTTGTCGTCGCCGATCAGGTCCGCGGGGAGCGGCTCGATCTTGAGTCCGTCCACGCCCACGACGCCGTACCCCTCGTTCAGGAGAAATTGGGAGAGCGTGTACCCCGCGGGACCCATTCCCACGACGAGGACGTTCTTCCCGTTGTAGGGAAGGGCGTAGGGGCGCTTGACGTTGAGCGGGTTCCAGCGCGTCAGGAACCCGTAGATCTCGAGCCCCCACGGAAGGTCGAGGACGTCCGTGAGGATGCGCGTCTCGGCCTGGGGGATGTTCACCGGCTCCTGCTTCTGGTAAATGCAGGCCTTCATGCAGTCGTTGCAGATCCGGTGGCCAGTGCCGGGGACCATCGGGTTGTCGATCGCGATCATCGCGAGGGCGGCGATCGAATCGCCCTGTTTCTTGAGCCAGTGGGCCTCGGAGATCTTCTCGCGGAGGGGACAGCCGTCGAGGACGATGCCGACGGGGTTCTTGACCCGCGCCCCCTTCTTGTCGAGGTATCCCTTGGAGCAGGAGTCCTTGTCGCGGTCGTGGCAGAAGACGCAGTAGTCGACTTCGGCGAGCGCCTTCTTCCGGTCGAAGCGTCGGTCCGTAAGCTTGAAGCCGTCGCGCCGCCGCCTCGTCTCCGTCGGCCATTCCATCGCCTCGGGCATTTTGGAATCGGTCCGGTGGAACTCGACGAGAC
>MHEK01000019.1 GCA_001803795.1 Nitrospirae bacterium RBG_16_64_22
CGTCCCCCTAGGGTCCTTGTGCCCCCGCGCCTTGACCGAAGTCCCTTCCTTCTCGATGCTATCCTTGCCGAAGCGGTGAGGAAAGGGTGGATAACACCCCCCCTTGAGCGATCGGAGGCGCCTCCGCGCAGAGCACCGGTCGCAACGCTCAAGGAAATCCTGGGCGAGCTGGCCCTGGATCGGGCCGAGCGGTGATCTATCTCGACACGTCTGTCGCGCTGGCACAGATCCTCGCGGAGGACCGGGTTCCGCCGGAGGCCCTCTGGCGGGAAACATTGATTTCGAGCCGGCTCATCGAGTACGAGGTCTGGACCAGGATCCACGCAAGGCGATTGGCCGACAGCCACGGCGATCTCGTGCGGGCACTTCTGGGCGGCATTGCCTTCCTCGAGCTGGCCCCGCCCATCCTCGCGCGCGCCTTGGAGGCGTTTCCCGCAACGGTCCGGACGCTTGATGCCCTGCATCTGGCTTCGATGGATTTTCTCAGAAATCACGGGCATGATCCCTCCCTGGCAAGCTACGACGAACGCCTCCTCACGGCCGCGAAGGCTCTCCGTTTCAATATCTATCCCGTGTGAGTCTTGCGGCCCGTTAAATCCCGAAGGGCCTGCGCCGCTTCGATCCCCTCTTTCTCCCGGACGAACTGGAGCGCGACGAATCCGAGGATGAAGAACGCGCCGACCGAAAGGAGCGCCGTCCGCTGGCTTCCCGTCCAGGCGCTGATCGTCCCGTAGACGAGCGGGCCCATGATCGCGGCGAACTTCTCCGTGAGAGCGAAGAAGCCGAAGAACTCCGCATTCTTCCCCGGCGGCGTCATCAGGGCGATGAGCGCCCGGCTCGCCGCTTGGCTCGATCCGATGGCGAGACCGGCCGCGAGACCCACGACGTAGAACGCCTCTTTCGTCTCGACCCCCGCGGCCGCGGCGACGACGCCGATCCAGATGACGAGCGTGATCCCGATCGTCCTCTTCGCCCCCATCCGGTCGGTGACGGGGCCGAAGGCGAAGGCGCCCAGGGCGGCCGTGACCTGGACGACGACGAAAAAGAGGATGAGCTCCCCCGGCGTGAACCCCAGGACGTGGGCCGCGAAGATGGACGAGAAGACGATAACCGTGTTGATCGCGTCGCCGTAGATGAAGAAGGCGATGAAGAACTTGGCCAGCTCGCGGAACCGGCGGATCTCCCGGAGCGTCTCGAAAACCCGCCGCCACCCGACCCGCCCGTATCCCTCCCCCGCTGGAAGCCGGCTCGGCACGGCCCTCTCGCGGAGGAGGATAAAGGTGGGAAGGGAGGCCAGGAAGAAGAAGGCCGCCGTGAGCGGGAACGCCCAGCGGACGGAGGAGAGGTTCTCCTCCCCGAACCCGCCCCGGACGAACGGATAGACGCAGAGGAGGGCGACCAAGCCCCCGACGTACCCGAGCGCCCAGCCGTATCCCGAGATCTTCCCCATATTGTCGGCGCGGGCAATCTCGGGAAGGAAGCCGTTGTAGAAGGCAAGCCCCCCCGCGAACCCGATGTTGGAAAGAACCAGAAAGAGAAGCCCCGTCCAGAGGTCCCCCGGCCCGACGAAGTAGAGGAGGGCCGTAAAGACAACGGAGACGCCGGTCAGGACGCAGAGGAAGCGCTTCTTCGCCCCGGCGAAGTCCGCCGCCGCCCCCAGAAAGGGCAACGCGAGCGCGATAACCAGCATCGACGCGGAATATCCCCATCCCCAAAGCTGTTCGCCCACGTGCCCCACAGCCACGATCTTGGTGAAGTAGACGGAGTAAACGACCGTGATGATGACGGTCGTGTAGGAGGAATTGGCGAAATCGAAGAAGGCCCACGCCCAGATCTCGCGGGGTGAGACGGGAGGCGCGGGCTCCGGACCGGAAATCCCGCGCCGGCTTTCGGCCGTCACTCGGCCGTCCGGACGGGGGTCATCGTCTTGAGAGGCGCGAGGACATTCGCGGCGTACGAATCCCGGCCCTCCGCCCGCGGACCAAGGGCGCTTGCGTCCCGTCCGCCGAGCCGCGACCGGAGAATCGTCCGGCGGGGCTCGGGAACGATCTCCCCGAGGACGACCAGCCGCTCGACAACCGCGAGGAGAGCTTCGGGACGGTATCCGGCCCGGGCGAGGAGGTCGAGGGCAACCCGGTCCGCCTCCTGTTCATCGGCGGCGCGGATCACTTTTCGATCCCAGGCAAGCTTCTCCCCGCCCCGGGACATGGCCTCGCCGAACGGAATCTCTCCTTCCCCGGCCGCGCGAGGGAGGCCGTGCCCTTCCCGCAGATGGGCGTACTCGTGCGCGAGGACGGCCGCAAGCTCCGCCTCGGACTCAAGGGTGTTGAGAAACCCGGTCGTGATCGAGATGTCGGCGGCGGAGCCCCCGGCCCGGGGGTGCGCCATGGCCTCTACGGAAGGGTCGATCTCCAGCCGGACCGAGAGGACGCCTCCCGTCCCATGCGCATCCGCCTGCTTGAGGCGCGAAAGAACGTGGAAAAGGTAGGCCTCAACCTTCTTGGGGGCGGACGCCCCCTCCATCCCGGCTGACGGCGGGACGACGCGCGCCGTCCCGCACCCCGCCGTCGACAGACCAACAACCATAACCGCGACAAGCAGCCGCTTCGTCAACGCAAATCTCCCCGATTCACCCAATCCCCCCCGCCCCCCCTTTATCAAAGGGGGGAATTTGCCCCATTCACCGATTCACCGATTCACCCATTCACCTATTCACCTATTCACCATTTCACCGCCCCTAAGATTCCGTTGACTTCATCAAAGACCACCCATAGAATACCAAACGCCGTTCGGATTGGCATCACAAAGACCGTTTCAAGCTCCTCCGGTCATCAGCCGCCCGGCGCCGCCCAGATCCACACAGATCCACAACTCCACGGGAGAGAATCGAGATGAACGTCACGCTCGACCAGCTCGTCGGCCATGGAATCATCCTCACCTCAGTGGAAGACGTCCTCCAGTGGGGGCGGAAATCGGCCATCTGGCCGATGATCTTCGGCCTCGCCTGTTGCGCCATCGAGATGATGGGGATGGTCGCTCCGCGGTTCGACGTGGCCCGCTTCGGCGCCGAGGTCTTCCGCGGCACGCCCCGCCAGTCCGACCTCATCATCATCGCGGGACGCCTCTCGGTCAAGATGGCGCCCGTCCTCCGCCGCCTCTACGAACAGATGCCCGAGCCCAAGTGGGTCCTCGCCATGGGGGCCTGCGCCTCGTGCGGCGGCGTCTTCAACAACTACGCCATCGTCCAGGGGGCCGACAAGGTCGTTCCCGTGGACATCTACGTGCCGGGATGCCCCCCGTCCCCCGACGCCGTCATCTTCGGCCTGATGGAGCTTCAGAAGAAGATCCAGGCCCAGCGCCCCCTGTCCCAGCCCGTCGCCTAGGACCCTCTAGAACCCAATGACGACGGCCGCTACGGACATATCGCTCGCCGAACTGATCAAGGCCAGGTGCCCGGGCGCCGTCACGGGCGCGGGCGAGTTCCGGGGCGAGACAACGCTCACGACCACGCCCGAAAACCTTCACCGCCTCCTCTCGACGCTCAAGACCGATCTCGGGTTCAACTACCTGGCCGACATCGCTGGCGCCGATTATCCGGGCCGGTCGAAGCGGTTCGAAGTCAACTATCAGGTCTCGTCCATCCCCGCGAATCGCTCCGTCCGCGTAAAGGTCTCCGTCGGAGAGGACGAGCCTCTCCCCACGGCGACGGACGTGTGGAAGACGGCCAACTGGCACGAGCGGGAGATTTTCGACCTCTTCGGCGTCCGCTTCTCCGGCCACCCGGACCTCCGCCGGATCCTCTGCCCGGATTTCTGGACGGGACATCCGCTGAGAAAGGACTTTCCGCTGGACGGCGAGGAAGTCGCCTTCACGCACAATCAGGATTCCATCAAGCCACAGGAAGCGATCTGGAAGAAGGGGCTGGGCAAGGCCGAGTACGCCCTGGAGCAGGGCACGGCCGACGTGGGGGAAGAGACCACGATGGTCATCAACATGGGCCCCCAGCACCCCTCCACGCACGGCGTCCTCCGCCTCGTCCTTCAGTTGGACGGGGAGACGGTCCTCCGGACCATCCCCCACATCGGGTACCTCCACACCGGCATCGAGAAGACGGCCGAGAACCTCACCTGGCAGCAAGCGGTCGTCGTGACGGACCGGATGGACTACCTCTCTCCCCCGACGAACAACCTGGCCTACGCCCTGGCAGTCGAGAAGCTGATGGGGATCGAGATCCCGGAGCGGGCGCAGGACATCCGCGTCCTCATCGCGGAACTCACCCGGCTCGCCTCGCACCTCATCGCCCTCGGCACGCACGCCATGGAGCTCGGCGCCATGAGCGTCTTCTTCTACTGCTGGCGCGACCGGGAGCTGATCCTGGACATCATGGACTTCCTCTCCGGCGTCAGGATGATGACCTCCTTCATCAACATCGGCGGCGTGCGGGCAGACCTTCCCGACGGCTTCCACAAGAAGGTGCAGGACTTCCTGGACGTCTTCCCGGCAAGCGTGGACGAGTACGACGGCCTCCTCACGAACAACCGGATCTGGGAGAAGAGGACGCTCGGAGTCTCCGTCATCACGCCGGAGGAGGCCCTCGACTACGCACTCTCGGGCCCCAACATCCGCGGCTCGGGAATCAAGTGGGACCTCCGGAAGGACAGGCCGTATCTGACGTATCCCAAGTACTCCTTCGATGTCCCCGTCGGGAAGACGGGCGACGTCTACGACCGGTATCTCGTCCGCCTGGAGGAGATGCGCCAGAGCCGGGAGATCTGCGTCCAGGCGCTGAAACAGATCTCCCCGCGCGGCGAGTTCCGAACGGCCGACCGCAAGATCAGCCCCCCTCCCAAGGAGGAGCTCGAAAGGAACATGGAGGCCCTCATCCACCACTTCCTCCTCTACACGCGGGGGTTCCAGCCGCCGGAGGGAGAGGTCTACTCCGCGATCGAATCGGCCCGGGGGGAGCTGGGGATCTACCTCGTCTCGGACGGGTCGAACAAGCCGTACCGGATGCACGTCCGCGCCCCCTCGTTCGTGAGCCTCCAGATCCTGCCAGCCCTTTGCGAGGGCGGCCTCGTGGCCGACGTCATCGCCGCCATCGGCTCCCTCGATCCGGTCATGGGAGAGGTGGATCGGTGAGGAAAAAGAGCCGTTTCAAATTGAAAATTGGAAGTTGGAAATTGGAAAACGAAGATCAAGACTCAGGAACCAACAGTTCGAAGATTTACAGTTTACAATTTACAATTTCCAATTTCCAATCCAGGGAACCGGCCAATGCCTGACATGATCACGCTCACGATCGACGGGCGGGAGATCGTCGTCCCGCCGGGGACGAAGATAATCGAGGCCGCGGGCTCCGTCGGCATCGAGATCCCGCGCTTCTGCTACCACCCCAAACTCACGCCCGTCGCCGTCTGCCGGTGCTGTCTCGTGGAGGTGGAGAAGATCCCCAAGCTGATCCCAGCCTGCGCGACGCCCGTCTCGCCGGGAATGGTCGTCCGGACCCGCGCCACGTCCGAGAAGGTCCGCAAGGCCCAGCAGGGGATGATCGAGTTCCTTCTCATCAACCACCCCCTCGACTGTCCCGTCTGCGACAAGGGCGGCGAATGCCCCTTGCAGGACCAGACGCTCGCCTACGGCCCCGGAGGCACGCGCTTCGCCGAGAAGAAATACCACTTCAAGAAGCCCGTCTCCCTGGGTCCCCACGTGCTCATCGACCGGGAGCGGTGCGTCCTCTGCCTGCGGTGCGTCCAGTTCCAGCGCGAGATCGCCCGGCATCCGCAGATCAGCGTGACATACCGAGGACGGGATTCGTTCATCGACACGGCGCCGGGCCGGACGCTCGACTCGAACTTCTCCGGGAACACGGTGGAGATCTGTCCCGTGGGCGCGCTGACCGGCAAGCACTACCGCTTCCGCGCCCGCCCGTGGGAGTACGAGCGCAAACCGTCCGTCTGCCCCGAGTGCGCCTGCGGGTGCAACGTCTACACGCACGTCCGGAACGGCGAGGTCCTTCGGGTCGCGTCCCGCGAGAACCCTCTGGTCGACGACGGGTGGCTCTGCGACAGGGGACGCTTCTCCGTCCGGCCCGACGAACCCGCCGCCCCTCGGCTCACGACGCCGCTCATCCGGAAGAACGGGACGCTCACGCCGGCCTCCTGGGAAGAGGCGCTGGATTACGCCGCGGCGGCGTTCCGCCGGGTCGCCCAGGTTCCAGGCTCGGAGGAAGGAAGGATCGGCGCCATCGCCGGCCCGGCCGCGACGAACGAGGAACTCTACCTTCTCGCGAGGATCCTGCGGACATCCTATTCCTCCAACAATCTCTCGTTCGACGCAGGCGCCTCCGCGTCCCTGCGCGCCGCCGGCTTCTCTCCCGTCGGCGCGCCCGACATCGACTGGGCCGACACGATCCTCCTCATTGCTTCGGATCCGTCGCGCGATCTTCCTATCCTCGATCTGAGGATCAAGAAGGCAATCCGGAACGGGGCTCGCTTGGCCGTCCTCGGCGACACGTCGATCGAGCTGGCTTCCCTGGCCGCCGCGGCCATCCAGGCGGGAAGCGCCGATCTTTCCCGGGCCGTTGAAGAGATCGCAAAGAACGTCCCCGCTCAGACCGGCCCGGGCGCGTTCTTCTCGGCAGGTCGCCGGATCGTCGTCGCCCTGGGGGAAGAAGCAAGCCGCAACAAAGCCGCGGTCTCGGAAGTGGGAAGACTGATCGCGGCCCTCTCGAAAGACGGGCGGGAAGTCCGCGCGGGCGTCTT
>MHEK01000020.1:0-14423 GCA_001803795.1 Nitrospirae bacterium RBG_16_64_22
CCGACTGCTCGGCCGCCTCCCGCGCCACCGCCTCCCACCGCGCAAGACGGCGGGACTGCCGTTCGGCCGGAAGGCGCGCCTCGGATCGCGCGGAGAGGACCGGAACAATGCGCGTCACGCCCAGTTCGGCGGCCTTTTGAACGATCCATTCCATCTTCTCGCCCCGGGGAATCGCCGCGGCGAGCGTTATGGAAACGGGGGATTCGACGTCGGGCCTCCGGGCCTCGGCGAGCCGGACCAGGAGCGACTTTTTCCGGAGCTGGAGCGTTCCTTCCCATTCCCGGCCGGAGCCGTCGAACACGAGGATGGGGTCCCCCGGCCGGCCCCTGAGAACGTTCCGGACGTAATGGAGCTGTCCGGAATCGAGAGCGGCTTCCCCTTCCCGAATGCGCTCAGGAGAAACGAAGAGGCGGGGAATCATCGGCGGTCACGACTCGAACAGGTCCCGCACCCGAGACAGGAAGTTCTTTTCCACGCCGCCGTCTTCACCGGCCAGGGCGGCGAACTCCTCCAACAGCTCGCGCTGGCGGGGCGTGAGCTTCTGGGGCGTCACGACGGCGATGCGCACCTGCTGGTCGCCGATGCCCCGGCCGCGAACGTCCGCGATCCCTTTCCCCTTGAGCCGGAAAACCCGTCCGGTCTGGGTNCCGGGCGGAATCTTGAGCGGGGCCGTGCCTGTGAGCGTTGGAATGTCGATCGTCCCTCCCAGGGCGACCCTCGGAAAGCTCACGGGGATCTCGCAGACCACGTCGTTCCCCTCCCGTCGAAAGAGCGGGTGGGGGGTCACGCGGACTTCGATGTAGAGATCGCCCGGCGGCCCTCCCCGCCGGCCGTGTTCCCCTTCCCCCATCAGGCGAAGGCGCCCGCCGTCGTCGATGCCGGGCGGAATTTTCACTGTGATCGTCTTCTCGGACGGGACGCTTCCGCGGCCCCGGCACGTCTCGCACGGATGGGAGACGACCCTCCCCTCGCCGTTGCAATGGGAGCACGTCCGGCGGATCGTGAAGAACCCCTGCTGGTAGCGGACCTCGCCCGCCCCTCTGCACGTCGGACACTCCGCCGGTCCGCTTCCCGAACGCCCCCCCGTGCCGCGGCACGCGCCGCACGTCTCCGGGCGGCTGAGGCGGATGGCCGCCTCCTTGCCGAACGCCGCTTCTTCGAACGAGACTTCGACGGACTGGAGGATATCGTTCCCGCGCTCCGCCCGCGGACGCCGCCGCCGGCCTCCGCCCCCGAAGAAGTCCGAGAAGACTTCTTCGAAGATGTCCCCGACGCCCCCGAATCCGCCGCCCCCCCCGAACCCCTCGAAACCGCCCGCCCCCGGGGCCTGCCCGAATCGGTCGTAGAATGCGCGCTTTTCCTGGTTCGAAAGGACCTCGTACGCCTCGTTCGCTTCCTTGAACTTTTCCTCCGCCCCCTTGTCGCCGGGGTTCTTGTCGGGATGGTGCTTGACGGCCATGCGCCGGAAGGCCTTCTTGATCTCGGCCTCGCCGGCATCCCGGGGGACGCCCAGAACTTCGTAATAGTCTCGTTTAGACATTGGTGAGACGGTGAATGGGTGAATGGGTGAATGGAAGAATGGGTAGATCGGTGAATGGGTGAATGGGTAAATGGGTGAATGGGTGAATGGACAGTAACTTCATTGTCGCTCTCCGACTCCGACTCACCGATTCACCGTTTCACCGATTCACCGGAAAGACAGGGGGCAGAAAGCGGTCCGCCTCCTGCCCCCACCGTTTCACTCCCGCGATCCGGGTCTCGGCATGCGCCTACTTCTTCTCCTTGTCGACTTCCTCGAACTGGGCGTCAACAACTCCCTCGTCCGCCGGCCGGGATCCCGCGGAGCCGCCTGTCTCGGTCCCCTTCCCGGCCATCTGCCCGTAGATCTCCTCGGCGAGCTTATGAGACGAGCGGGAGAGCTCGGTGGTGGCCGCCCGGATCTTTTCTATATCGTTCTCGTCCATCGCCTTCCGAGCGGACTCGATGGCTCTCTCGATCTCCGCCTTCTCGCCGCCGGAGAGCTTGTCGCCGTAGTCCTTGATCGACTTCTCGACGCTGTAGATCAGGTTGTCGGCCTCGTTCCGCGCCTCGGCGAGCTGTTTCTTGCGGCGGTCTTCGTCGGCGTGCGAAGACGCCTCGGTCACCATCTTCTTGATCTCCTCCTCGGTGAGGCCGGAGGAGGCGGTGATCTTGATCGACTGCTCCTTCCCCGTCCCCAGATCCTTGGCCGAGACGTGGACGATCCCGTTGGCGTCGATGTCGAAGGTCACCTCGACCTGCGGCACGCCGCGCGGCGCGGGCGGAATCCCGACCAGCTCGAACCGCCCCAGCGTCTTGTTGTCCGAGGCCATCTCCCGCTCGCCCTGGAGGACGTGGATCGACACGGCCGGCTGGTTGTCGGACGCCGTCGAGAAGATCTGGCCCTTCTTCGTCGGGATAGTCGTGTTCCGCTCGATCAACTTCGTGAAGACGCCGCCCAGAGTCTCGATCCCAAGCGAGAGCGGGGTGACGTCGAGGAGCAGGACGTCCTTGACCTCTCCCTTGAGGACGCCCGCCTGGATCGCGGCCCCGATCGCCACGACCTCATCCGGATTGACGCCCTTGTGCGGCTCCTTCCCGAAGAATTCCTTGACGACCTGCTGGACCTTGGGCATCCGCGTCATCCCGCCGACCAAGACCACTTCGTCCACGTCCTTGGCTGAGATGCCCGCATCGGCCAGCGCCTGCCGGCAGGGCCCGATTGTATTCTGGACAAGATCGTCGACGAGCTGCTCGAGCTTCGACCGCGAGAGCTTCAGCGTCAGGTGCTTGGGTCCGGTGGCGTCCGCCGTGATGAACGGCAGGTTGACGTCCGTCTCCATCACCGTGGAGAGCTCGTGCTTGGCCTTCTCGGCGGCTTCCTTGAGGCGCTGGAGGGCCATCTTGTCGTTGCGGAGGTCGATCCCCTGGTTCTTCTTGAACTCGTCGGCGATCCAGTTGATGATCCGCTGGTCGAAGTCGTCTCCGCCGAGGTAGGTGTCGCCGTTGGTGGACTTGACCTCGAAGACGCCGTCGCCCAGCTCCAGGATCGAGATGTCGAACGTCCCGCCGCCCAAGTCGTACACGGCGATGGTCTCGTCCTTCTTCTTGTCCAGGCCGTAAGCGAGCGACGCGGCCGTCGGCTCGTTGATGATCCTCAGGACCTCGAGTCCCGCGATCCGTCCCGCGTCCTTCGTCGCCTGCCGCTGGGAGTCGTTGAAGTACGCCGGCACGGTGATCACGGCCTCCGTCACCTTCTCTCCCAGGTAGTCCTCGGCCGTCTGCTTCATCTTCTGGAGGACCATGGCGGAAACCTCGGCGGGCGAGTAACGCTTCCCGCGGATCTCGACCCCCGCGTCCCCGTTCGGAGACCCGCTGACCTTGTACGGGAGGACCTTCTTCGCCCGCTCGACCTCCTGAGACTCGTACTTCCGGCCGATCAGTCTCTTGATGGAGAAGATCGTGTTGTCCGGGTTCGTGATCGCCTGGCGCTTCGCGATCTGCCCCACGAGACGCTCCCCGCTCTCCGAAACGGCCACCACCGACGGGGTTGTCCGGCTCCCTTCGGCGTTGGCGATGACGACCGGATCTCCCCCTTCCATGATGGCGACGCACGAGTTCGTGGTCCCCAAGTCGATCCCGATGACCTTTGCCATGATTTCCTCCTAAGCAAATGAAAAAGAAATGAACGCCTGGAGCTAAGTCCTCAGATTTCTTCCGGCCCTTCGCTCCCGGCGCCGCGAACGTCCGCGTCCGCCGTCTCACCCGGCCTCTTCGACACGATCACCAGCGCGGGCCGGAGAAGGCGGTCGTTGTACCTGTATCCCTTCTGGATCTCCTGCACGACGGTGTTCTCCGGAACGTCGGCGGGGATCTGGCTCATCGCCTGCTGGCAGGCTGGATCGAACGGCTTTCCGAGAGACTCGACCGGCGTGACGCCGAAACGGGCGAGCGTGTCCAGAAGGTGCTTGTAGGTCAGCTCGACTCCCTGGACGAGCCCGCCGGGAGAGTCGCCCACGCCCTGTTCCGCGTGAGAGAGGGCGAAACCCAGGTTGTCGGCAACCGAGAGGATCTCCCGCAGGATCGCCTCGTTCCCGTAGCGGATCGCCTCGGCCTGCTCGCGGGCGATCCGCTTCTTCGTATTGTCGAAGTCTGCCGCCGCCCGGAGGAGCCTGTCCCGCGCCTCCGCGGCCTGGGCCTCCGCCTGCGCCAAGGCCTCCCGGAGCGCGTCCCGCTCTTCCTCGGGTGAAAGTCCGGCGGGAGGAGGGCTTTCGGCCTGAGCCGCCTCGGCGACCCCTTTCTCGTCAGGCGTATCCATAGGCCTTTAAGGTATGGGATCGCATAGCTTGAATGTCAAGAGGTCACCGGCTTTTTTCCCTGAAACGGCCTGACCTTACCAGCCGCTTCGAAAGAACGCCAAGGGAAAACGACCCTTATCCCCGCCCCGGGATGGGCTCCGCATCCTGTTAAGTCCGTTTCTGCGCCATGAGACGCTTGGCCCCGGCCCGGACCGCTTCGGACACGTTCTTGTTCTTCTCGAGGCCTTCAAGGTCCTTCTTCTTGAGCTGATTCAGAAGGGGCAGAGCGACCCCCGGCGGCGTCTTGGGGTTCCCCGTCAGGGCCGCGACGACCCCGTAGCTTCGGCACCACTCTCTGTTCTTGGCGATCTCTCTCAGAACGTCCTCCCCGATCTGCTTGGACTTGGCAAACTGCTCGATTTCTCCTTCGCTGAGCCGCGGGTTCTCGAGAACATTCATGGCGACGGTCCGGGCCCCGTCCCGGATGAGAATCGACCGGACCTCCTTGTTTCCCCGGAGAGCAAGGCGGAGCCGCTCCCCGACGGACAGGCGCTGGACCAGTTGAAGCGCGGAGCGGACCTGCTCCTCGGCCGCCTCTTCGGCACCCTCCTCCTTTGCCCCCTCCCCGCCCACGAGGGCCATCTCTCCCCGCACCGCCACGCCGAGCCGGGCGGAGAGAAGCGAGAGAACTTCCCGCTCCCCGACACTCGACAGGAAGCGGATCGTCTCCTGCGGAAGCGCCGGATGGGAAAGCACGAGGTCGAGGAGATCCGGATCGTCGAGGGCCGAGACCGCCATCCGGTCCAGGATCCAGCCGGGCGTGGCCGGAGAGCGCGCAAGGTCCCGCGCCACGAGCGGCGAAAGGTTCGGGACGTCTAGGGGCAGAAGCGGGGGAACGGCCCGGAGGATCTCCCGCCAGAGGCGGAGGGCCCGGATGAGAACGCCGGATGGAGCGGTCGTCATTCCCTATGCGTCCTTGCGAAGAATGAGGAATATCTCCCGGTTCCCGGCCGGTCCCGGAATGGGAGACGGAAGCTCCCCGGCAATCCCGAAACCCAGGTCCCGCGCCTTCCGGGCGACTTTGTCGACCGCCTCGCGGATCGCCGCCTGGTCCCGGACGACGCCTCCCTTCTCCACGAACTTCCGCCCCGCCTCGAACTGCGGCTTAACGAGCACGAGGGCCCATCCCCCCGGCTTAAGGAAGCCGTGGACCGCCGGGAGCACGAGCGTCAGAGAGATGAAAGAAACGTCCACCGTCACCAGGTCGACTGGCGGCCCGTCCGGCCCCGCGAGGTCATCCAGGCGCATGTACCGGACGTTCGTCCGCTCCCGCAGGACAACGCGGGGATCGGACCTGAGCCGGGCGTGAAGCTGGCCGTACCCCACGTCGACCGCGAAGACCCGGCCCGCTCCGTTCTGAAGAAGACAATCCGTGAACCCGCCCGTCGATGCGCCGACGTCCGCGGCGACGCACCCCTCGACGGGGATCGGAAAGGCCTTCAACACGGCCGCGAGCTTGACGCCTCCGCGGCTCACGTACGGATGATCGGGAGATTCGACCTGGATCGGCGCGTCCCCGGCGACGGACGTCCCGGGCTTCTCGACGCGCCTCCCGTCGACCAGCACCTTGCCCGCCAGGATCAGGGCGCGAGCCCGCTCGCGGCTCGGGGCGAGACCCCGGTCGAAAAGAAGCTGATCGAGCCGGCGGCCGGACGCACCGGTCCCTCTTCCGCCCCCAGCGCCTACCTCCGCCCGGTTACGGAACCGCCTCATGCCACTGGATCGTCCGGACGGAGAGCATCGACCGGACGGCGGCGGCGATCCCCTCCGCGTCGAGACCGTACGCCCGCCGGAGAAGATCGATCTCGCCGTGCTCCGAGAACCGGTCGGGAAGGCCCGCGCGCTTCACGCGCACGCCGGAGAGCCCGGCGGCCTCGAGAAACTCGAGGACGGCCGAACCGAAGCCACCGGCCAGTTGATGGTCCTCCACGGTCAGCCAGAACGTCCCTTCCCTCGCTATCTCCTTCAGAAGATTCTCGTCCAGCGGCTTGACGAACCGGGCGTTCACGACGCCCACGGCGTGTCCCTCCGCGGCCAGCGTCTCCGCCGCCTCCATCGCGGCCTGGACGGCCGGTCCGACGGCCAGGATCATCCCTTCGCGTCCCTCCCGCAGGACCTCCCACGAGCCGACCGCCAGCGGCTCGATCGTGGGATCGAGCGGGACGCCGACCGCCGCCCCGCGGGGATACCGAACCGCGGCCGGACCGGGGTGATCGACCGCGGTCTTGAGAAGACGGCGGAACTCGTTTTCGTCCTTTGGCGCCATGACGATCATGTTCGGAAGCACGCGGAGATAGGCAAGATCGAACACGCCGTGGTGCGTGGGGCCGTCCTCCCCCACGAGGCCGGCCCGGTCCAGGGCGAAGACCACGGGAAGGTTCTGGAGGCAGACGTCGTGGACGATCTGGTCGTACGCCCGCTGAAGGAAAGTGGAGTAGACCGCCACGACCGGCTTCAGTCCGCCCGCGGCGAGACCCGCGGCAAACGTCACGCCGTGCTGTTCGGCGATCCCAACGTCGAAGAACCGATCGGGAAACTCGCGGGAGAACGGGGCGAGCCCGGTGCCGTCGGCCATGGCCGCCGTGATCGCGACGACCGATTGATCAAGCCGGGCCAGATCGACCATCGCCTGGCCGAAGACACCTGTGTAGGTGGGGCCCGCGGACGAGGCCCTCTTGCCCGTGGCGATCTCGAACGGCGGCGTCCCGTGGAACGGTCCGGGAGCGTCCTCGGCCGGCTTGTATCCCTTTCCCTTCTTGGTCACGACGTGGACGAGCGTCGGCCCCGACAGGCGCTTCACGTTCTCCATCGTCGCGAAGAGGACGTCCAAATCGTTTCCGTCGAGCGGGCCCACGTACTGAAACCCCATCTCCTCGAAGAGAATACCCGGTCCGACCATTCCCTTGACGCCCTCTTCCATCGTCTTCGCCATCCGGATCATGGGGAGACCCAGGCGGGGGATCGCCTTGAGGAAGTGCTCCGTCTCCTTCCGAACGGTCGTGTAGAAGGGGCCGGTCATGAGGCGGGAGAGGTAGGCCGAGAAGGCTCCGACATTGGGCGAGATCGACATCTCGTTGTCGTTCAGGATGACGATCAGGTCCTTCTTCAGGTGCCCGGCGTTGTTGAGCGCCTCGAACGCCATTCCCGCCGTCATCGCCCCGTCTCCGATTACGGCGACGATCCGCCGAGCCTCTTTCTTCAGGTCCCTGGCGCAGGCGAGGCCGAGGGAGGCGGAAATCGATGTGGATGAGTGGCCCGCCCCGAACACGTCGAAGGGAGACTCGTCGCGCTTGAGGAACCCGGAGATGCCTCCCCACTGGCGGATCGTCTCGAAGGCCGCCCGGCGCCCCGTGAGGATCTTGTGGGCGTACGCCTGGTGGCCGATGTCCCAGACGATCAGGTCTTCGGGCGTATTGAAAATGGAGTGGAGGACGACGGAAATCTCGACAACGCCGAGAGACGGGGCCAGGTGCCCGCCCTGGCGCGCGCAGACCCGGATCATCTCGGCCCGGATCTCTTCCGCCAGCGCTGGAAGGTCCTTCCGGGGGATCTTGCGGAGATCGGCCGGTGAGTTGATTGATTCGAGAAGAGGCATCGTCGCTTCCTTCCAACCGCTCCTAAAAGGCTCTGCTCAGGATGAACTGGGCCATCGACCGGAGAGGCCCGGCCCGCCCGTCGAACCGATCGACGTCCCCCAGGGCCTTCTCGATGAGCTCCTTCGCGAGTCCCCTTGACTCGGCCGCGCCGAGCAGGCGCGGGTAAGTCTGCTTCCGCTTCCGGTTGTCGCCGCCGACGCCCTTGCCCATGACCGCCGGATCCCCCTCGACGTCCAGCAGGTCGTCGACGATCTGGAAGGCCAGGCCGACCTTCTCGCCGAAGCCGGAGAGGGCCGCGAAATCGGATTCCCCGGCCCCGCCCACGATCGCGCCCGCGCGGACGGCGGCACGGATCAGGGCCCCCGTCTTGTGCGTGTGGATGTACTCGAGGACGGCCACATCCGCGTGGAGCCCTTCCGACGCGACGTCGACGGCCTGCCCTCCGACGAGGCCGCCGTGGCCCGCCGCCCGCCCGATCTCCTGGATGACCCGGATCCGGGCAGACGCCCCCAGGTCCGGGTTGAGGGCATCATCGGCCAGCACATGAAAAGCGAGCGTGAGGAGCGCGTCCCCCGCGAGGATCGCCATGGCCTCGCCGAAAACCTTGTGATTCGTCGGCCTGCCCCTGCGGACGTCATCATCGTCCATCGCCGGCAGATCGTCGTGGATGAGCGAGTAGGCGTGGATCAACTCGAGCGCGGCCGTCAATGGAAGAACGGCGTCATCGTCCCGCCCGCACGCCTCGGCCGAAGCGATCGCCAGAGCGGCGCGGACCCGCTTTCCGCCGGCCAGGGTGGAATACCGCATTGCCCGATGCAGAACGTCCGGAAACGCCCCCTCGGGGGGAAGGACCCGGTCGAGCTCCCGTTCGACGCGGCGCCGGCAGGTCTCCAGGTAGGGGGCGAGGACAACCGCCGTCAAATCTCCTTCTCCTCTTCGTCAGCCTCTCCGCCCGCCGCCTCGCTCCACGGCTGGGCCGTCTTCTTCCCCGCGATATCGGTCGTTAGGATCTCCACCTTGCGCTCCGCCTCCTCCAGCTTCCTGGCGCAATGACGGGCAAGCTTGACGCCCTCTTCGAAGATCTTGAGCGACTCTTCGAGGGAAAGCGATCCGCCCTCAAGAGAGTCCACGATCTGTTCGAGCCGCTTGAGCGCTTGTTCAAACTTCGGTTCGGCCATGCTCCGGTTCCGGGTGTTCGGGGATGTTATTATACTCCGTGGAATGAATAATTGTCTTCGGCAATTTACAATTTGAAATTTACAATTTCCAATTTTCAATCTGTCTTTCTTGAATGTTGTCCGGTTTGTCGTCGCCTCTCTTCCAATTCAAATTTCCAATTTTCAATTCCTTCTCCTTTCGGTCCATGCATCGGTCCACGGTGGCGTCGACGGACCCCTCCCCGAGCCGGACGCGGATCCGGTCCCCCGCGGAGAGGGCGGCGGCGGAACGAACGATCGCCATTTCGGGCAGAGTGAACGTCAGGCTGTAACCGCGGGAGAGAACGCCCAGGGGAGAAAGGGCCGTCAACCGCTCGGACAGCCGCCGGAGAGTCTGCTGTCGAACCCCCAGGCCGGTCCGCATGGACGGCGCGAGGATTCGACGCGCCGTCTCGAACCGTCCTCGCTGACGGGCAAGCCCGGCCTCGGGATGGCGCCGCATGAGCCGGCGGACGGCCCCCTCCAGCTCCCGCCGCTGTCCGTTCCCTCTCTCGCGCCAGGCCGCGCGGAGACGTCCGGCCAGGTCGTCCACCCGCTGGGCGAATCGTTCCAGAAGGACGGCGAGATCGCCCAGATCGCGCGACGCAATGCGCAGCCGGGACCGCTGTTCCTGAAAGACGGAGCGGGCCCCTCTTGCCAGGCGCCGGGCCAGGAGGTCGATCTTCTCGTGGAGCTCGATCTTCGATCGAACGATCATGGACGCGGCCGCGGTTGGCGTAGGTGCCCGCAAGTCCGAAGCGAAGTCGGCCAGCGTGAAGTCCGTCTCGTGTCCGATCCCCGTGACAACCGGGACGCGCGACCGGACGATCGCGCGGACCACCTCTTCTTCGTTGAACGCCCAGAGGTCCTCCAGCGAGCCCCCGCCCCTCACGATCAGCAGAACGTCCAGGGAATGCCGGTTCATCTCGTCGATCGCCCGGGAGACGGCCCGGGCGGCGGCGGGGCCCTGGACCGGAACGGGATGGATGAGGACCTGAAGATCGGCGAAGCGGTCGCGGAGGACGCGCAGGACGTCGCGGATCGCGGCGCCCGTGGGAGATGTGATCACGCCCACCCGGATCGGAAGGAACGGGAGCGGCCTTTTCCGCTCCTCGTCGAAGAGTCCCTCGGCTGTCAACCGTCCCTTGACCTGCTCGAAGGCGAGCTGGAGCGCCCCCCGGCCGCACGGGTCCATCGACTCGACGATGACCTGATACGTCCCCCGCGGCTCGTAGACGGTGAGCCGGCCGCGGCAGACGACCTTGAGCCCGTCGGCCGGGCGGAACTTGAGGAACCGGACGGCCGCTCGGAACAGAACGGCCGTGATCTGGGCCGACTCGTCCTTGAGGGTAAAGTAGACGTGGCCGGAGGAGGGAACCTTGAGGTTCGCGATCTCCCCCTCGACGATGACGCGCGAGAACTCGGTTTCGAGCGATTCCCGCACAAGGCGGGTGAGTTCCGAAACGGTGAGGGGAGCCCCCTCGATCATGTCCTCCGTGGGAACGACCATCTCCCCTCACCCCGACCCTCTCCCAGAGGGAGAGGGGACATCTTCTGCCCATTCACCGATTCACCCATTCACCGATTCACCTATTCACCCATTCACCCATTCACCGGCTTCTATGTATGGTCGCTGTGGACCTGGATCCGCGTGATGGAGCGCGCGAGGCCGGACCCCTCGTCGATGTCGAGCAGGACCGCCGCGAGCTGGGCGGGCCCCGTCGCGGGATCGAACTTCTGGGGCATCTGTTTGAGAAAGCGGTTAATCGCCTGCTCCGGCTTGACGCCGATCACGGAATGGGTCGGTCCCGTCATTCCGACGTCCGTAATGAAGGCCGTCCCTTTCGGCAGGATTCTCTCATCGGCCGTCTGGACGTGCGTATGGGTCCCGACGACGGCCGCCACCTCCCCGTCCAGGTACAACCCCATGGCGTTCTTCTCGGAGGTCGCCTCCGCGTGAATGTCGACGATGACGACGCGGGCCTCCCTCTTCAGGCGGGGAACCTCCGCCCTGGCCGCGCGGAAGGGGCAGTCGATGGCCGGCATGAACGCCCGCCCCTGCAGGTTGAGGACGGCCACCGTCTCCCCCGACCTGGACTCGACGACGGCGCTCCCACGGCCGGGAACGTCCGGCGGATAGTTCGCCGGCCGGAGGATCCGCCCCTGGAGGTCCAGGTAATCGATCGCCTCTTTCTTGTCCCAGATGTGGTTTCCGGACGTGAGGAGGTGGATCCCCGTCTCGAAGAGCGACTCGGCCACCTTCGGCGTGATTCCGAAGCCGCCCGCCGCGTTCTCGCAGTTGCCGATGACGAGATCCACGTCGTGACGCTCGGTCAGCCCCTTCAGGTGATGGACCACCGCCGCCCGGCCCGGCTCCCCCACGATATCGCCGATAAAAAGAATCCGCATCCGCCGTTTACCGCGCGTACTCTACGTGCCGCATCTCGCGGATCACGGTCACTTTGATCTGGCCCGGATAACTCATCTCCTTCTCGATCTTCTTCGCGATGTCCCGGGAGATCTGCGCGGAGAAGATATCCGACACCTCCTCCGGCCTGACGATGATCCGGATCTCCCGGCCGGCCTGGATGGCGTACGCCTTCTCGACGCCCTTGAACGACTGGGCAACCTCTTCCAGCTTCTCCAGCCGCTTCACGTACGTCTCCAGGATGTCGCGTCGCGCCCCCGGACGCGCCGCCGAGATGGCGTCCGCCGCCGAGACCAGGATCGCCTCCACACAGCGGGCTTCTTCCCCCTCGTGGTGCGCGCCGATGCAATTGATAACGGCTTCCGACTCGCCGTACTTCCGCGCCACCTCGGCGCCGATGGCGTCGTGTCCCCCCTCCACCTCGTGGGAGATGGACTTGCCCAGGTCGTGCAGGAGCCCGACCCGGCGGGCGAGTTTCTCGTTCGCCCCCAGCTCGGCGGCCATCATCCCGCACAGATAGCCGACCTGCTTCGAATGGTCGAGGACGTTCTGGCCGTACGACGTGCGGTACTTGAGCCTCCCCAGGATCTTGATGACCTCCGGATGCAGATCGTGAATCCCGAGGTCGAAGGCGGCCTTCTCCCCCTCCTCGCGGATCGTCTGCTCGATCTCGCGCCGGACTTTCTCCACCACCTCCTCGATCCGGGCCGGGTGGATCCGGCCGTCGGCCACAAGACGGCTGAGTGAGACCCGGGCGATCTCGCGCCGGACCGGGTCGAAGCAGGAGATGAGAACAGCTTCGGGCGTGTCGTCGATCACGAGGTCGACGCCCGTCGCGGTCTCGAGGGCGCGGATGTTTCTCCCCTCGCGCCCGATGATCCGCCCCTTCATCTCGTCGGACGGGAGGCTCACCGCCGAAACGGAGATCTCCGCCGCATGCTCGCCGGCGACCCGCTCGAGCGCGACCGTCACGATGTGGCGGGCCTTCTTCTCCGCGTTCTCGCGCGCCTCGTCCTCGATCCGCTTGACGAAGAGCGCGGCGTCGTGGCGCGCTTCCTCCTCGAGCGACGCGACCAGGTGCCGCTTGGCCTCCTCGGCCGTCATGCCCGCCGTCTCCTCCAGGCGCAGGCGGGCCTCGCCGAGAAGCTTCTCCGCCATACGGTCCTGTTCCCGGACGTGGGCTTCGAGTCCGGTGACCGCCTGCTCGCGCCGGGTGATTTCGTTCTCCTTCTGCTCCGTCTGCGCCGAGCGCCGTTCGAGGTGCTCTTCCTTCACGCCGAGACGCTTCTCGGCGTTTGTGATCTCCGCCCGCTGGGCCTTCATCTCCGATTCAAAGTCGGTGCGCGACCGCAGAAGCGTGTCCTTGGCCTCGATCTCGGCCTCCTTTTTCCGCGCGTCGGCCTCACGCTGGGCCGAATGAAGAATCCGCTCGGCCGACTCCCGGGCCTCCTTGACCGCCTGCGTCCCCGCGGCCCCCCGCAACAAGAATCCGACGACCAGGCCGGCGGCCACTCCGCCAACCAATAGACCGATGGTGATGAGCATGCTCGTTTCCATTCAACCCTCCTCTCCGCCCGGATCCCGCGGGGCCTCGCCCCGAACGATCCGGCGGAGGTGCTTGAGACGTTTCCCGATCTCCTCTTCCTCTCCCTGATCCGAAGGAAAATAGTAGAACCGGCTCTCCGGCAGGTAGTCCTGCCGGGCCACGTGACCGGGCGCATCGTGAGGATAGACGTACCCCTTCCCGGCGCCGAGGCGCGTCGCGCTCCGATAGCTCGCGTCTCTAAGATGCGGCGGCACCGCCAACACCCGGCCGGTCTCGATCTCCGAGACCGCGGCGTCGATCGCCGAATAGGCCGCGTTGCTCTTGGGCGCGCACGCGATATACGCGGCCGCCTGGGCCAGAGGAATCCGGCCCTCCGGCATCCCGATCTCCTTCACGGCGTGGAACGCCGCGACCGCCACCTGGAGCGCCCGCGGATCGGCGTTCCCCACGTCCTCCGCCGCCGAGATCACGAGGCGCCGGGCGACAAAGAGCGGGTCCTCGCCCCCGACGATCATCTTCGCCATCCAGTAGATCGCGGCGTCGGGATCGGACCCGCGCAGGCTCTTGATGAACGCGGAAGCCGTGTCGTAGTGCGGATCTCCCGAACCGTAGACCAGCGCCTTCTTCTGGAAGATCTCTTCCAGGACGGCCCGGTCGATGACGAGCGTCCCTTCCGAATCTGGCGAAGCGACGGCCGTCGCCATCTCCAGGGCGTTGAGCGCCCGCCGCGCGTCTCCGCCGGAGGAGCGCACGACGAATCCGCGGGCCTCCGGCGTCAGGCGGACCGCGATCGCCCCCAGGCCGCGTTCGCGGTCCGCGAGGGCCCGGTCCACGATCGCCTCGATCTCTTCGTCCCCCAGCGGCCTCAGCTCGTAGACGAGAGACCGCGAGGCGAGGGCCGGGATGACCGCGAAGAACGGGTTCTGGGTGGACGCGCCGATCAGGATCACCGTGCCGCGCTCAACGTCCGGAAGGAGCGCGTCCTGCTGTGCCCGGTTGAACCTGTGGATCTCGTCGATGAAGAGAATCGTCCGGCGGCCGGACGTCCGCCACCTGAGATTCGCGTCCCGGATCGCGGCGCGCAGATCGGCGACGCCCGCCGTGACGGCGTTCAGCGGAACGAAGGCCGCCCCCACTGTGTTTGCGATCACGCCCGCCAGGGCCGTCTTCCCAGACCCCGGCGGCCCGTAGAAAATGAGCGAGGAAAACCTCTCCGTCTCGACGGCGCGGCGAAGGAGCGACGCCGGCCCGACCAGATGCGCCTGCCCCACAAAGTCCTCG
>MHEK01000020.1:14483-33909 GCA_001803795.1 Nitrospirae bacterium RBG_16_64_22
AGATCGGCCGATTCGGCGGGTTCCGTCTCGGAGGATGGAGCAAAAAGATCGCCCGTCGCCGCCGCTTGCGGTCGATGAACCGCCCGTTTCTCCTCCGACCGACGGCGTGGAACGGCCGTCATGAGAGACCTCCTCGCGTCTTTGATGGATCGCGGAGAAAACGGGCGAAGGAAAGGAGAGGACCGAGGAACGTCAGACAGGGGAAAAACGGATGAGCTTACCGCCCGACCGGCGGGACGCGCCGGTGCAACTCGCCCGGACTCGGGGCGGGCGGGAACAGCGGCTCCCGCATCTCCAAGCCCGGCACCGTCCGGCACAACGTCCCAAAGAAATCAAAGGCGGTCACGCCCATCGAATGCATCTCCCTCGAGCGACTCGTTCTCCGCGAACTTCTCTCGGCACTTCGTCCGGATCTCCGATCACGACGGGCCGCGTCGTTCCGCGGCCTGTCTTCATTCAACTCGACATCCGTTCCGCGCCACGTCCGGGGACCGGGACCCCCGCCTCGGTCGTGTCGGCGGAAAATTGAGCCTGGCATTGACCAGGTGGGCGCCGTGATAAGAGGATCAGGCTTTCCATCCCGCCCGAGGCGGAACGGACGTGCACACACCCCTTAGGTCACCGCTCCCTTTGCTTAACGCACTAGGATCAATTTTCCCAGCCAATCACGCGCCAGGCAGGGGACCCCGTCCCCGGCGTCGTTTCCAATCTCCGATCTCGAATTTCCAATTTCCAATTTCCAATTTCCAATTTTTTCCGTCTCCGCCCTTCCCCCGGCCTAGGAGCCGTCGAGGAACGCGGCGATCTCCGCCGCCTTCCGTTCGCTCCAGCGGTCCTTCTCCTCCGCCGCCTTCCGGAGCTGGAACAGTTCGTCCGCAATGTTGAACGCCGCGAGGACCGCGACGCGGATCGTGCCGCCCCCGGCCCCGCCGCCGTTCAGCTCTTTCATCTTTCCGTCGACGTACCGGGCCACGTCCTTGACGTAAGCGTCGTCGGCCTCGCCCTTCACCCGGTACGTCTGGCCCAGAATGTTCACGTCGACCGCTCTTGGACCCATCTATTCCTGCTCCACGCTCTCGAGATCGCGAAGGAGGTTTTCGATCTTGTCCCGCATCTCCAGCCTCTCGGACTCGAAGCGTCCCGCTTCCTCGCGGCCGCGGCGGAGCATGATCAGCTCGTGCTCGAGTCGGTTGATCTCGTCGCTCCGCTGGGTGATCTCCCGCTCCAGCATCCGAACCACCGATTCCAGGTGGGTTCTTTCCGACCGAACCTTCTTATAGGCGCCCATCAGGCGATCGACCTGGTCCTCCAGCGGCTGCCGATGAACGTCGATCATCGAGTCTCCATCTCCACCGTCAAGCGGCAAGGGCATCTGCGCGGTCATCGGAAACCTTCTTGTGGAGGTATCTTATCCAGGCGCCCCTTGCGTGTCAAGGAGAGCGCGAGACGTCAACGAGCTCGAATCGGCGCAAACGCCGTCGCCGAGAACATGTTCCCCGGCGGCCTTCCGTCCGCGTATGTCGCTTGATACCAGGCGTAAGACGTCAGGACGCGCTTCACGTACTCGCGCGTCTCGCGGTACGGAATTCTCTCGACGAACTCATCGCGCTCCACTGTCCCGAACCGCCGGACCCATCGATCCACGGCGCCCGGTCCTGCGTTGTACCCCGCGAGAGAGAGAACGACGTCGCCCGCGTACTTCTCCCGGAGCCGCCCGAGGTACCAGGTCCCCAGATCGAGGTTCTTCTCGGGCCGCCGCAGGACAGGATCGCCCCCTTCCCGGCGCTGTTTCATGATTTGGCGCCCGGTTTTCGGCATGATCTGCATGAGACCGAGCGCCCCGGCCCGCGATACAGCCTCGGGATCGAACCGGGACTCCTCTCGAACGACGGCCAGAACGAGGTAAGGGTCGATCTCTTCCCGGTCCGCGAACCGCTTGAGCTCCGCCCAATAGGCCTTGGGAAAGAACTGCCGCCGGGCGGGTCCCGGAAGGGAACCGGGATCGCTCCGTCCTTCGAACGCGAGCACGGCCGACCGGAAGTCTCCGGCTTCGATCAGAAGATCGTTCACCGCGACCACGCACCGGACCTCGCCGCCGCACCCCCGGTTCGCGCGGGCCAGCTCGCGCCGGGCTTCGCCCTGAAGTCCCAGCTTCAGGAGGATCTGCGCCCGGCGGATGGAATCGGCCCCGCGAAGCCTCTCGGGTATCGGCACGTTCGCCCAATCCTCCCCCGACCCGGCATCCCGGGCCGGCACCGTTCGCCCCCGCTCGGCCAAAGTCGCGTCCGCCGCCGTCCGGCGTCTCAATCGCTCTTCGGCCAGAAACCCATAGTACGACGGGCCCATCCGCACGACGCGACGGTAGTCGGCTCGCGCCGTGTCGATGTTCCCCCGGCGCTCCGCCGCCCGGCCGGTCCAGTATGCGGCCCGCGCGGCCAGCGCGGATCGGGGGAACTCCGCCGTGAGCTTCTTCCAGGCGCGGCGGGCGTCGTCCATCGCCCCCGCCTCGTACTCCGCCCATCCCCAGAACCAGAGCGCTTCCTCGATCATCTCGTCCTGGGGGAACTCCCCGGCGGCGCGGCGGAACGAGGACTTGGCTTCCTCCCGGCTCCCTTCGTCCAGGCGGAGCTTCCCGCGAAGAATCAGCGCCCGTCCGAACCAGACCGTTTCCTTCTCCTCATCGGCAAACGCGGCCAGGACCCGGTCAACCTGATCGAGCCGGTCGATCCTCCCGTACGCGCGCATCACCCACCAGCGCCCTTCGGCCCGGGCCTCCGGCGTGGAGGCGCGCTTCACCCACCGATCGAACAGGGAGGCCGCCTCCGAGTACCTTCCTCTGGCGAATTGCGCCCTGGCCGCGTATCTCAAGACCGTGTCGGACGGGGACTCCTTGAGCAGGGAAAGAAACTCTTCCGCGGCCGCCGGATACCGCTTCTGGTCGAACAGCCGGCGCGCCCGCACCAGCCGGTCCGGTCCTCCCAGGACCGTATCGATTCCAGAGGCCGACAGGCGGCGCGCGAGAAGGTTGGCCTCGCCCTCCTCGGGCGAGAGAGGAAACATCGCGCGGATTTTTCTCACACGCTCGCCCGCGAGAACGGGATGTCCGCTCTCCGCGGCGATCCGGGCGGAGAAAAGGAGGGCCCTCGCGGCGTGGGGATGATTGGGGTGGCGGTCCAGGAAGGCGTCGTAGGCCCCAAGCGCCTCCCGCGCCAGGCCGGCCCGCCCCAGGGATTCGGCGGCCTGGAACCTGGCGTCGGCCGAAAGGATCCCGTCCGGACGCGCCTGGACCGCCCTGGTGAACGCGTCGGCCGCCGCTGGCCAGGCTTCTCTCTTGGCCGCGCTCTCGCCGATCCAGAAGAAGGCGTAGTCGGCCATCAGAGGAAGGTCGCCCGCCGCTTCCCGGAAGAGTTTCTCCGCCTCTTCGTGGCGGCGTCCTTCGAGCGACTCCCTCCCAAGGAGAAGACGCGCCGTTCCACGTTCCTCGGTTGAGAGCGCCCCCCTGCCCGGCCCGCGCACATCCACGCCATCCGCGCCGGAGGAAGAAGCGCGCGCTGGAACGCCCACTAACAGCATGGCCGACGCCAAGAAGAGGGCGGCGGCGGAAGAACCGGGGCGGTTCATGCCCGGATCGCTAACGAACATGCCACACCCCCATCGAGTAGATGAAATTCCCCGTGACCGTCAGGTCCGGCTCCTCCCACGCTTGCGGAAACTGGTCGAACGGAATCGCGTCTCGAAGCGCCGCCAGCGCCGCGTCGTCGAGGACGCGCCAGCCGGATGACCGGAGGAGCGTCACGGGACCGAGCCGGCCGTCGCGCCTGATCGTGAACCGGATGTAGAGGTTCCCCTGCCACCCCTCGTGACGCGCGAGCCTCGGGTACTCCCACGCCGACTCCACCTTCTCCCGGACTCGCGCGAGGTACGTGAGATACTTGAGCTCCTGCGTGTCCATCGTGATCGACCGGCCCGCCTCGATTCGCGCCTCCGGAACGGCCCGGGTGAATTTTTCCAGCGACTGGGCCGACAGAAGGGGAATGGGCCGCCGGTCGCCTGGACTTGCCGGAGCGGATTGAAGAGAAGCCGGCGCCGCGGAAGAACGCACGCCCGGCTCCTGCCCCGCGGGAACGGGCGCCGAAGGTTCGGCCGCAACAGGCCCGCGGGCCCGATCGACGGGCGAACGGGTCGAAGGTCCGGGCGGGGCGGCTCTGCCCAAACCGGGCGCAGAGGGAGCCGATCTCGCCCCCGGGGCAGGAATGCGGGGGAGTTCCCACGCGGGCATCTCGACAACCTCAGCCGTGAT
This sequence comes from Nitrospirae bacterium RBG_16_64_22, assembly GCA_001803795.1. Classification (GTDB taxonomy): domain Bacteria; phylum Nitrospirota; class RBG-16-64-22; order RBG-16-64-22; family RBG-16-64-22; genus RBG-16-64-22. The sequence continues at coordinate 18,784 of MHEK01000020.1, forward strand.
CGGCTCGAGGAGCGGTCTGGCCCCCGTCCCCCAGAGTCTGGACAAGACGGCAAGAAAGATGAAGAGGTGAAGCAGGACGGATAGAACGATGAACCAGCGCAGGGAGAAACCGGATCGCCCCGAAGGGACCCCGGCGGATTCGAACAGGACCCGCGTCGAAGCGCCCGGGAAAGCGGGGATCTCTCCGGCGAAAATGGAGGTTTGAATATCCGACCGGCCGCGCAGCATCACGTCAATAATATACCACTTCGCCCACAGCCGGTGAAAACCGGATTCTGGTTGTCACTAAAGAGGAGTTTATGATTAAATCGGATCGTTTCCTTGCGAGAAGCAGTTTCACTTCAACCCGGCGAGTGCTTCCCCCAGGCACAAAACCATGGCGACTCTCTTTCCAGGCGGCTCCCTGCTTTTTGAAACCCTGATCGATTCTCACACGGTCATCGAGAACCTCCTCGACGAGGTCAAGAAAACGAACCTCTCGGGTTTCTGCGAAGTCCGGTTCCCGCAGACGATCGGGCTCGTCTTCTTCTATTCCGGCGAGCCCACCAGCGTCATCTTCAAGTCCCCGGGAAAAGTCTCCTCGGGCCAGGAAGGGCTCGAGGATCTCAAGGACTTTTGCCACCAGCACAAGGGAGGGAAACTGAGCGTCTACGAACTCCCGAACGATGTCGCCTTCATGCTCCGCGGCCTGACGAACCGCACGCAGATCACGGCTGAGGCCGACTGGTCCGGAAGGCTCCGGATGCTCATCGACGAACTGGCCGAGGAGAAGTATACGGGGGCCCTCGACGTGATCACGAGCGCCGGCAAGGGCTTGATCCTGCTGGTCGGGGGGAAGATCTCGACGACCAGCTTCGAGATCGAGAGCGGAATCGTCTTCTCGGGAAAAGACGGCCTGGAAAAGATCTACCAGGTCATGGACAAGCCGGGCGTCGCATGCAAGATCTACAAGTCCGATTTCTCGGCGGAAACGTGGAAAGAGCGCCAGATCCTGGGCATCCCCAGAGAAAGCCGCATCTACCAGGTCATGGAGGAGCGGATCCAGGACATCACGCGCGGGGGCGCCGCGCCCGAAGCTCCGGCTCCGCCAGCGGAGCCAGCCTCGAAACAAGCCCCGGAATCCGCGCCGTCACAGCCCGCGCAGGCGCCTCCGCTCACGCCGCCGCCGGAGGTGAAAGCGCCTCCCGCGGCGGGACCGGCCCGAAGGATCCTGGTCGAGTTCTCCCGCCAGGTGAACCATCTGTCCCTGACGGCGCTCCTCGCCGCCGACGGGACCGCAGTTGCCAGCGTGGTGAACCAGACCCGCTTCCAGGGTCCGCAGACGACCAACCTCCTGGCCATGCTCGCCGACGCCGCCGTGAAAGCGGTGGACCTCATGACGGCCGGATCGCTGGAAGACGTTCTCGTTATCACGGACACCGACTACGTCGCCATCAAGAGGATCGCCGACGGACGGTTCTTCCACACCCTCATCTTGAGCCGAGAGGGGAACCTGACCCAGGCCCGCCTTCTTATGGGGAACTTCGAACCGAAGATTGCCGAAGCGCTCATCGCCGCGCAGGACGCGGCCCCGGCGGCCATGCGGCCGGGCTGATCCAGACCCATTCAGCCGTCAACCCGCCTGCGGGGCGATTCCCTCGAGGAGATCGGCGGCGAGCTTGACGAGGCTGGAGGTCTGGATCGGCTTGGTGAGGTAGGCGTTGGCGCCGGCGGCGAGACCCCTCTTGCGGTCTTCCTCCGCGCCTTCGGTCGTGATGATGATGATCGGAAGGTCGCGGTGATTCGGGTCTTTCCGCACGAGAGAGATCAGCTTGATCCCGTCCATGACCGGCATGTTCACGTCGGTGATAAGGAGGTCGAACCGCCCGCCTGAGATCTTCTTCAGGGCGTCCACGCCGTCCGAGGCTTCCGTTACCTGGGTCCCGGGAACGCGCTTGAGAGCGAATGAAATGAGTTGCCGCATGGTCGGCGAGTCTTCCACCACGAGGACGTTCGCCATTCTCCCCCTCCGCTTTCCCCCCGCCGGCGGCGGGGCGGATCACTCCGCGGGGCGCTCCCGCAAGAGATCGAGGAATCCCCGGATCGTCGAGAGCTTCCGAGCCGACTGCGAATAGAGCTTCGAGCTGAAGATCGCCGTCGCCGAGTGGCCGGCCAGCATCGAGAAAAGCTCGTAATCCATCGGCGAGAACCCCGGCTTCTGCACGAGGAGCTTGTAGACCGCCAGGACGCCGATGACGAGGTCGTTGATCTTGAGCGGAATGGCCGTCAGCGGCTTTTCGAAGTCGATCCCCTGGAAGAGCGGGATCGATTCCTGGTAGAAGCTCTCGCCCGTCTCGCTGACCCGCCCCACGATTCCGCTCCCCACCAGCACGGGCGCCACGTCCGCCAGGTTCAGTCCCTCCGCAACGGCGGGGGCCAGCTCGTCCGTGCGTTCGTTCCGGAGGTAGAGGACGAACTTCTCCGCCCCGACCAGGTTGATCACGATCTCCTGGACGACCCGGAGGACCTCCGCGAAATCGAGCGTGGAGTGAAGCTGGTAGGAGGCCACGTAGAGGTTCGCGAGGTTGTTGTTCTCCAGCTCCACCTCCAGGTACTTGCTGGCGAAGACCTTGTTCTCCTCCTCCACCTCCTTGAAGCGGGCCAACAGCCGGTCGCGCTCTTCCTCGAGAAGCGCGAGCTGCTCCCTGAGATTCCTGACCGTCAGCTCGTCCGTCCGGCGGCTGGCGAGTTCCCCCTCTTCAAGCTGGGCGACACGGAAGCGCAGGCGCTCGTTCTCCTTGAGAAGCTCCTGCGTAAATTCCTCTCCCTTTCGAAAGATTTGCAGGAACTCATCCGCTTTCCGTTGAAGGATATTGACCTCGCGCGGCTCCACCACGACGGACTCCTTATGGGACAATAATCAATCCAAATCTATCATACGGCCGCGGGTAAATCAACGCACGGGACCCGCCAAGACTTTTTCCAATTCACCAATTCACCGATTCACCCATTCACCGATTTCCCGTTTCCCCGATCCTCCCGATCTGTTCCACGATCTCGGGGAGATCGAGGACGTGCATCGCCGCGCCGGCGCGCACCGCTTCCCGCGGCATCCCATAGATCACGGCCGTCGCCTCGGACTCGGCGATCGTCACCCCGCCGGCCGCCCGAATCGCCGAAAGCCCCGCCGAGCCGTCATTCCCCATCCCGGTCAGCACAACGCCGGCGGAACGGGCGCCGCACGCCTCAGCCGCCGATCTCATCAGGTGGTCCACCGACGGCGCGTAGCGGGCATCCTTCTCCTGTCCGGTCAGGCGCGTCCGGAGGCCGCCCCGGCCGCGCTCGATCCCGAGGTTTTTCCCGCCGGGGGCCACGTATACCGCGCGTGGACGGACCTCCTCTCCCTCCACGGCCTCCCGGACGGAAACCCGGGCAAGCAAAGCCAGCCGGTCGGCGAACTGCCGCGTGAACCCGGCGGGCATGTGCTGGGCCACGATCAGGGCCGCCGGAAACGCCGGCCCGAGGCGCGTGACGATCGCCTGGACGGCCGGCGGACCCCCCGTTGACGCCCCCAGCGCAACGACCTCTAGATCGCTCGGAAACGAGATTGTCCCGGAATCCCGGGGAGACGCCGGGCGCGGCTCGAGCCGCCGGCTTACCTTCGCGGCGTCCAGACCGGCGACCGCGTAGATCTTCTCGAGCAGGTCGTCCGAGATCGCCCCGATCTTCTCCGAGGCCCGGGCCGTCGGCTTCCCGATGAAATCGACGGCCCCCAGGTCGAACGCCTTGAAGATGGACGGATCGTCGTCCCGGGCCGAGACGACGACGACGGGCGTGGGGCGCTCGGCCATCAGCCAGCGGAGAAAGGCGAACCCATCCATCACGGGCATCTCGAGGTCGAGGGTGATGACGTCGGGCTTGTCCCGCAGGACGATCCGCATCGCCTCTTCGCCGTTGGCGGCCGCCCCGATCACGTCGAGGTCCGGCGATCGCTCGATCATCCTTCGGAGCGCTCGCCGGCTGAACGCCGAGTCATCGACGACGAGAACGCGCTTGAGGGACCGGACCCCGGGCCCGGATTTCGACGAAGACGGCGTCACGTTTCGCTCCGCGCCGCGCCCGCGTGGACCGGCTTCTGATAGACCATGTCGTGGCGGAAGTGCCTCAGCGTGAACGCAGTGGAGAGGTTGATCAGCGACTCCGAATGCCCCAGGAGGAGGAAACCGCCGTCCGCCAGCTTGCCCAGGAACATTCCGATCACCGATTTCTTCTTCGTCTGGTCGAAGTAGATGATGACGTTCCGGCACAAGATGATGTCCATTGTCCCCACGAGAGCGGTCTTGCCGGAATCGAAGAGGTTGATGCTTGCAAAGCTCACCCAGTTCCGGACCCGGTCGGCGATCCGAAACCCGTCCCCCTCGGGCGTGAAGTATCGGCCCTTGAGGGCCTCGGGCGTGGCCCGGAACGCGTTCCCCCGGTAGACGCCCTTCCGCGCGGACGCCAGGACCCGCTGGCTGATGTCGCTGCCAAAAATATCCACCTTCCAGTCCGACCAGATCCCCTGCTCGAGCAGAAGCATCGCGATCGTGTACGGCTCTTCTCCGGTGGAGCATCCCGCGCTCCAGATCGAGAGGGTCCGCTTGGCCCTGTTGCGCTCCCGGATCTCCGGCAGGATCTCTTCGGTGAGCGCCTTGAGCTGATACTCCTCCCGGAAGAAGTACGTCTCGTTCGTCGTGAGAATATCGACGGCGGCCGCGAGCTCCTCCTCCCGCTGCTTGTCGTACTTGAGGAAGTGATAGTACTCGGTGAACCGCCCGAGCCCGTGCTGTTTGAGCCGCCGGGCGAGCCGGTTTTCGAGGAGAAAGCGGGACGTCTCTTCGAAGTAGATGCCGCAGTACCCGTGAATGAAATCGCGGAGAAGGCGGAATTCCTCGTTGCTCATCGGGGGAGAGGATTCCGGGGCGATCACGGCGCCGACTCGCGCGTTCCTCCCGGTTCGGCAATGACCCGCCGGGCTTCGTCGCGGACAAGGTCGTCCGGATCGCCCTGGGCGATCGGGTCGAGGCGCCGACGCACCTCCGCGGCCGGCAGGCCGCTCCCCGCCACGAGCCCGACGGCCGCCCGCCGGACGGACCATGAGGGGTCGGCCAGCGCGGCGTAAACGGCCTCGCCGACCTGCTCCCACGGAAACGGGGAAAGGGCGGACAAGGCGGCCTTTCGCACCTCGGGATCGGGCGTCGACAGAAGAGGAATCACAAGAGAGGGAAGACGCGCGTCGGTCCGTTCGCCGAATGCCTCGATCGCAGCCATGATGACCGGCTCTTCGGTCCCGCCGCGCCGGAACAGGCCCGCCAGGGCGTCCAGCGCTTCCGGCGTTCCGACCCACCCCAAGCCCCGCGCCGCCGCGGCCCGGACCCAGATGTCTTCGTCGGTCAGCAGGCTCTCAAGGCCCGCCGCGGCCGACCGCCGGTCTTCGTCCTTCTCCACGCCCCGGCCGATGGCCCGGGCCGCGAGAAGCCGGACCTCTCCGTCCTCGTCCGTGAGGGCTCGGAGGAGGCTCGAAAACTTGTCCGGAAAATCTTCACCCGAAAGCAGGGCGAGAGACTCCACGGCGGCCCGGCGGACGTCCCGTTTCTCGTCCTTGAGCGCGAACACGATCCGCGGTCCGGCACCTGGACCGCCGACCTGCCCGAGAACCGCCACGGCGTTCCGGCGGCGGACGGGCAAAGACGAGGAAAGCTCGGCATCAAGAACCGCGACGTCGTCCGGGGAGAGCAGCGTCGACAGCGCCTCGACGGCGGCGTCCTGGACGTCCGGGAACGGGTCTCCCAACAGCGGCATGATGCCCGAAACCGTCGAGGCGTCCCCGATCCGGCCGAGAGCCCGGGCCGCCTGCTGGCGGACGTGACCGTTCCCGTCCTTGAGTCTTTCCATGAGCGGCGGAACGGCTGTCCGGTCCCCTCCGGCCCCCAGCGCGCGCGCGGCGGCCCGCCGCACCTGATCGTTGTCGTCGGTCAGGGAGCGGAGAAGAGGAGGAACGGCGGCCGGACCGAACGCCGCCAGGGCGGAGACCAGGTCGTCCTCGACCGACGCGTCCGGGAGAAGGGAGACAAGAGCCTCGATCGCCCGAGGCTCCCGCAGGACGAGGAGCATTCGAAGCGCCGGCTGTCTCGCCTCCGAGTCCTCCGCGAGGATGCGAATAAGAGATTCCCCCGCCCGGTCCCGGGCTTCTACGGAAAGGGACAAGACCCCCTTCTTGAGATCGACGAGGTCCGCGAGGCCGGACAACGCCTTCAGGGCCGCGTGCCGGATCGAAGCGTTCCCGTCCCACAGCCCCTCAATCAGGGAGGGGAACGCGCGGGCGTCCCCCAGCCGGCCCAAAGCCCGAAAACCCGCCTCGCGCAATATTCTCTCGCCCAGCGCGGCGATGAGGGGTTCGACAGCCCGGGCGTCCCCAAGATGCCCCAGCGCCTCGGCCGCCGGATACGCGAGCCACACGTTCCCCGATCCGAGGATCTCGATGAGCGCTGGAGCGACGGAGGGGTCCCCAAGCCTCCCGAGCGCCTCGATTGCGGAATACCGGACGTTCTCGTCCGCATCCTTGAGGAGCGAGACCAGCCCGTCCGCCGCCCTCCGGTCTCTGATATCGCCCAGGATGTCGACGATGAACTTGCGGACGTCCCCCTCGGACCTTGGGAGACGATCGAGAAGGATGGGAACCGACGCGGGACCGATTCGAACGAGCGCCTCCACGGCCGAATTCCGCGCGCCGGCGTTCTCCTCCGATTCGAGGATGGCCGCGAGATCCTTGACGACATCCTCTCCGGCCCTCTGGCAGATGACGTCGACGGCCGTCTTTCGCACCCGCCACTCGAGATCGTGGAGCCCGCGGAGAAGGATCTCCATCCCCGATCGGTCCGAAATACCGGCCGCCTTCAGCATCGCGTCGCGCCGAACGTCGGGATCCGGGTCGAGCAGATCGCGCTGGAGATCGTCCATTACGGACATCAGGCCGCATCCCCCCCGCCCGGCCGGCCCGTCCGGGTCGTGTGCCAGCCCCCCCCCCTCAAGTCGGCCTCTTCCTCCGCAGAGAGAAGAAGGCCGACATCGAGGACGACGACCAGCCGCTCGCCCAGGCGGGCTACGCGGGCGAGGAACGAGGCGTCTCGTCCCTTGATCGCCCGCGGGGCGGGGTCGATCATCGAGCTCGGAACGCGAAGCACCTCGCGGACGCCGTCGACGATGAACCCCACGATCTGCCCGCGCGTCCGGGCGACGATGATCCGGCGCTCCGCGGCCCGAGCGGGGTCGGGCTCCGCCCCCAGCCGCCGGGACAGATCGACGACCGGAAGAACATGCTCGCGGAGGTTGACGATCCCCTCGATCCAGTGCGGCGCGCGCCCCACGGACGTCACCTTGAGAGGGCGCGTGATCTCGAGGACCATCTGAATGTCGATCGCGTACTCCTCACCGCCCACGCGGAAAGCCACGCACGAAAAGAGTTCCTCCCGGGCCTCCGCGGGGACCGGTCGATGCGCCCCCGGGCCGCGCCGGGAGGGACGGGAGGCGACTTGGGACGTCATGCGCCGCCCGCATATGTAATGCCGTACAGCTCCTTGACGCTCGTCCGGACCCCGTCGTAGTCGGCGTCCACAGCAGCAACGAAGCCCGTGTAGTCGGAAGCGATGCTCTTGAGAATTCGCGCGTCCTCGGGACGCGACGCCGAGAGGGCCGTCAGAAGCTCCCTGACGTGGTCCGCGAGCGCGGAGGATGTCCCGGCGGCCGCCACGACGCAGAACTCGGGGATATCGGGCGACACGGCAAGAACATTAAGACCCCTTTCCGCGAACCGGCGGGCCGTGGATTCCATCATCCCGCCCGCATCGGCCTCGCCGCCGAGGACCGCTTCCGCGACCCGGTCGTGGTGGCCGCGAAACGTATACTCGTCCATGTCGATCAGGCGGACGCCCGCCCGGGCCAGCATCAGGCGGGGCATGAGGTAACTGGACGTCGAGCGCTCGTCGCCGAACGCGACCCGCTTCCCGGCGATCTGCTCCAGGCGGGAGATACTGCTTCCCGGCGGGACGACGATCGCCGCGTGATTGAAAGGCAGGCCGTTCCGGAGGGCCTTGGAGACGAGGCTCACGCCGAATTTGTGGCGGGCCTCGATGTAGGTGGTGGGCGTCAGGTAGGCGAAGTCCGTCTCTTCTTCCCAGATGTCCCTCAAGCACGCCTCGTACCGGTCGGGGACCCTGAGATCCACCGGCTGGCCCAGTCCGCGGGAGAGGTACTCCGCCAGCGGCTTGAACTTCTCTCTCATCACGTCCGCCCGGTCGAGGGGAATCACGCCGAAGGCGAGGGCCGTCCCGCCAACCCGGCGCTCCGCCGTCCGATAGGCGCGGACGGTCTCGCGGAACCGGCCGGCTTCCCCGATCAGGTCGCGGGCCGCGCCGGCCATGACCTTGGCCACGCCGGCTGTCTGGCGGGGGATGCGGGAGATCCGCTCGATGGAGTCCACGATCTGTTGGCTCCCCTCGGCCTGCTCTTTCGTCGCTTCCACGATGACACTCACATGCTCGGTCGTGGACTCCACGGCCTGAATGATCTGTCTGCTCCCCTGGGCCAGCTCAGACGTAGCCCGGCCGACCTGATTAGTCAGGTCGCGCATCCGTTCCGCCGTCCTCATGATCGACTCGCTTCCCCCCCGCTGGTCCTGCGTCGCCCGCAGGATCTGGTCGATCATCTGGCGGACCTGCTCCATGGCCACGCCCACCTGCCGGACGCCGCGCGCCTGCTCGGCGGTCGCCCGCTCGATCCCCTGCGCCCGCTCGACCGACTGGCGCGACCGGTTCACGATCGTCTCCAGGGCCCGCCCGGCCGCGAGCGACAACCGGACGCCGCCTTCCGTCTTCTTGACCCCTTCTTCCATCGCGCGCACGGCGTCCGCAGCCTCCCGCCGGACGGCCTCGACGACGTCCTCGATCTCCTTCGTGGAGTTGGCCGTGCGCTCGGCCAGCTCCTTGATCTCGTCGGCCACGACGGCGAACCCCTTGCCATACTCGCCCGCCTGCGCCGCGAGGATCGCGGCGTTCAGGGCGAGGAGCGACGTCTGGTCCGTCACTTCCGTGATCACAGTGAGGATCTTGCCGATCTCCTCAGACCGGGCGCCGAGCCGGTTGATCACGTCGGCCCCCCGCGTCACCGTCTCCCGGATCGCGGTCATCCCCTCCCGGGCGGCCTCGACCGCCCGCATGCCCGTCTCCGACGCTTCCTTCATCACGTCCTCGGCCAGGTTGGCTGACTCCTGGGCGGCGGATTCGACCTCTCGGATCGTCGCGCCGATCTCGTTGACGGCCGCGGCCGTCTCATGGACGGCCGCGGCGAGTTGATCGACCGAATTCCCGACTTGATTGATCGACGCCGTCACCTCGACGATCGCCGAAGAAGTCTCCCCGACGGCCTGAGAGAGCGTGCCCGCGCTTTCCGCCGCGCTCTCGATCGAAGCCGCCATCTCGTGGATCGAGGACGCCGTCTCCTCCGCCGAGGCCGACAGGTTGTCCGCGCTCGCCGCGACGTTCTTGATCGACGCTCCCATCTCGTTGATCGAGGACGAGGTGTTCTCCATCGACTCCCGCTGGACGTTCGTCCCTTCCTCCAGAAGCCTGGTGTCCATGGCGACGCGTTCGCTCGTCACCTCGGTCTGGTAGAGCGCCCGCTTCACGTCTCCGAGAAGGGTCCGGACCGTCCCGACGAGCCCGTTGACGCCGCGCGCCAGGTCTCTGAACTCGCCCCGGTAGCGGGACTCGTCCAGGCGGACCGTGAAGTCCCCGCCCTCGGCCACCCGCGCGATCGTCCCGACCGTCTCCGCGAGCGGCCGGACCACGAGGCGGGAGAGGACCATGATCAGGACCGCGGAAATCGCGATGACGATGCCCGCGTCGACCGCCACGTTCCTGAGGACAAGGAGCCCAAATCCCTCACGCGCTTCGCGCGGAGCATAGAGAAGGCGCACGGAGCCGATATCCGCGCCCTCGTGGCGAATCGGGACCTCCGGGTTGATCCGGACGGCGAGGTTCTCTGGGGCCGGCTTCTCGACGATCGCGAAGCCGTCGCCGGAGGGGTCCATGACCTGGACGGTGTAAATGTCGCGGCCGTGCAGGAACTGCAAGATGAGAGTGTCGATCTCCCGGATCTGCCCGCGGGCCATGAGCGGCCCCACGAGATCGGCCACGATCTCGGCCATCTCCCGCCCGCGCGCCTCGGCGGTCTCCAAACGCTCGCGCTTCTCCCCCTGGATGCGCCATAGGCCCACGAACGACATGCTGACGACCATGACGATCGCCACTGTCAGGGTCAGCCGCTGACGGAGCCCCCAGTTCACGTTTCACCCTCTTTCCTGACGCCCTCTTCAGGCGCCGTCACGTTCAACCGAAGGGCCGCGAACTCCCTCTGGAGCGTCTCGATGCTGAGGTCAAGCGAGACTGCGCCGTCGACGCCCTCCTGGGTGGCCTCGCGGATCGATTCGATGGAACCCAGGACCTGCCGGCTTCCCATCTCCTGCTCGTGCGTCGCCGTGTTGATCCGCTGGACTTGCTCGGTGATCGTCTCCATGGCGCGCGAAATCTGGTGGCTCCCCTTCGACTGTTCGGCCATCGCCCGCTTTACGTGGCCCGTGATGTCCCGAACCTGCTCGGCCGAGCGGACGACGGCCTCGGTCCCGGCCCGCTGTTCCTGGATCGCCCGCGCGATTTGCCCGACCATCTCCCCCACCTGCGTCATCGAGTGGAAGACGTCCTGGGCGCCGCGCGTCTGCTCCCCAGCGGCCCGTTCGATCCAGCCGGCCAGCTCGGACGACTCCTTCGCCGTCTCCATGATCTTCTTGAGCGCACCTCCTGTCTCCATGGCGAACTTCATCCCTTCCTCGGCCGTCGCCTGCCCCTCCCCGGCCGCCGAGACCGCCTCGGCCGCCTCGGCCTGGACGGCCTTGATGATCTGCTCGATCTCCTTCGTGGAGGAGGCCGTCCGCTCCGCAAGCTCCTTGATCTCGTCGGCCACGACGGAGAACCCCTTCCCATGCTCGCCCGCCTGGGCCGCCAGGATCGCCGCGTTCAGGGCGAGGAGAGACGTCCGGTCCGTGACTTCCTTGATGACCGTCAGGATCTTGCCCACCTCCCTAGACCGCTCCGACAGGCGGGCGATGATTTGGGACGACCTCGCGACGGTTTCCTGGATCTTCTCCATTCCCGCGATCGTGTCGGCGATCGTCATCATTCCCTCCTCGATCGCCGCCGTCTTCACCCGGTCCGCGAGATCGGCCGAAGACTTGGCGTTTCCTTCAACCTCCCGGATGGACGCATCGATCTCCGTCATCGCGGAAACGGTCCGCTCGGCCGCGTCCGAAAGGCGTTCGACGCTCCCCGCGATCTCCCGGATCGATGCCCCCATCTGGTCGATCGCCGAGACGGACTGCTCGACAGCCCCGGACAGCGCCTCCGTCGCCTGCGCCACCTCGTCGGCCGATGCCGTCATCTCGAGGACGGAGGACGACGTCTCGACGGCCGACGACGCGAGAGACCCTGTCGACTCGGCGATATTGCGAATCGCCGACGCCATCTCGGCGATCGAAGCGCCCGCCGTCTCGATCCCCTGGAGCTGGACCATAGCCTGTCTGCTGATCTGGGAGGAAATGTTCTTGAGGTCGCCCGTCATCCCGCCCAACCGCCCGATGCCCTCCGCCATCTCCCGACGGACCTTCTCGACGTCCTGGGCGAGACCGGCGATGGACTGGACGATCGGCGCGGCCGGCCCCTCGCACAGGTTGGGGTCGGGGTTCGGGTAAAGGAGCGGGCCCCTCCCGCTGAGAGCCGCCGTCACCCGGTCGAAAGGGACGGTCATGCGGGCGGCGATGGGCCACGCGGCGGCCCAGACGACAGCGAGGACAAGGAGGCTTCCCAAGGCGCCCAGTCTTCCGACGCCGGCCAGCGCGAGAACGACCCAGGCGAGAAGAAGGGAGATCCCAAGGAGCGTGACGAACCTGGACTGGAGTGTCTTCATTACGAGTCTCCGCGGGAAGTCGCGAACTTCCCATCAACCCAAGCGCCGGGAGAGTTCTCTTGAGATCATCGGACAAAACCTTCTGAATAATGAGGAAATTGTACCGGGCGGCCTCCAAATGTCAAGGAAACAACCGGCGGCCCGTTCGGAGGGTGGGCGGCGGTCTACCAGGATCCGCCGCGAAGCCTGACAAGCCTTTGAATCTCGCGCAGATCGGAGGGATCGATCTGACGGAAGCAGACGCCGACCTGCGCGCTCAGCCCTTCTTTCTCGAGAGAATACTGCCAGGAGATCTCGCCCCGGCAGGTTATCCGACGTGCCCCCGGAAGGTAGAGGGTGACATCGATCGTTCCGCGCGGAATGCGCCGGCCGATCGTGATGCGGCAACCGCGCCACCCGATGTCCTTGATGACGCCCGTATCGACAACACCGCTTTCCCCCAGGACAAGAAAATCCGCAGGGGCGCTGATGGAAACACGGGGAGAAAGACGCCGCTCTCGCAAGGGGCCTCCGTTTCGCCTCCCGCCGCTCGCGCGATCGATCTGCACTCGCGGAGAGAAACGCGGACATGCACCCTCTTTTCGGCAGCCCGGCCATCCCGCAATAAGAAGGGACCCGATTCGGCATTCCGGCCCCAGCTTGCGCTGGGTGTGGCTTTTCGGGGTTGGGTGTCTACAGGGCAGTTAATATCGCAAATTGCGGCAGGAACGTCAAGGCTGGATCTGATCGGGAGGGTCGCACACCGAGGAAAGGGGCCCCGCTTCGGTCACGATACGGCCGATGAAGGGACATATCGACGGATCGGAGTGGCCGGGGAGAACGCGGCATCCCTTCTCGCCGCAGAACTCTTGAAGAACCGCCTCGCTCTCTTCGGGCGGCAGGGACCGGAAGATCGGACTTTCAACGAGAATATCCCAGCAAGGCAACCTGGGCGCCATAACGGCCTCCGGGCTAAGCTCTCTTGTCCAGCACGAGGTTCCGCCTTTCCGCCGATACGGGACGCGTCTGCCGCCTCCGTTCGCCGAACCGCCGGTCGACGATAACCTGCGCGCCGGTCAGTTGGCACAGAGTATCCTTGACGTCGCTGTACAGGCCGGCGAACCGGCGTGGGATGATTACCTGAAACCGCGCGTCCGAAAGCTCCTGCATCATCGAGACCCGCTCCATCTCTTCTTCCCTCCGCTCTGCCCTGTCAGGATGCGGAAACAACATGCTCTATGAAAATAATACCACAGAACACCGTTTGCAATAGCCCACAAACACCGCGGGTCCGGCAGGAAGACCCGCCGGACCCGCGGCTCCGTGGAACCCCTCGCCCGGGGTGTTGGCCATCATCCCCTCAGATTGTTGGCCTTCCGGTCCAGACAAGGTCCACAACTCTTGCGCGGCGACATGCCTTGCCGTCCGTCCGCGATGGATCTCGATGCCCGTGGGCGGCTTACTCTATTGCGCCTCCGCGCCGCCTCGCGGCGAGACCAAGTCCAACGAGCCCTCCTCCCAGAAGAAGCAACGTCGCCGGTTCGGGAACGGGGGGAGGCGGATGAGACGTCCCAAGCGCATCGTGAGAATACGGGGCCGTGACTTCGATCAATCCCTTCTTCGGATGGACGGTCTGTCCGAAGGCGTCGAAGTGGACGAGATCCCACCCCGAGATGCTCACCTCGTAGACGTTGATCTGACCCCAGAATGGGAATTCCGCCGGATAGCTCGTGATGAAATCGCCGATGGGAGAATCCGTCAGCGTGAAACCGCCCAGGTACCAGTTCTCCCAGTGGTCCATCCCGGCGTTCTTGTAGATGCCGTGCGGCTCGATGGGCGGATTGAGGCCGGTCCCGAAACCGGCCGAATACGGGACGACGGAGGGGACTGAAGGATCGAGAAGGAGGGTCGTGGTCTTGGGTGTGAGCGAGACCGTTCCTCCGCTCCCCGTGAAGGCCATCGCCACGTGAACGTCGGTGAGCGGTCCCATTTTTCCGACATTTCCGATGATCCAGAGATCGAACGTGGAATCCGTCGTCGTCCACGTATCGGTGCCGGAATCGTACGTCGCGCCGTCGATGTAGAGTTGGAGGTGCGGGACGGCATCGACGGACGATGGGAAGCTGATGAAGAAGGCAATGAGAAAAGAGGCCAGATAGCGGCGAAGATGTTTCATAGACAGAAGTGAATGCATTCCGCGTGCCACATCTTGGCCAAACAGAAGGAAATTTCTACAAACAAATCAATAACTTATGCAAGCCATAAACGCCTTCGGGAGGGACCGCGCCGGACTGTAAAAACATCCGACATGTCGATTAGGCTCTACCAGAGATCTCTCATCTCTAACCCTTTGTCGGGCAAAAGCTCTTTCTTGATCGACGAACGAAACTGTCAAAATCGGATCGGAGAAAACTGGAAAGAAATCCGACACCCCCCGAATGATCCCGGCTAGATCGGTAAGGGAGAAAAAATCCTTTCCAACTCTTCCTCGAGCCAGACCTCCGCTTCCAGGCTCTGCCTCTTTTGGGGCTTCTGTCCCCATCTTGTTTCGAAGCAATACGAGAGGACTCTGTGCATGTAGTTCGCAAAGGGCGGAGGTTCGATCCCTCTCTCCGCCAATATGCGGCGGGTGTTCCGATCATCGAACATCTTGTCTTTTTGCGTGTAGGGGACAAAGAAGCGGAACATCTCGAAAAGGTTGCGGGCTTGTCCTGTCGGCATCGATTCGATGGACTGGTCCAGGAGCGCACGCCCCTCGTTTTCCCCCACAATCTCTGGCACGTGGAGACGCCGGACTAAGCCGCGGGAAGAGAAATGGTTGTTATAAATCTGCACGAACTTGTCCACGAGCGCCTGGAGGGACATGGACCGCTCCGGCCCAGCCACAAGGTGGAACGTTCTCCCCACCGCCGTTTCGTCCAGGAAAATCTGCTGAATGGCGTCCACGACGTAGTTGATCGGGACCACATCGAGCCGGACCCACGGCTTGCCCGGCAGTGATTTGATGACACCAAGGCCGTAAATACGCATGGGACAGTAGAGCACATTGAACGATGTCGTCCGCCCGTCGCGTGAATCCCCCACGATGATCGAAGGACGGAAGATCACCGTTCT
>MHEK01000020.1:33945-36947 GCA_001803795.1 Nitrospirae bacterium RBG_16_64_22
CGGCCTCGAACTTCGATTGCTCATACGTGTTGAGGAACCCTTGCGCCATGTCCAGTTCGTCTTCCCGGACGATCCCCTCCCGGTCCCCGGCCACGTAAGCAGTGCTCACGTAGCCGAACCGGTCCAGGTCTTCACACCCCCGGGCGAACCTGAGAACCTCCATCGTACCGCCGACGTTGACGGCTCGGGCGTCCTCCAAACGAAGATCGAACCGTGTCGAGGCGGCGGCGTGAAGAATGTGGGTCGTCCGTCTCTGCAAGAGAGAATACACCAAGGGCGACAGACCGAACCGCGGGAGGGTGATGTCCCCGTTGACGATGAGCAGGCGTTCGGAGTGAAGCTGCTTCACTTCCGTGAACGCGCGTCTCGCGCACTGGTCCAAGGCGCAAACGACCCTCTCCTGGGCCTCTTGCGCTGAAGTCCCGCGGACCAGACAAATGACGGAGGTATCCGGCTCGCGCAAGAGGACGCGATGGAGAAACTCCGCCCCCACAAAACCGCTCGCGCCGGTCAATAGGAGCGTTCTAGAATTCATGCGGCCTCCAACCGGTTCCAAAACCCTGCTCAGGCAACCACCGCGGGCACCGACTCATACGATTCCTTCCGAAGCTTCCCGAAGGAGCGCGATTGACGTTTCTTTTCGAGTCCTTCTTCCCAAGCCCCCCTGAGATTCTCCAGCGAATCCAAGAGATGATGCCTCGCACCAACCGAGCTCGTGTCGGCGGCGTCTCTTGCCAGCAATTCCAGCAGTGTTTCACGCTCATGATAGTTGCCCCCCGCGCTGGCTGCGGTCGAAGCAAAAAGAATGTCGATCCTTCCTTCACCCATGGCCGCGTCCATCAAGTTCGCGCGAACGACCCGGCGACCAGGGGATTGGTCTCCAGAAAGCCCCGTAAGGACCCATTGAATCCCTTGGCGGATGGCTGTTTTGCAAACAGCTTGAAAATCGTAGGTTTGGTCGAGAAGGTGCAACACCTCTTCACGAACCTCCTCTGCGGTCACAATCAATTTTCCGTACCGGCTCAAGAAGGGAACAACCGGCTCCCTGAGCCGACCATCGGCGAAAAACCGATCCACCACGGATTCGTAGCGTCTTACCACCTCTTGAAAACGGCTCGTATGCGGGGCCCCCTCGATGACAACCTGGCTCACCAAGAAAGGAATGCGGCCCGCATAGCCCTTCCTGGCGATCACTTCGGCCCGTGCCACGTGCAGGGCGCTTCCCCCAATCACATGGAGATCCGGACCATTGATCACGGAAAGGTCCACGTGGATATCCCTCTCGTGACAGTAGGCCAGGAGCCGATCCACGTCTTGCCTCACAAAGGGCCGAGGTCCAAGCCCCGACAAGCAGATGAGTTTCCCCCTCAGAACCTGCTGAAGTATGGAGCGGTCCTGTGGCGTCACATCCCCAGTCGTCTGGCGGAAGACTCGTTCAATGGTCTCGGGCCCATCAGGAACGTGCTTGCAGCGTTTGCGTGCATTCCGGATGAGCGTGCGTACGGCTTCTCGTGTCACCTCATCTGCGGTTTCGGGATCCAGGCTCCTCAACTCGTCAATATCCTGCCCCACAAGGTCTCTCTCTACGTCGCGTAAGATTCTTTCACACTCCATCCCCGTGGCCAACCGATCTGCGTCGTCCCAAGAAGCACATCCAGAAACGTATAGCGCGGCATATAGCCCGCTGCTGTGATACGCGGACAACAACCGCCCACTCCCTATCAGATAGCTCACGGGGTCCACACCGATCGACGCCAACCGCCGAAGGAACCAGTAGAAGTGAACGAGATTGTCACGATACACAAAACAGAGTTGTCGGTGCACATCGCCGAAGTCGGCGCAGAAGCCCTTGCCAAACGCCTCGACATCGAACCCGACGTGGTTACTCTGCTTGTACACCCAGCTCGCTATATCCTCGAATCCATCATGCGCGTATTGGGCGGCGCCAGGATAGGTCATGCCATGGCCAGGCATGAGATATACCAAGCGGGCCTCCCCGCCTCGCCGCGCGGATGGAATATGCAAGCCTCTCCGGATCCGCCAGAGAAGTCGCCGCCTTGCCTCGTATCCAATCGCGCCAACTCGATCCAACCAAGGATGTTTCATGAAGCACCGATCCCCGAGAACCTTACGCAAGACATAAGCCAACAAGAAACAAAAAGCCGCCGGGAAAACTACACTCCCTGGCGGCTCGACTGGCATTCTCCATCCCGGAGGGAAAGGAGGGTTAGCCTCGGGGCTCTGCGCCCCCGCCTTTCGACGGGTTTGCTCTGAGCAAGGATTGTGTCTAGTTTGGATTACAGATCAATATTTTGTGTGTACCGGCTTTAAGACAGCCGCCTCTCCGCACTCCTTTTCTTCCACACCCTCCCATATCGGCCAAGCGGCTTCAAACCTTAAGTGCCCGAAATACCACAGACTCAAGCCGTCGTCCCCAACCCCTTTATCCAACTCCCGCCTCCCGGTTTCCTTTCCCAGGAAGGTCCGGCGGGGGGGGCAAGACCGCCCAATGCTTGTCGTGTGTTTGGTTAGAACTATACCAAAAAAAATATCCGGTTGCCTCAAAATTTCCCAAACCCAACCCCGCCGGGGTTTTCTGCCGCACAAAGAGAAACGGCCCGCTCATTGCGTATGGCCAGCCGGTTGAGTAATGAGGGGGCGGGCACGGTGTGCCGCCCTACGACCGGATGATTGGACGAATTTCGTAGGGCGGGTCACTGAACCCGCCTTAAAGACTTGGAGGTTGAAGGACCCTGCCTTTCAAGGCGGTCCTTCAACACTACTACGAGACCGAAAGGCATTGACCCAACGAACCGGATTCGATAAATTGATGAAGAACATCCCCTCATGGATCTGGGAAGGCGATTACATGCCTGTGGTGGACTGCCAGGGACTGGTCAAGGACTACGCCCTCGGCAAAACGATCGTTCACGCGCTCAGGAACGTCTCCCTCTCCGTTGACGAGGGCGACTTCCTGGCCATCGTCGGTTCGTCCGGCAGCG
>MHEK01000021.1:0-6429 GCA_001803795.1 Nitrospirae bacterium RBG_16_64_22
CCGGCTTCCGCAGAAACTCGGCCGACAAGAGATCGCCGTCTCTGAGGGCTCCCCAGACGGGAAGCGGCGCTCGGGGCCTCACGAAGACGTGCCGGACCTCGCCAGACCGCAGGGCCAGCCGCTCGCGGGTCAGCCCGGACTCGATCCGGACGGCGTTCGGGCGTTCGCCGTTCCGCAGGATGATCAGCACGGACTCGAGAGGAACGCGGGACACCAGCACCCGTTCGAACGGGCGGTCCGGGCCCGCGCGCCCCCCAAGGTTCGACGTCTCGTACGCCGATCCGTCAAGAAACACGACATCGGAGGCGTTCTGGACGCCCCCCGACGGTCTGGGAACCCACGGATCGCGCCGCGGGACCGCCGCCTGCGCGCTCCGCAAAGCATAGATCCGGATCTTCGGATTCGTCCATCCGACGGCCGGCATGTCAAAGGTCTTGAGTAGAACGGCCTTGCTTTCGAGATCCCGGTAGAATCGGGACTCCGGGTGGCGTTCCGGAGCGAACATATAGCGCATGTACCAATAACTGCTCGTCACGTAATATTCAGCCCGCTTCCGGGCCTCGTCGAGCCCCACATCGGCGAGGTTTTTCTCGATTCCGTACAGTTCTCCCGTCACCGGCGGATTGTACCGGTCGAACCCGATCGTCGCCCCGGTCGGCAGGTTTCGCCTAATCCAGTCAGCGGCCACCTGCCGGTTGTCGCGTTGCCAGAAGAGATAATCCATCAAGAGAGTCGGCCGGCCGAGTTCGAAAACGGCGACCATGAGAAGGATCCCGTACGCCGCCCATCCGATCCTCCCCCGCCGGGCCAGCGTTCCCGCCCCCGCCCCCGCCGCCAGCGCCACAAATGGAAGAAGCGGCAGGGTGTCGCGAATCCGGAAGTACCGAACGGCCACGGCCACAATCACGAAGTAAACGGGCACAAACGAAAAGATCGCCAAAAGACGCCGGTTTCTCGTCCAGAGGACCCAGCCGACACCGATCGCTCCTGCGACAATCCCCGTCCACCCCATGGCCGCCAGCGTGTTCTCGAACCCGGCCCTCCAGTTCTCCGGATTTATGTAAGTCAGCTCGACCGTCTCCGCGCTCTCTCGCAGGGAACCCCGCATCAGGACCAAGGGAACCGTCAGCATAATCGGACCGAGCCTGCGCCACTCCAAAAAGAGGTAGGGCGATCCCGCGAACAGGCCCGCCGCCAATCCCGCATGCAGAAGGAGGAGCCTCCTGTCCCAGAGGGCATGGCGGATCGCCAAGCCCTCCTCGCGCACCGCAACCGCGTGCGCCGCCAACGCAACGACGTACATAAAGACGGCGTTATACTTCGTCTGCGTCGAGAGTCCGAGGAGGAATCCCATCACGGTGTACGACCAGCCCGATCGTTTTTCCATCGCCGCGGCGGCCGCGAGCAAGAACAGGGCCGACCAGAAGACCATGGTCGTATCCGGCATGGCAAAGTGCGAATCACGAACGTGGAGGGGACTGAGCGCCAGGAGGAGGGCCGCCGCGCCAGCGCCCGCCCGGTCCATGAGTCTTCGGCCCAGTCTGTAGACGATCACAACGGTGCCCGCGCCGGCCGCGGCCGACGTCGCCCGAGCCAGAAGCAGATATGTTTCGTGGCCGAATACCGGCACCGCCACGGGCCGAACCGGTCCCAGAATCGCGCTCACGGCCCCCGCAATTCCCTCCGCCAGGAAAAAGACGAGCCCGAGGATGTACTGAAAAAACGGCGGGTAGATTCCCTCCGGCTTCAGCGCGCCGCGGCTGAAGTCCGCGGCCATCATCATCGTGTAAGCCTCGTCCTGGTGATACCCCTCCGGGAGACCGAATCCGATCCCCCAAAGCCGCATGATCAGCGCAACGGTCCCGACGGCCGCGATCTCCCAGACTCCGTCGGACGGCTTACGCGCAGGAGACATCGGGGGGGATTCAACCATGTGTCAGGAGTTCGAAGACGAGGTGTCCGGCCGGGCTTCCGGGACCGCCGATTGGGCGCGAAACCGGCTTACTTCCTCGGAGAGAAGGGCGGCCTCCTGAGCCAGGTCCTTGACTTGGTCGGTCAGGCGGGAGACTTTGATCGAGAAGTGCAGGCTGATCAAAACGAGAAAAATGAGACCGAAAAGAAACAAGGTGGTCGCAGGCCACACGACCCCGAGCAACGCCGTTAGCCATTCGAGAAGCGGGAACCACAGCGAGAGCACCAGTATCCCGATCGCGGTCGCGAACCAAAGGACCGAATACTCCTCGCGGAGTTTCCTTTTTCGGATCAACTCCAGGATCGTGACGAGGATTCCCAACCCGATCATGACAGCCAGGATTTGGACGCGAATGTTCACGGTTTATTCCCTCCGCAGCCGGGGGGCCTCCCGCAGGAGCGTTACGAGTATGGAGAGGCTCACCTTGAAAACGTAGTACGCGGGCACGATCCCGTTGATGAACGAGCGGCCTCCCAGCCGCGGCCGCATCGAAACGGCAACCTCTTGCACGCGAAATCCAGCCCGCTTCATCAGAACGCGCAGGTCGGCGTCCTGGAAGTCCGTCGGATAGTCCATCTCGGCGAAGAACTTGAAAACGGGTCTCTTAAGGGCTCGAAAGCAAGAGGTCGAGTCCGTCACGCGCTGCCCGGTCAGGATCGTCGCCAGACCGTTGAAGAACGACATCCCAACGCTCCGCATCCTCGTCGGCCGGTAGCCGCGGTCCTCCAGGAACCTAGATCCGATCGCCGCGTCGACGCCCTCATTCTCGAGGGCCCGAAGGAGGGATGGAATATCCCGCGGATCGTGCTGGCCGTCCGCGTCGATCTGGATGACGATGTCGTATCCTCGACGGAGGGCGTACCGGAATCCTGTCTGGGCGGCGGCGCCGGCCCCCAGGTTGACGGGATGAGACACGACCCCCACTCCGACAGCGCGAGCCGTTTCCGCCGTTCGATCCTTCGATCCGTCGTTGATGACCAGGCAATCTACGCCCCCGGCGTGGTTCGACATCTCCCGGAGAACGACCGGCAGACTCGCCTCTTCGTTGTAGGCCGGGATAATGGCCAGGACTTTCATCGATGCTCCCTGCTTCCTCGGTCCGTCATTCACGGATGCGAATCACCCGACAGCGCAAGCAGATATTTTCTTCCGTCCGGGAATTCATCAGCGGCGAGGCGGCCCGACGCCCGCGGTTCGTCAGCCTCCTCGAGAAGACAAAGGCTTCGTTGTTCCAGACATCCGCAAACCCGGCCCCCGGACCCATGACCCCGAAGTAGCTCCGGATATCCTCGTTATAGTGACAGCAGGGAGACACGCTCCCGTCCCAGTTGATGACGCCTGCTCTATACAACCAGGCGCATCGACGAGGCTTCTTCTTCTGCTTTTCCTGCCGGGTCCGGTAGTCGTACATACTGTAGCGTTCGTTCGTCGGGAGCCAGTTTTCGAACTGGTCGTTATTCGACGGATCGATCCCGACCGCTGTAAAACGAAACACATCGACCCCCCACTCGGCCGCCAGCCGTCGCGCCTCCGCCATCTCGTGCTCGTTGTGCCGCATCACGATGAACTGCCACTCTATGACCGGCCGGCGCAGTTTGAGCCTCCGCCGCGCCTCGATCACGGCCCTGAGGTTCGCCGTTGCGCGCGCGAAGTCGCCCCCCACGCGGTACACGGCGTACGTTTCCTGCGTCGTTCCGTCGATCGAGACCGTTAGATGTTCCAACCCGGACTCCACGATCCGTTCGGCGTCTCCGGGCTTGAGGACCGTCAGGTTGCTGGTCACCGAGACCCCGACCCCTTTTTCCGCGGCGTACGAGATCATGCCGTAGATCCCCGAAAGAAGAAACGGCTCTCCCCATCCATACAGCAGGACCTGAAAACAATACGGCCCCAGTTCATCGATGACCTGCCGAAACAGCCCCTCATCCATCGCCCCCGAAGGGTTGTCCCCGGCCGCCAGACCGACCTTCCACATTCTGGTTCCGGATCCCGTGTGGCAGAGCGGACATCGCAGATTGCACTTGTTCGTTGGGTAGACCTTCAATACGTAAGGATACCCCCGAACCTTGTCTCGGCCGATCAGCCGCTCGAACTCGACCCGAACGAGATTTCCCAGCCTTCGAACGGTCAGATGCCGCAGGAAGGCCCATAAGAAATTGAGAAGCCTCCGCGACTCCCCGACGATCCCGAATCGAAACGCGAACCCCGATGCCGCCATTCTTAATGACCGCTTTCCGAAAGCGGGAACATTCGCTCAGTCCCGGAACGTAAGGGCCGTGAGCGGAATCCGGAACCGGCAAAACCATTCTCCGATTGCCGTCCAGCCGGCCGCCCGCCGGCGCCAAACGTCCTTGCGGTCATGGATCAGCATGGAGACCCCGACCCCAAAGCCCGCGCCGTAGGCTCTCGCGACGGCCGCGACGAGCCCCCAGGGCGACGAAGATTCAACGAACCGCGCGCCGGCCCCTCGGCCCAGCACGATTCCCAGCATGTGGAAGACGTATCGAAGCAACGTCGATGCGGGACTGACAAGGAGAAGCGGCCAGGGAAGGATCTTGCAGGCCAGCCACAAGCGATTCCGTTCGACAAGAAAAACCTTGCGAGCCGTGTAGGCTCCCGTCGTTCCCGAATAGTGATGATACACGACGCCCGCCGGGGAATAAAGGCATCTCCATCCGCGAAGGCGGGCTCGCAGGCCGAGATCGGCGTCCTCGCAGTAAGCAAAGAATCTCTCGTCGAACAGACCCACGTCTTCGAGCATCTGCCGGTTGTAGAGCGCGGCGCACGCGCTCGGGAACAAGACTTCTTCGATTCGTTCGTACTGTCCGGCGTCCTCTTCCAGCCGCCCGCGACCGCGGGATGACCCGTCCAGAAATACCTGGTGCCCCACGGAATCGATAAGATTCGGCTCTTCCATAACGAGAATCTTCGAGGCGACCATCCCGACCCGCGTGTCCGTCTCGGCCGCGCCGACAAGACCCTCGATCCACCCTGGATCGGTCTTCGTGTCGTTGTTGAGCGTCGCGACGAACCGGCCGTTTGTCGCGAGAATCCCCTGGTTGTTCGCGGCCGCGAACCCCGTATTCTCCCGGTTGAAGATGACCCGTCGGCACGGCCCCTCCCATTGCCGAAGGAACTCCACGGACCCGTCCGACGAGCCGTTGTCGACCACGACGACCTCGAAGTCCGCGTATCGCTGCCGCTCGAGACTTTCGAGGCATGTTTCGAGAAACGCAAGACCGTTCCAGTTCACGACGATCACCGCGACAGCAGGGGCCCTCATCGATCCGTTTTCCCCCCGTCGGCGCCGCCGGCTTGCAATGGAACGGCTTCCTCCTTCCTCGCTGTCAAGACAAGCTTGTTTTCCATCCCGAGAATCCGCCCGGCCTTGAGCAAGGTCCACGACCCCCATTTGATCATGCGATTTTCGAACGTCACCCGCCCCACGTACGTCGAATCCTGGCCGATTTCGAGAATCACGAATCCGGCGTTCCGAAGAAGCCGAGAGAGAGACCGGGCGTTGAAGTAAAAAATGTGATGAAGATTATACAGCGCCGAAACGGGCTTCCTCCACCCAAGATGGTAGAACACGTCAGCCGCGCGGTCCAGCAACCCCTCCTGATTGGGAACCTCCAGAACCAGGATCCCGCCCTCGCGGAGCCGGTTCCGGATCTTCCGGACGGCTTCAATCGGATCCCGCAGGTGTTCGAGGACGTCGAACATCGTCACGACATCATAGGTCTCCCCGTCTCCCGGCCAGCTTTCGATGCCCGCTTCGATCACGTCCAACCCGAAGACATCGCGCGCGTATCGGGCCGCGGTCGGCGAAACCTCGATCCCTCGTCCCCGCCAGCCCTTCTTCCGGACCATGTCCAGGAACACGCCGGTCCCGCAACCCACGTCCAGGAGGTCCGGCGAAACCCCCGCGAACTTGGCGATCCGGTCGAGCTTCAGCTCGAGCTGGCGCGCCTCGGCGCTCCCCTCGTACCCCTGCCGGCACCGCCGGAAATACGACTCCCGCTCCCCGGCGGCATCGTATCGCGCGTAGAACTCGCGCACCGCGGCCTCGCTGGGAATAGGAGAAAACTGGACCAAGGAACAGGCTGAGCATCGCGCAATTCGATAGGAGTCCCCGAGAGGCTTTGCCGACTCATACAAGGGCTGGATCTCCTCCGACCCGCAAAGATAGCACTTGGAGCCCGCCCCGTTCACCGTAGAACTCCGGAGCGCTGCGCCCCTGACGGCGTGTTCCTGCTCATGAAAGCGTTGACCTCGGCATGGCGATTGCTATTCTTCCCGTTTGGGACTTCCTTCCGCTTGGCTGGAGGCCCGCGCTCCTCATTCTGCGGTTCATCCGCTCGGTCGGGCGACAGACTCAAGTTGTTCGAGGGTCCGTCTCGCGGTCTCTCTCCACGAGAACTTTGCGCAGTGATCGAGGCCGCGAGACGGACCCTCGA
>MHEK01000021.1:6439-13140 GCA_001803795.1 Nitrospirae bacterium RBG_16_64_22
ATCCGGAGGTCTGGGTCTCTCGTCACCCGGCGGATCTGGGCGGCCATTTCCTCGATATTCATCGGATCGAACAGGAGCCCGGCGTCACCCACGACTTCCGGCAGAGAGGCGGCTCTCGACGCAACCACTGGCGTCCCGCACGCCATCGCCTCCAGGACCGGAAGGCCGAACCCCTCGAACGTGGAAGGATAGACCATCGCCTCGGCGCCAGCGTACAGGAGCGGAAGATCGTTCGTCGAGACCCATCCCAGATTCCGAATCGATGCCCGGCTCGGGGATGCCTCAACGCGGCGAGCAATCCGCTCGGCCGCAAACCCCTGGACCCCGACCAGGACCAGCTCGTGGGAAATGCGTCCTTCCTCCGCCAGGAGCTCGAAGGCGTCGATCAGCCGCTCGATGTTCTTGTGGGGATGAGACGTGGAGACACACAGGAGGTACGGCCGAGACAATCCGTGCCGCATTTTCGCTCCCTCGACTTCCTCCCGCGCGTAATTCGGATTGAAGACGGCGTCGGCCGCCAGCGGAGTCACGATGACCTTCGAAGCCTCAATGCCGTAGGTCTCGATGATGTCGCGGCGAGAATGTTCGGAGAGGGTCAGGATCTTGGCCGCGCGCCGCGCGGACAGTCCAACCAGAAGGTTCCAGAAGATCAGGTGCGACCGATAGAAGTGCTCGGGATGCCGGACGTGCTGAAGGTCGTAGATTGTCACGACGGATGGGCACGGGCAGACCGCCGGCGACGTGAATCCGGGCGACAAAAGGACGTCCAGCTTCTGCCAAAGCGCCTGGATCGGAAGGAATGTCTGCTCCCAGAGGATCCTCGCCGGCCGGAAACTCGCGGAAATGGGACAAAGCACCCGCCGGAGATTGTCCCCGTCCTCGAACGTCTCATGGTTCTCCCTATTCGTAAAAAGAACGTATGTGTGCCCCGGTCCGACCTCGCGAAGATTCGCCAATAGACTGCGAAGATACGTCTCGCTCCCTCCAACCCGCGAAGGAACGAGATACAAGCCGTTAATTCCGATTCGCATCAGATTCCACCGACACTGCTCCGCGGCGATCCCGATTTCGCCGGAGGGCCAGTCCCGCCCACGCCGCCGCGAACGCGGCAGATCCTCCGCTGATCCACAGACCGGCCCGAAAGCTTGGCGGATCGTACCGGAACTCCACCACGTGGGCGCCGGCTGACAATTGGACGCCCCGGAACGCGAGGTTCGTCCTCAGAACCTCCGCCGGGAGGCCGTCCACCGCCGCCGTCCATCCGGAATACCACGCATCACTCAGAACCAGGACTCCCTCCCGTTCCAACGAAACATCGATCCGGACAACCTCCGGCGCATAGTCCATGATCCGAACCCGCGCATCGGAACCTTCTTGGCCGATCAGCCGCGGGCCCCGGACCAGAAGCGCCGTCTTTCCAGGGTCAAAATCCGGATCCCGAAGACGAGCGGCCACGGCGCCGGGCTCGCTCAGGACCTCCGTTTCGTGGACCACGAATGCGCGCGGCATGGCCGATCCGTTCCGGTAGACGTAGGCGCCCCCGGACCGGACGAGAGAAAGCTTCGGATGGTCCAAGGGCCGGCCGCTGATGACGTACTCGACATTCAGAAAGTCGACCAGCCTGGACTCGTACCGGGAGAAATGGAGCGTCCGGAAGTGGCGATGTGGAACGGGAAACTCTCCCGCCGCTGAGAGAAAGGCAAGGTATTCCGGGGTCTCCAGGGCGTTGTACCCCCGGACCTCCGAGAGGCCGTACACCATATTCGTCTCCGGCGGAAACCCTCCGTCGAGCGTCAAGACCCGAAAAAGCCCCGGCTGTTTTCTCACGAAGTCGATCGATTCGTGCGATGGATAATGCAGTGCCTGGGGGATCGACGGGTTGTAGTTTCGCCCAAAACTGAAGAGATCGAGCAACAGAACGCCTGAAAGAATCCACGACCGTCTCTGGGCACCGCTCCCTGATCGGAACGCATATCCGATTGTCAGGCCCGAGAGCAGAAGAAGAACCGCGCGTCCGCTTCCCTCGCGGACGATGAGGTTCGTCAGACGGTCGTACGACCGTGGAAGGAGGGCAACGTACGATTCCGGATCCTGATTGAGCTTCGCGGATCTTTCAATGATAGTCCGTTTCGCGAGATCCAGGATCGGTTCACGGAACAAAACGACGGACAACAGCGCTCCAGCCGCCAAAGCGCCGATCGCCACCGCACCAGCCGCCGAAGCGATGCGAACTTTCCTCAAGAAGCGGCCCGATTGTTCGGGCACGGCCGCGCGAAGGAGATCGACCCCGCACCCCGCGAGGACGGCCGCGGAAAAAGCAAACAGCAGGAGCATCCGATGATTTCCAGCCACGTTGAACAACGGAAGCGAGCTCACCGCATGGGCAACGGGAGGGACGGAGAACGCGACGCAGAGGGAAACGACCCCGAGGGTTCCGAAGAACGCTTCCGGGCCGCGCCGGTTACCCAGACCGATCGCGGCCGCCGCCAGCAATAGCGGCATCAGACCGACGTATCCGCCGCTCAACTCGTTGAAGTTCCCTATGCCCAGCAGAGCGCCGATCGGGATGTCCCCCTCCATACTGCTACCCAAGCAGTAAGGACAGATCAGCGACACGGCCCCGGCAAGTTTCTTCCACGACGGAATCCACGGGATTCCGGAATCGCTCAGGCGGTCCGCGAGCGCGGCGCTATTGAGGACGTATTCACTCAAGGGAACAAGCTGGACAGCCGCGCCCGCCGTTCCCAGAATCACCGAGCCCGCGAAGGTGGCGAGCCGCCGGATGCCCATCTCCCGAGATCCTTCGTCCCGCCAGAGCCTGACGATTCTCCATACGCCGTACGCCGCGGCGGCGGACAAAACGTGAAGCGACGTTTCCGGGTGTCCTCCCAGAAACTGAACGCAGACGACGCAGGCCAGAAGGCTTCCCCATAGACCCGTCGGCCTTCGAATCACAAGCTCCGCCGCGAGAAACAGCGCCGGAAGCCAGATGGCAACGTTCGCGTGCGGCCAGTGGAGCCAGACGACCAGGAACCCGCAGAAGGTAAACGCCCAAGCCGAGACCGCGCTTCCAAGCCGGCTGAGACCGATCGTCCGAGCGAACGCAAACGATGACACGGCGGCGATCAGCAGACGGATGAAGTCCCAGCACAGAACCGCGGCCCGCTCCGGGAGAACGAGGAACGGGAGATTGAGCGGATACAGAACGGCCGACTGCCCGTTGGCCAGGAACGGAGCGCCGGCATAGTTGTAAGGATTCCAGAGAGGAATTCGTCCTTCCTTCAGCGAGGCGACCGTATAGGTCCGCCACGGCCTGAATTGGTAGGCATCGTCCGTCGCAATCGCGTTGGCCGGCTCGAAATCACTCGTCACTTGGCCCCACGGAACCGAGCCTTGAAGAACATCTGCGGGTGAAAGGATTTCGCCTTTCCAGATCGGGCCTAGAAAGAACAACAGCAGAAGAACAGCCGTGGCAAGAGCGAACAGGCCGGTTTCCCTTCCACGGGAATAGGGCGTATGCCCCGCAATGTCCCCAAGAACGACCCTGGAGCCGTCTCCCTTCGCCGACACTACTTTCGCACCCTTAGTCGAATGTCGATCTCGGAGGCGGTGACGATGAACGCCAGCACTTTTTCGTAGAACCATGGGAACCGGTTCGCGAGCCACTCGACGCCGATCCACCGATGCGGAACGAATCGTCGTCCCTGAGCGAGGGGCGAGAAGCTGATCCGCCGAGCTAACAAGTCGAACGTCCTCCGCGTGTAGAAATCGTACAGGGACTCATCCGTAAAATAGTCGAACGAGAACACTCCAAAGAAATGGCGATGTGTCGGGTCGTTGAACGCCGCCGGACTGGAATAGTGGGGAGATCGGATGTACACAACGGCGCCTGGAGCGGAGATCCGATGAATCTCTTCCATGACCCCGACGATGTCTTCGAGATGTTCAAGGGCGTGGAAGGCGGTGACTTCCGTGAAGACCCCGTCCTTGAACGGATAGGGAAAACGGTCCAAGTCCGCGATCACGTCCGCGTCTGAGCCGGGCCGGCGATCAACTCCGATGCTGTTGGCCTGCTTCCTTCTTCCACACCCCAGATCCAGCGCGCGCATTCGGTCGTTCCCTACTTAACGCCTTCGAGGAGCGCCCCATGACGGTGCCCCGGCTCGAACTCGGAATCAGCCGCGATTGCTTTCTCGACCCATCGGAGGCTCTCGGGGAGGTTGCCCTTCTCCCCTGCCTCCTCGGCGAGGGCCCCGAGCCATACGGCTTCCCGCCGACCGGGAGAACGGTCCGGCGGGCCGCTCCGTTCAATGAAAACCTCCCCGATCGACCAGTCCCATTTCGGGTCCGCGCCCAAGTGTGCCAGACGAACAAACCGCGCGAGAGCGCCCCCCGCAAAGACCTCCACGCGTCCGCTCAGGTCGCGCCTCGGGTGGTTTCCGTACCAATGGAGGCCCGGCAGGAGAGAGACCGCCTCCGCGATCGTCGCCCATTTCCGCCCGTCCGCAGACACCATGACGCGGAGTCCCGTTGGCGCGTCCCACCGGTTGCCCCCCGGCAAAAGCACGATCCTTTGCACGGGCAGGCGCGTCCCAAGATCGATCTCGAACCAGTCCCCCTCTCGCCGCGGCCGCCCGCTCGTCCACCGTGACGACGTATTCCGGTCGAAGGCAAGCCGCGGATCGCTCTTCGGATTCGACGAGGAGGCCCCCCAAGCCGCCGGCCGGAGGGTGCCGCCGCGATCAAGACGACGAAAACCATGGAAGATGGTGTACGGCCCCCGGACGTCCTTCCGGTAATCTCCGCCCATGAGCTTGATGTTCTCTTCGAACACCTCCGGTGTCCCCAGATGGTCGGACCGGCCTTGGAACACGAACGCCGCGTTCTCCGCCAAGTCAACCAGCCGCCGGTACTTGGCGTACGGCTCGTAGATCGGTTCTGCCGCGATGATCTTTTCGCGGCTCGCGAACGTAGTCCGGACGGAGATGTGGTGGTTCGCGTACGCGTGCGTCACGCCAACCCCCTCGAGGAATTCGATGAGCGGTTTCACCGACGGATACTTCGCCTCCCAGCTCTCCCGGTCGGACAACGCCCGGTATCCAAGAACGAGACCGAACAGATTTCCGAACAGAACGGCGCCTCCAATCAGGGCCCCGGCCGCGCGCGACCGGTTCCACAACGCCGCCGCGCCGGCTCCGAAGACGAGCACGACCACGACGTAGAAACCGAAGTAGTACCTGGGCGAACCCGTGTAGCCGAACCGGTTCAGAACGTAGGCGCCCAGCGAAACGGCAACGAGAAACGCGATCAGCGCCGTCGACCTTCTGTCGTTCGTTCTCGTTGCGCCTCCCTGTGTCACTCCCCCGACGGCTCCGGCCATCCAGGCAACGAGCACGGCCAGCGCCGAAGCGGCCAGCGCCGTTCCCGGCCAGCCCAGCCATGTCTCCGTAGCAATGTGCCGGAACCCCAAAAGATAGGGGATCCGCTCCGCAAACCGCAGAGCCGCGAGTCGCTTGAGAGAGCCCTCGCCGAATCCGACGACCGCGAAGGACCAGAAATCGTTCTGGAGGTTGGAGATCCAGAATGGGAGGCCCCCGACGAGAACGCCTCCAGCAAGTATGAGTCCGTGCGCCCCGAGCAAGGACCGAAACCTCGATGCGGCCACAACCACGGCGGAAACAGCGAGAAAAGGGGCCGCCAGGAAGTTCGTCCAAATCGCAATCCCCGCGACCACGCCGAACGCCGCGTATCGTCCTGTGGCACGCACCCCGCGCCGCGCGTCTTCCCGGATCTTCATCGCCAGGAGAAGGAGTAGAGATCCGAGGACCAGCGTCTCGATGTACCCAAGACGCGGCGAGAGACCGTAAGCCGCGAGAAACGCCGGAGGCACCGCGGCGTAGGCCCCCGTCCATGCGGCCGCGGTCTTTCCGTAAAGCGCCTCCGCCAGCCGAATGACCAGGACGACGAACAGCAGGGAAAGGATAAACGGAGCCACGAGGAGAACTTTCGCGGACGCGCCGAAAAGAAAGAACAGGGCGGCGGCCGGATAAGCCTCTCCCGACCCCATGTACGCCTGGCCGTGAAAGAAGACGGGGAAATCTCCCTGAAGGATGTGGCGGGCCATCAGGCCCGTCATGGCCTCGTCCGGGTCGAGGCGATGCGGAAGAGTCCTGGCGTAGGCCATTCGGATGCCCACGGCGGCCGTGATGCCGGAGGCAATTAGGAAAAAGCGGGATCGCGTCAGATTCGTCCCTCTCGCCGCGCGAGAACGACCCCGAGGTGAGCCGATTCGCACTCCGGATCCTCGGCCAGCACCCTCCGGAACAAGGACTCCCCGTCCTGGTCCTTCCTGGCCAAAGCAATGGACCCATCGATACATGGATCGAGGACGCCGCTGTCGCTTTCGTCCGCCGTCCTCTCCGAATAGACAAACATCTCGCCGATCGACCAATCGAGAACGCGGTGGGCCCCGCGGTGGGAAATACGAATAAAGCGCGACATGACCGGCGACCAACGGAGATGCGCCCGCCCGCTCCCATTCACGTGGGGACGACCCCCGAGCGATCCCATCCCGGGAATGACGCGGTCGAGACGTCCGACCTCGCGCCAGGACATCCCGTCGGAAGACACTTCAACCCTGAGACCGATCGGCGCGTCAAGCGCGTTCAGACCCGGCAGGAGCGTGATCGCGGCCACCGGAA
>MHEK01000022.1 GCA_001803795.1 Nitrospirae bacterium RBG_16_64_22
ATTCGCCAAGATGGTTTTGTTGGGTTACGGCGCAAAAAACCGCGCCTAACCCAACCTACACATCCGCGGAGGAGGTTCCGTAATTAATGGGTTCGGATCAGTAGTGTCCGGTTAAAACGTGAACAAATTCAATTGGCTATTGGCGTTCATGGTGCTTGAAGTGTAGTCGTCGTGAGAAAAAGCCTGTTGCAAAGGCATTTTCTCGAACAGGGTGACCGACAGGATCTGTAACAAAGTGTAGAGCGAGGCATCCAGATGCAGGCGCTTTTTGAGGATGGCAACCAGCACATACACCGACACCGCGATCCAGAGTTGGGTCTTCACCGCGTTCTCGGAGGTTCCGTAAAAGCGCTTGATCCGGAGATGTTGCTTGATCCATTTGAAAAACAGCTCGACCTGCCAGCGGCTTTTGTAGAGCGCGCAGACGGTGAGTGCCGGCAAGGCGGTCTGGTTGGTCAGGAACACCAGCGTGCGGCTGGTGTCGGCGTCCTTGAAGCGGATGCGGCGCAGGTGCTCGGGGTAATGGCGTTGGCTGTAGTACCCGTTCAATGCGATGACCTGATCGCAGATAACGCCGCTGGCGCGATCGGTCGGTGCCGAGTAAACGCGCCGCGCGTCCAGATTCGCCTTGGCGCGCGTCACGAAGAAACCGCCCGCTTGGCGCAGCGCGTAGAGTCGTTCGAAGTCCAGATAGCCGCGATCCATGACGTAGAACGCGCCCGGTTCGGGAATCAACAGATCGAGCACGTTCACGTCGTGCAGTTTGCCGTCCGAGAGGTGGATGAAGCTGGGGATGGCGCCGCGGATATCGAGCAACGTGTGCATCTTCACCGCCGCCTTGGTGGAGCGAAAAGGTGCCCAGGGAAACAGCGACAGGCACAGGTCGATGGTGGTCGAATCCAGCGCATAGACGGTGTTCGACAATTCGACGCCGATGCTCTCGGCCGCGTAGAGCGAGCGCGCCTGCGCGATGAGTCGCTGCGCGAAGTTCGCATAGATCCGCCAGTCGCGCCGCTCGTTGGCGTCCGCGAGGGTCGAACGCCGGATGGGGGCGGAGAGGCCCATGTGATAGAGTTTGGAGGCTTGCGCCGCCAGACACGTTTCGATGTCACGCAGACTCTCCCGATAGGTCAGTTGGGCGAAGGCCATGGCCCGGAACTGTTCGGTGCACGCGAGCGTCCGGACGCGGTGATCCCCGCCATAACGGGTGACGAGGCGGTGAAAGGTGGTCCAAGGCAGAAAATCCATGATCTGAGCGAACAGCGTTTTGCCGGTATACATCGGTGCCTCCGGGAGTGGGTATCCCGGAAACATCACCCGCATCACGCTTCGCGTTCAAGTCGAAACCACTCAAGAACACCCGCAACCTCCGGACAGACATGGCTTTCTGGCAACCAACTTCGTTCTTAACCGGACACTACTGGGTTCGGATACTAGTCGTCCGGGGCGAGCGGGATCAACTCGACGGCGACGACGGCGGCGTCGTCCGCGGCCGCGGCCGAACCGCGGAAGCCTTCGCTTTCCTCCAGAATGCCGTCGATCATCCGCTCCAGGGTCGACAGCCGGTGGCGGCTGACCGACTCAAGGAGCCGTTCCTCGCCGTAGAGGTTGCCAGCCTCGTTGTGAACCTCCGTCAACCCGTCGGTGTAGAAGACGATTCGATCGCCCGCGCGAAGCGCCACTTCAGTCTCCTTGGGCTGAGAGAGAGTCCCGGGGCTGGTCCGAACCGCGCCGATGACGAGCCCCGCGGCTTCGACCTGCTCCGTCTTCCCGTCCCGGCGGACGACGATCGGGCCCGGGTGGCCGGCCGTGGCGAAGCGGAGCGTTCGGGTCTCGACGTTCACGACGCCGAAGAGCATCGTGAGGAACTGCCCGAGGCGAAGGAGAGGGGTCATCTCTTCATTGATCTTCTTGAGGAGCTTGGCCGGGGACGGGATGACGTTCGCCCACGTGGAGAGCGTAACCTTCGTCATCGCCGCCACAAGCGCGGCCGGGACGCCGTGTCCCGAGACGTCGGCAATCATGACGCCGAACTCGGTCTTGCTGATCGGGATCACGTCGTAGAGGTCTCCGCCGATCTCCCCGGAGGGACGATAGCGGGCCGCGAAGTCGGCCCCGCTCACTTCAAGAAGCCGCACGGGAAGGAGGCCTTCCTGGATGCGGCGGGCGAGCCGGAGTTCCTCCATGATGAGGTCGTCCTTTTCCTTGAGCTCGGACAAGGCGGCGGCCAGTCTCTCGTTCGTCGCCCGCTCGGCGGCGAGGAGATACCTGTTTTCCTTTTCCAGTTCGGCGATCCTCATCCGGGCCCGGATCCGCGCGAACAACTCGTCGGGGTTGAAAGGCTTCTGGATGAAGTCGTCGGCGCCGATATCCAGCCCCTGGACCCTGTTCTTGGTGTCCCCCTGGGCGGAAAGGAAGAAGACCGGGATGTCGCGCGTCAGTTCGCCCTTCTTGAGGGCCGCGCAGACCTCGTAGCCGTCCATCCCCGGCATCCGGACGTCGAGGAGGACGAGGTCGGGGAGCTCGCCCTCCGCCAGGGATATTCCGTCGCGCCCGCCGTCGGCCGTGATGACGGAGAAGCCCTCAGCGGCCAGTCGAACGCGCGTGTATTCGCGGACGAGGGGATCGTCGTCGATCAAGAGTATCCGGTCGGCCCCGCGCTTCTTTTGCGGGGGCGGGGACTGATGACGCGGAGGGGTCTCCATCAGCGGCAAGGAAGGGCTCCTTTCGTCTCTATCCGCGGGCACCCGCGGCGACCCCGGACACGGCGATGACCGCTTCGTCCACGCTCGGCAGGATTGGGAATATCTTCTGGAACTGGGCCAGATCGAGAATCTTCCGGACGTATCCCGTCGGATTGACCAAGGCGAGCGAGCCGCCGACTAGACGCGCCTGCTCACGCGCCATCAGGAGCATGCCGAGGGCCGAGGAATCGATGAACTCGACCTGCGAGAGGTCCACGATAAGCTTCTTCGATCCGCGGCCCAGGAGTTCCTCCACCTTCTTCCTGAAGTCTCGGTGGGTCGAGAACGCGAACCGGCCGCCCATCTCGATCACCACGACTTCGCCGTCCAGGTGAATGTTCATCTTCATGGTCTTCCTCCTTTCCACGAGAGGACGATTCGGCGTCCTCCGTCTTCGAATTGGACGGTCGAGGCGAGCGACCGGATCATGATCAGGCCCCTCCCCGACGGCTTGAGAAGCGCGCTCCCGTCTCCCAGGACGTTGCGCGCCCGGTCGGGATCGAACCCCTCCCCTTGGTCCGTGACGCGGACCACGATCGTTCCCCGGCCGAACGCCGCCTGGAACGAGATCCGCTTCCGCGGATCGGCGTGGTTTCCGTGGTTGTGGGCGTTCAGGAGCGCCTCGTGCGTCCCCGTCTCCACGCGCCACCGGACCTCCGGCGCGAAACCGCGCGAATGGACCTGCTTCATGAACCGTCTGAGAGCCTTCCCAATGGCGGGAACGGTCGAGGGAAGATCTTCCTTGAACGTGAAGACAAGGTCGGTCTTTTCACGTTCAGCGTTGGACAACGAGGCGGTTCCCAGGACGTATTCCTTCCTTAGCCATCGAAAAGTTGAGGATAATATAACATATCGGAACCGTCAAATTCGACTTGAGGAGAAAATGCGAGGTTATTCCCATTCCAGATGTTGGGTCTGCGAGAAAACTGCCTACAGGATGTGGAATTATCTCGATCGGCAAAGAAGATTATCGGAAGGAGTCGTCGATTTCCGCGTTGATTTCGTCGAGAAGCGCGGTGAATCCGCCCGCACGCGCCAGCGAAACGGCCCTCGCGAGAAGGTCGCGCGACCGGGTTTTTCCGCCAATGGAAGTCTGGACGCGCGCGGCGCGCCTGAGATAGTCGATGGCGGTTTCGGATTTCCCGGCCGTCTCCTCGAGACGAGCGAGCGCCTCGAGATCGGCCGCGATCCCGCGCCTGTCTCCGGCGTGCCTGTCGGCCCCGAGGGCCCCTTCGAGCAGAGTCCGCGCCTCCGCGATCTCGCCGCGGCGAAGGAGGAGGAGCCCCAGGTTCATTCGGACGACGCTGAGTCCCGGGGAGGCGGGATCGGCCTTCGAAAGTTTCTCAAGAGTGTCGCGCAGGCCGGCGGCCGCTTTTCCCTCGTTTCCTTCCCTCTTGTCGATGAGGGCGAGGTTCCCGCCTGATATCGCCGCGCCGACCTGGTCATCCGCCCGGCTCGAAAGAACGATGGAAGCCTTGGTCTCTTTGCGGGCCCGCGCGAGATCGCCCGCTTCGATCAATATTTCTCCGAGCAGACGCCTGCTCTCGGCTTCCCGCCGGATGTCGCCGGCTTCTCCCGAGAGCCGGGCGGCCCGCTCGACGCGGTGGAGGACGCGCGGGGCGACGGCCCTCTCCCGGAGACGCTCGACGCGGGCCAGTCCCATGAGAGCGTCAGCTTCGTACCCCCCCATGTCGTAAGACCGGGCGAGCTTCAGGAGAGATGCGAAACCTTTCTCGGCCCTGGCGAGATCGTCGCGGCGAAGCTGTTTCGAGGCGCTCTCAGAGAGCCTCTCCATCTGCCGGACGTGGTCGGGCGCCCCGGCTGGCGGCGGCCCCGAGGCGCACGCGGCCAGCGACGCCGCGCCAAGGAGTGCCAGGACGAGTCGGGCGGACCACTTCCCCAGCCCCCGTTTGCCGAAATCCCCCCTGCCCCCCCCTTTGTCAAAGGGGGGGGCAGGGGGATTCGCTTTGCGGTTGGTCTTCACGGCGACGATTCCCGGAGACCCGGCGCGTTCGGTCTTCCATCCGGACGGGGCGGCACGAGGTTCTTGACCGGCCAGGATTCCTTGACGCCTTTTACGACGTCCCCAGTGTCTCCGATCAGGCCGCCGGTGTCCCTGAGCAGGGAAGGGATCTCGTCGAGGACCGGGGGGACGCCGCCCGTGATCCGGGGGATGTCCGGGGCGGCCTTCTCGACCTGGGCCGAGATCGCCTTGATGTTCCGGACCAGCTCAGGGAGATCGGCCGACGCGGTCTTGACCTCGCGCGAGACGACCTCCAGGTTGGTCAGGATCACATCGACCCTTCGGTAGATGTCGTCCCTCTTGACCAGCTCGCCGATGTTCCCGCGGCCCGCCTTGATGTCGGCCGTGAGCGTCTGGACGTCGCCCAGGATTTGGTTCACCGCGGCGATGGTTTCCTTGCTCTTCTCGACCATCTCGGTGATCGTCACGGCCGCCTTCACGACCTTGTCGAAGACCGGCCGGAGGTCCTTGACGATCTGGTCGAGATCGGCGGCGTCCTCCGCGCGGATCGTCCCTTTGTGTGGGACGATCGGCTGGTCGGGCGAGCCGAGCGAGACGGCGATCTTCCGGTCGCCGCCGAGGATCGGTTTCTTCACGGACGCAACGCTGTCCACCCGGACCTTGTCCTGGTACTTCTTCGGGAGCCGCAGGGTGATCTCGACCTTGTTTTCCTGCGAGAAGGCGATTCTCTTGACCTCGCCCACGGTGATTCCCGAGAGCATGACGGGCGCGCCGACCTGGACGCCGTACCCCTCGCGGAACGTGGCGACGACGTCGTACTTCGGCTCGAGGAGCTGTTGTGTCTTCCATAGGCCGAGAAACACGGAAACGACGAGGATCGCGGGCAGGATGATGAAGAGTCCGACGATCCTCTCGATCTGCCGCTGGGTGAGACGGTGGATGTAGTGGTGTTTCATCCGCTCTCCCGTCCCGTCCCGCCGGCCGGGTCTCGGTCCGCCGAGGGGGTCCCTTCGAGACGCCGGCGGATTCCGTCGAGAAAAGGATGGACCCCGGCCGGGATCTCCTCCGCGCGGCCGGTCCAATGGACGCCGTCCGGCAGGAGGGCGATCAGGCGGTCCGCCATGTCTCTCACGATCCACGGGTGATTGGTCACGAGGACCATCGTCGCTTTCCGCGCTCTCCACCGGCGGACCATTCCCATGATCGTCTCGAACTGCAATTCGTCGATTCCCAAGAACGGGTCGTCGATCAGCAGGAGCGAAGCGATGCCCTCGCGGGCGCGAAGCAGGCTCACGATCTTCTTCTCTCCCAGGGAGAGCTGGGCCGGAAAGAGCCGGAGGAGATGCGTCACGGAGGCTTCGGCCAGGAGCCCCTCGACCTCGCGCCGGATGACCTCCTCGGGGGCGTGGGAATGGTAGCGCATCGGGAGTGCCAGATTCTCGAAGACGGAGAGGTTGGAGATCAACGCCCCCTCTTGGGCGACGAACCGGATCCGGCGCCTGAGCCGGGACAGGCCCTCGGCGCCCTGGGCAACTGGGTCTTGTCCGTCGAGAAGCACGGTCCCGCGGGCCGGCGGGATGAGCCCGGCGCAGAGCTTGAGGAAGGTCGTCTTGCCGGAGCCGGTCGGCCCGACGACGGCCAAGGTCTCCCCGGGAGCGACGCGGAGAGAGACTCCCTGAAAGACCGCCGACTCATTGTAGGCGACTCCGACGTCCGCAAGCTCCACGCGCATCAGGGCTCCCGACGAAGCGCCGCGGACATCTCACAGGTACATCACCGCGGCGATCAGGACGTTGAAGGCCAGGCACAGGCTCAAGGCGCGCAGGATCGCCTTCGTCGCCTGCTGGGGGACCTCGGTCGGCGAGTTGCCGACCGCGAGGCCATGGTACACCGAAACGACGGCGATCGTCAGGCCGAAAACGACGCCCTTGACGAGCGTGACGAGGAGATCGGAGAAGCGCATTGCCTGGAGGATGTCGCCCACGTAGATCGAGAAGGGGACGATGAGCTTGTACTTCGTCACGACGAAGCCGCCCATGATGGCGACGACGTCGAAGTAGAGGATGAGACACGTGACGGCGGCGACGCTTCCCAGGACGCGGGGGGCGATCAGGTAGCGGAAGAGATCGACGCCCATCATCTCGAGCGCTTCGATCTCCTGGTTGACGCGCATGTTCCCGATCTCGACGGCGATCGCGGAGCCGGACCTTCCGAGAACGATGACGGCCGTGATGAGAGGCCCCAGCTCGCGGATGATGACGAGGACGAGGATCCGCCCCGCCATCTCCCCCGCGCCGATCCGGGGAAGCTGGGTCACGGCCTGGATGATGACAACGAGGCCGAAGAGAATGGCGACGAGGGAAAGGACGGGCAGGGCGTCGAACCCGGTGAAGAGGATCTGGTTCAGGAGGACGCGCCGCCCTTCGCGCGCGCCCGTCGGGCCGCGCCGGAAGATCTCGCAGACGGCGCGGAAGGCGAGGAGGTAGAGATCGAGGAGATACCGCCCGCCGGAGATCGTTCTTCTTCCGACCGCGGCCATCACGTCCATGAATCACCCGCCTCCCGTTCCGTTGGCGATGGCGCGCCCGTTTCCCTGCCGAGCGTTCGTAATTCAGGCTAGAACCTGAACGACCCCGAGAACGTGATCTGCCGTCCGCCGGCCGGGAAGGCCGGGGCGATGTCGTACTCCTTGTCGAACAGGTTCAGAAGGGCCAGCGTCATCCCGACCCGCTTGTCGAACGGTTCCCAGGTCGCCGAGAGGTCCGCCGTCGTGACCGCCGCGAGGCGCGTCGCGTTCGTATCCTCCCAGTACCGCTTCCCGAGGTAGTTCCCGTAGAGGCCGACCTTCACCTTCATCGGATCGGCCCAGACGAGTCCCAGCCTCGCCTCGTGCTCCGGGACTAGGGGCATCTCTTTCCCCTTGTTGGATCCGTTCGTGCGGTTCTCCGAGTCTCGGTTCACGTACCGGGCCGTAAGAGAGATCCGGTCGGTGAGGAGGGTATTGATCGCGCCGCCGATTGCCGTCAGCGTGGCGTGTTCCGGCGCATAGATGCCGGCTGACGTCCCTCCGCCCACGCGCTGGTGTTCGGCCCAGGCCGTGAGGAACGAACGGGTCCCGATCTCCCCCTCCCATCTCGCCTGAAGGTCCGTGACCTTCGAGCCGACGACGAGGAACGTCTCGTCCACGACGAGGCCGCCGGCCTCCTGCGGGGCGAGCGAGGCGAACTCGTGCGTCTTCATCCGCTGGACGATCCCGACCCGAAGCGTCTGGCCCGGCGAAAGCGCGATCTGCGACGCGGCGTGGGGGCCGATGAGGATCCGGTAGTCATTCGTCCGGCCGAGCCCCTCGGCCCGGACCCCGAGATCGAGAAGAACGCCCGGCGTCACCCAGAACTTGTCCCCGGCGTAGCCGAACCCGGTTCGGATTTTCTCATCCGTTCCGGGAAGGTAGGAGAGGAACGTCGAGACCGGGCCCTTGAGCGAAGGCGGAAGGGCGTTCAGGTTCTCGCCGTACGCGAGGTTGAGCGGATAGGCCAGCTCGAAGGAGTTCGTCTGGAGGCGCCGCGTCTCGTAGTACCCCCCGCCGCCCGTGATGGAGTGGGACCCGAAGTTCCCCGTGTAGCGCAGGTCGCCGCCCTTCGTGAGGTCGGCCTGCTTCCACTTGATGAGCGCCGTGCCGCCCATCGGGTCGCGGATGACCTTCTCCTTGTCGTGGTCGTAGAGGAAGCGGAGCATCAGGCGGTCGTCGCCCGCCAGCTTCCGCGAATATCCCAGGTTGACGTTGTAGGTCGTTTCCTTGTACTTGCCGACCGGCCCCATCAGGAGGACGAGCGGATCGACGAGGGGCGTTCCGCCCTTCTCGTAGTCCCAGGCGAACGTAAACAGGATCGCGGCGTCCGGGCTCACCCGGTGGCCCATGCCGATGTCGAAGCCTTTGTTCTTCCACTGGCCGTCGGCGAGGATGCCCCTGTACTGCTCGTCGCGGGCGGCGAGATAGTAGGACGACGGGCACTTGACGTCAGGACAGCTCCCGCTTGCCGACAGGTGATACTCGCGCCCGTGCAGGCGGATCCTGTCCGTCGCTTCGAGCGCGGCGGTGATCCCGCTCGCCCTCTTGTTCTCGATGGGGTGATACCGGTTGGGGAGATAGACGGCGAGAGGATCGAGCATGAGGCCGAGGAGCGTCTCGCCCGAGGCGGCCGCGGCGTTCCCTTGCGATTCGTTCACGAGTCCCTGAAAGAGGTGGGTGGAAGCCCACGTGGGCGCCGCGCTTCCCTGTCGGGCAGAGAGAGCGGCCGTCCATTCGGCGAGGCCGAACGCCGCGTGGCCGACGGCGGCGTGCGGGAAGCCGTCGCGCGTCGCCGGGACCTTGTCGGGCGGCGGCGCGTAGGCTTTCAGCAGAGAGAGCGCCTTGTTTCCGCTCTCGACGGCTGAGCCGAGCTGGTAGCGGTCCGTCTGGGTCGTTGCCTGGATCAGTGCGGCGGTTGAATCGCCGGCCGGCGCGGCGGCTTTCCCGGCCGTTTCCCCAGCGGACGTTCCGGTCGGCGATAGTGCGAGCAGACAACAAGAGACGCTGGCCGCGATCCACTTCATGGCTTCCCTCCCCTCGGGCTCTTCGGCCGGCCGGACGACACCGCCGGGACTCCTGCGATCAGGGCGAAACATAGCAGGGTGCTGAAAAACACCCTGCTATGCAATCCATGGATGGATTGCCAAAGTGCAAGACTTCAGGTCTCGCACTTTGTGAGACTTGGACGAATTCACTTCGGCCAAGTCGCGGTTGAAAAAGCCATGGATGGACTTTTTCAACACCCTGATAGACTGGATCGGCCGGCTCTTGAGGGGCAAAAGGCGGCAGATGCCCGTGAAATGTAGCCCAAGGGGGGCGGGGAGTCAAGAATAGGCCTCGGAAGGCGCCGCGGCGCATGCGATCCGCGCGGGGGCGGGGTTCTTCGATTGACACTCCTCCGTTCCCCGCCGTATCTTGCGGCGGTGCAAGAGCCGGTCCCCTCCACTTCTGACGCGCGAAATATCCGGGTCCTCCGCGCCTTCTACTTCTCCGTGTTCGCGGCGCTCGGTGTCCTGCTTCCGTACTTCAATCTCTTCCTCGCGCGAAGGGGCTTCTCGGCGGTCGAGATCGGCCTTCTCGCCGCGATCATCCCGGTCTGCAAGACGATCATCCCGCCTTTCTGGGCGCGGGCGGCCGACCGGAGGGCGAACCGGAAAGGGCTCGCCCTCGTCGCGGCGGCCGGTGCCCTCGCGGCGGGCGCGGCGCTGGCCGTTCCGGCGGGCTTCGCGGGCATGGCGGCCGTCCTGCTCGTTTTCGCCGCGTTCTGGACGGCGCACCATCCGCTCGTCGAGGTGACGGTCCTGGAGAGCCTCGACCGGTCGGGGAGCGATTACGGCCGCATGCGGCTCTGGGGTTCGATCGGCTTCATCGTCCTCGTCGTCGCGACGGGAATGGCCATCGACCTGCGGTCGACCGAGGTCGTCATCCCGATTTTGACGGCCATCCTTCTCTCGAACCTCTTGCTGACGTTCGTCACGCCCCGGGGAGACGCGCCGCCGCAAGACGGGGGGGACGGCCTCCGAAGTCTCCTGGCGGACCCCGCCTACCGCCGGATCGTGATCGCGGGACTGCTCATGCAACTCTCCCACGGGACGTACTACGGGTTCTTCACGATCTACCTGGACGGCGTGGGTTTCTCCAAGTCGGTCGTCGGGCTTCTCTGGGGAACGGGCGTCGCGGCGGAGATCCTCGTGATGATCGCCTCCGGCTGGATGATCGACCGGCTCGGCGTTCGGGCGGTTCTCGGGGCTTCGCTCGTTCTTGCGGCCGCCCGCTGGGCGCTCACCGCTTCGACGCTTTCCATGCCGGTCCTTTTTCTCGCTCAGACGCTTCATGCCTTCTCGTTCGGCGCGTTCCACGTTGCCTCGATTTTGCACGTCTACCGGATCGTCCCCGAGCGTGTCCGGACGACGGGGCAGGTCGTGTACGGGAGCCTCTCCTTCGGCGTCGGGATCGGCGTGGGCCAGGCCGTGAACGGGTTCCTCTACGAATCGGCCGGCGCGCCGATGCTGTTCGCGCTGTCCGCGGGGACGGCGCTCGTCGGGCTCGCGGTCTGGATTCGCCCGGCACGATCCTGAAAGCCGATTTCACTTGCCCCGGACTCCCGGCCCGGTTACGTTACTCGAGCCGCGGGAGATGCCCCGCCTCGGCGTCCATGGTTCGGCAATCCGTTCCCGAGCGAAAGGAGGAACCGTGAAAGCCCGTGACATCATGACGTCCAACGCCGTCGTCCTCGATCGAAACCAGTCGGTTCGCGACGCCCTCAGGATCGTGGCGGCCCACCGTCTCCACGATCTCCCGGTCGTGGACGAGGCCGGGCGGATCGTGGGGATGCTTTCCACGTTCGACCTTCTCCGCCAGGCCCTTCCGTCCTACATCGTGTCGGGAGATTTGAAGGACGTGGCGTTCGCGCCGGATCTCTCGACGGTCTATGAGCGCCTCGAAGAGATGGGGAAGAGGCCCGTGAGCGAAGTTATGACGACGGATTTCGAGCGCGTATCACCGGAGACGACCGTGCTGGAAGCGGCGACGCTCCTGTTCCGCAGGGGCCACCGGACTCACAACGCCGCCGTTGTCGACGGGGAAGGGCGGCTCGTCGGCGTGATCGGCCTCTGGGACATCCTCAAGCAGATGGATTCTCTCCGGGATCTCCCCTACGGCGGAGGTGCGAGGTGACGGGGACCACGGCGCTCGTCGTCGCCACGGGGATCTTCGTCGCGACGTACATCGCGATCATGACCGAGAAGGTCAATCGGGCCGTGATCGCGATCCTCGGCGCCGCGATCATGATCTTCGCGGGCGTCCAGTCCCAGGCCGACGCGTTCAAGGGGATCGATCTGAACACGATCTTCCTCCTCGTGGGGATGATGGTGATCGTGGCGATCGCGAGGCAGTCGGGCGTCTTCCAGTTTCTCGCCATCTGGTCGGCCAAGAAGGTGGGCGGGCGGCCGTGGCCGATCCTGGTCGTCCTGGCCGTCGTCACGGCCGTGCTCTCGGCCCTGCTGGACAACGTGACGACGGTCCTTCTCGTGGCGCCCGTGACGATGTTGATCGCCGACGCCCTGAAGGTGTCGGCCTACCCGTTCCTGTTCGCGCAGATCTTCGCCTGCAATATCGGGGGCGCGGCGACGCTCATCGGCGATCCGCCGAACATTCTGATCGGCTCGGCCGTGGGGCTCTCCTTCATGGATTTTGTGGTCCATCTCGCCCCCGTGACGGTCGTCATCTTTCTTGCCACGCTTCTTCCCCTCTACCTGATCTGGGGGCGGAAGATGAAAGTGGAAGAGGAGGACCGGGAGAGGATCATGGAGTTCCGGGAGGCGGACGCCATCAGCGACCGGGCGCTCCTGTGGAAATCGATTGCCGTGCTGGGGGCGGTCATCGCGGGCTTCATCGTCGCCCATTCCCTTCACCTGGAGCCGGCCATCATCGCCCTGACGGGAGCCGTGGTTCTCCTCTGGTGGTCCGGCAAGGATTTTCACCACACGTTCGGCGAGGTCGAGTGGGTGACGATCTTCTTCTTCGTCGGTCTCTTCATGCTGGTCCACGGCCTGGAGAAGGCCGGGCTTCTAGGCATCCTGGCCGGCCAACTGGCCGATCTTACGCGGGGGAACCTCTTCCTGGCCGGGATGGTCATCATGTGGGGATCGGCCGTCTTCTCGGCCCTGGTGGACAACATTCCGTTCG
Organism: Nitrospirae bacterium RBG_16_64_22; assembly: GCA_001803795.1. Lineage (GTDB taxonomy): Bacteria > Nitrospirota > RBG-16-64-22 > RBG-16-64-22 > RBG-16-64-22 > RBG-16-64-22. The sequence goes on from MHEK01000022.1 coordinate 12,485, forward strand.
TGGCGGCGATGATCCCGATCATCAAGGGCATGGGGCCGTCCTTCGGAGGCGATGAGGCGATCCGCCCACTCTGGTGGGCGCTCGCGCTCGGGGCCTGTCTGGGAGGCAACGGATCGGTCATCGGCGCGTCGGCCAACCTGATTGTCGCCGGGTTCGCCGAGCGAGCGGGCCAGCCGATACGATTCCTCCCGTTCATGCTGTTGGCGTTTCCGCTGATGCTCTTCTCGATCGCGATCGCCAGTCTCTACTGGTGGCTCAGGTACGCCTGAGCCCGTTCCGCCGGAGACCATGCTGTCCATCTGGCTTCAGTTCGCGGCGTGCGTGATCCTCATTCTCGCGGCGGGCGTGCGCCTGGCACGCTACGGCGACGTCATCGCCGAGAAGACGGGCATGGGCCGGACGTGGACCGGCGTCGTGCTGATGGCGTCCGTGACCTCTCTCCCCGAGCTGATCACGGGGGCAAGCTCGGTCACGATCGCAGGCGTCCCGGATATCGCCGTGGGCGACGTTTTGGGGAGCTGCGTCTTCAACCTGATGATCATCGCGATCCTTGACCCCCTCTACCGTCCCGGCGTCGTTCTCTCGCGGGCCGAACAGGGACATATCCTTTCGGCCGGGTTCGGCGTCGTGGCCCTGGTGATCCCAGTAGCGGGTCTGCTGCTGGCCAAGAACGGCGTCACGATGTCCGTCCTCTGGATCGGGGCCTATACGCCTGTCTTGATCGTCCTCTACCTGGCCGGCATGAGGGTGATCTTCCGCTACGAACAGCGGAAGATGGCCTCGGAGAGAAAAGCCGTCCTGGCCTACGAGTCGGTCTCCGCAAGGGAGGCGTACGCGGGGTTCGCCGCGAGCGCCCTTGTCGTTGCGGGGGCGGCGACGTGGCTCCCATTCGTCGGGGAGAGGCTTGCGGTTGAAACCGGCTGGGGGCAGACGTTCGTCGGGATGCTCTTCGTCGCTTTCGCGACATCTCTTCCGGAGGTCGTGACGTCGATCGCCGCCGTCCGAATCGGGGCGATCGATCTTGCGATCGGAGGGCTTCTCGGAAGCAATCTGTTCAACCTCGGAATCCTGGCGTTGGACGACGTCCTTTACGGCGCGGGGCCCATCCTGGCCCACGTCTCGTTTACGCACGTCTTCCCGGCGCTGTCGGCGATCCTCCTGAGCGGGATCGCGATTCTTGCGCTCTTCTATCGGCCGGAGCCGCGGCGATTTCTTGGTTTGAGTTGGCTGGCCGCGATAATCCTCGCCGTCTATGTTCTCAACGCGTACGGGGTCTTCATTCTCGAGAGGACGCCCCGATGAACGAATGGCACGCTCTCTCCGCGGAACAGACGCTGGAGGCGATCGGGACGTCGGCGGGCGGGCTGTCGGGGGAGGAGGCCCGGCGGCGGCTGGCGGAATACGGGCCGAACGAGCTCAAAGAGACCGCTCCCGTCTCGCCTCTTGCCATTCTCGCGGGTCAGTTCAAGAACGTCCTTCTCGCCGTCCTCCTCATCGCGGTCGCGCTCTCGGTCTTGATGGGCCACACGGCCGAGGCTGTCGTCATAGGGGCGATCGTTCTCCTCGCGGCCGGCCTGGGGTTCATCCAGGAGTACCGGGCCGAACGGGCCGTTGAGGCGCTCCGCGCCCTCGCGGCGCCGGCGGCGACCGTCGTTCGGGACGGCGAGGAAACGCAGATTCCGGCGCGGGACCTCGTTCCGGGCGACATCCTCGTCCTCCACACGGGGGACAAGGTCGGCGCTGACGCGCGGCTGACGGAGGCGATCAACCTCCAGGCGGCGGAGGCGGTCCTGACGGGAGAATCGATGCCCGTGGAGAAGGACGCTTCGCTCGTCTCCGAGGCCGCGGCCTCCCTGGGAGACAGGCGGAACATGCTCTACGCGGGAACGGCCGTGACGTACGGTCGCGGGCGCGCGGTCGTCGTCCAGACGGGCATGACGACGGAGTTCGGGAAGATCGCCGGAATGCTCCAGACGGTGGAAAGGGGGAAGACGCCGCTCCAGAAGGAGTTGGACCGCGTCGGCAAACGGCTCGTCCAGGCGGGACTCGTCGTCGTGGCCCTGATCGTCGGGGCGGGACTCCTGAGGGGCGAGCCGCTTTTCCAGATGTTCGTCTGGGGGATCGCTCTGGCTGTGGCCGTCGTCCCAGAGGCGCTTCCGGCCGTCGTGACCGTGTCGCTCGCCCTGGGCGTCCGGAGGATGGTCAGGCGGAACGCGCTCGTCCGGCGGCTTCCGGCCGTGGAGACGCTCGGTTCCACGTCCGTGATCTGCACGGACAAGACGGGAACGCTCACGAAGGACGAGATGACCGTGAGGCGGATCGCCCTGGCCGGAGAGGAGATCGAAGTGACGGGCTCGGGATACGAGCCGGAAGGCGGGATTTTCCGGGGCGGGATTCCCGTCGGGACGGAAGACCCGCTCTGGCCCGATCTGGTTCGTTTGCTCCGGGCGGGCGCCCTCTGCAATGACGCCCGCCTGCGGAAGGGGGAGGCGGGGTGGCAAGTTGCGGGAGATCCGACGGAAGGGGCCCTCATCGTCGCGGCGGTGAAGGCGGGAATCGAAAAAGCCTCCCTGGGAAATGAGGCTCTACGAGTCGGCGAGGTTCCTTTCTCCTCCGAGCGGAAGCGGATGACGACGTTCCATCAAGGGCGGGACGCTTTCTTCGCCTGTTCCAAGGGGGCGCCGGAGGTGATCCTCGCCGCCTGCGAGCGGCGCGCGACGCCGTCTGGAGACGCTCCCCTTGACGCGCGCGCGAAAGAGGGGATCCTTGACGACGCTCGGAGACTTGCCGGCCGGGGTCTTCGCGTGCTCGCCCTTGCCGATCGGTCCCTGCCAGAGGCGTACTCGGCGGAGGAAGGCGAGCGGGACATGACGTTTCTGGGCATCGTGGGGATCTACGACGCGCCGCGCGAGGAGGTCCCGGAGGCGATCCGGAAATGCGAGATGGCGGGCATCCTCCCGGTCATGATTACGGGCGATCACCGCTTGACCGCCGAGGCGGTCGCCCGGGAGATCGGGCTCCTCAAGGACGGGCGGGTGATGACCGGGGCGGATCTCGACGCGATGGGCGCGGAGGAGCACGCGAGGGTTGTCGAGGAAATCCGCGTCTATGCCCGGGTCTCGCCCGCGCACAAGCTGATGGTCGTGGAGGCGTTCCAGGGAAGGGGCTGGGTCGTGGCCATGACGGGCGACGGCGTCAACGACGCCCCGGCCCTCAAGAAGGCCGACATCGGGATCGCGATGGGGATCACCGGGACGGACGTCTCGCGCGAGGCGGCCGCGATGACGCTCACGGACGACAACTTCGCCTCGATCGTCGCGGCCGTCGAGGAGGGGCGGGGGATCTTCGGGAACGTCAAGAAGTACCTCATGTACCTCCTGTCCGCGAACGTGGGCGAGATCGTTCTGATGGCGGCCGCCACGCTTCTCGGCTACCCTCTGCCCCTCTCGGCCGTCCAGATCCTCTATGTCAACCTCGCCACCGACGGTCTTCCGGCGCTGGCACTCGCGTTCGATCCGCCGGAGAAAGACCTGATGCAACGGCCCCCGCGCGACCCGCGCCAGGGCATCTTCACCCGGCCGGTCGTGGCCCTCATGGCGGTCGGCGGTCTCTGGTCGGCGGGCGTGAATATGGCCCTCTTCGCGTGGCTTCTCTCGTCTGGCGCAAGCGTCCAGCGGGCGATGGGGACGGTCTTCGTGACGCTCATCCTGATCGAGTTCGGCAAGGCGTACAACTTCCGCTCCGACCGCCATTCCATCTTCGTCTCGGGGTTCTGGTCCAACCGGTGGCTGAACGCCGCGATCGCCTGGGAGATCGCGCTTCTCGCGGCCGTAGTCTACGCGCCCGGGCTCCGCGACGTGTTCCAGACGGCGAGTCTGTCCCCGGTCGACCTCGTTGTGCCCGTCGCGGCGGCGCTCACGATCTTTCCGGTCCTGGAGGCGGCGAAGCTCGCCGTCCGGCGGGGGTGGATGGGGCGGATCGACTGAGCGAGGGCTCTCGATCTACAAGTTTGTCCGGGGCGACAACCGACGTGTCGCTGGAATTCGTCTTCGCCTTCTGCTAGCATGAGGCCATGAAGCTGTACCATCTGACCGCCGTCATCTGGAAGGAAGGGAAGCACTACGTCTCCAAGTGTCCCGAGTTGGGCGTTGCCTCGTTCGGCTCGACCCCGGAGAAGGCGCGCGCCGCCCTCGAAGAGGCCGTCGCGCTTTATGTGGCCAACGCAAGGAAACTCGGCCTCCTGAAGGAGATCGAGCCTGCCCTTCTCTCCGAGGCCCGCTTCACCGCTTCGCTCGACGTGGCTGTCGCTTGAATGCGGCTGCCTTCCCTCTCATCAAAGCAGGTCATTCGAGTTCTTCGCAAGGCCGGGTTTGCAGAGGCTCCGGACCGAGGGAAGGGAAGTCACCGCGCTTTCTTTAAGAAGGAGACCGATGGACGGGTGCGGCTCGTCATCGTTCCCCAGGGGAAGGAAATCCCTCGGGGAACGCTCCACGCCATCCTCGACCAGGCGGGATTGAGCCGGGAGGCGTTCCTCCATCTGCTATAGGTTCCGGGTGCGTCGCCCCCGCGCCGATGTCCTGCGTTCGCACGTAATCCATGTGGCTCTCATGGCCCGAGCTACAACTCGTTGTACTTCTTCGCCGTGCCGCGGGACTTTTCGACGGGGTACTTGGCGCGGTTTTTCTCGATCTTCCTCCGCATGGCGTCCTCCAGGTCGATCCCGAGGTCGTGGGCGAGGAGCTTGAGATAGATCCCAAGATCGGCCAGCTCTTCCGCCACGCGCGCGCGGCCCTCTCCCTCCAGATGACGCGCGACCTCCTCCCGGTTCTTCCACTGGAACTCCTCCAGGAGCTCGGCCGCTTCCAGGACGATCGAGATCGCCAGGTCCTTGGGCGTGTGGAACTTCTCCCAGTCGCGCTCGCGGCGGAAGGCGAGGAGGGATTCGAGGATCTCGTCGTTCGGCATCGGAGCGTTCCTACCCGATTCCCAGGAGCCGCCGGGCGATCTCGAAGTAAATGAGCAGCGTCGTGGCGTCCATGATCGTCGCGATGACCGGGCCGGCCATGATCGCGGGATCGGCGCGGAGAAGCTTGGCCGCGATGGGAAGGAGGGCGCCGGTCATGTTTGCGGCCGTGACGGTCAGGATCAGCGTAAGGCCCACGGTGAACCAGACGTTCGGGTCGCTCCCCGGCACGAGGATGGCCCGCAGGAACCCCAGGAGCCCCATTGCGCTTCCCAGGAGGACGCCCATCAACGATTCCCTCGCGACGACCCGTCCGACCTGCCGGACGTCGATCTCCCCGGTCGCGAGCCCGCGGATGATGAGGGTGGCGCTCTGCGTGCCCGTACTGCCGCCCGTGTTCATGAGCATCGGAATGAAAAAAACGAGAATGACGGCCGCCTGAAGCGCCGCCGTGTAGTGCTCCAGGATGCTTCCGGAGAGCGTCGCCGTTACGAGCAGGATCATGAGCCAGAGGATCCGGCGGCGGGCGAGGGAGAAGAAGCCGGTCTGGAAATACCCCTCCTCGGCCGCCTCGATCGCGCCCATCTTCTGAATGTCTTCCGTGGCTTCGTCCGCGATGACGTCCACCACGTCGTCGACCGTGACGATCCCGACCAGCCGCTCTTCCCGGTCCACGACCGGGACGGCCAGCAGGTCGTATTTCCGGATGACGTGGGCCACGCTCTCCTGGTCGTCGGCCGTCCGGACGCGGATAGGCTCCTCCTTCATGATCTCCTCGATCCGCGTGCCGGGCTTTGCCAGAAGGAGCGTTCGGAGGGAGACCATCCCCTTGAGGGTGCGCGTGGCGTCCGTCACGTAGGCGTAGTAGATCGTCTCCTTGTCCGGGCCGGTCTGTCGGATCCGCTGGATCGCCTCGTCCACCGTCATGTCGGCGTTCAAGTCTACGAATTCCGGCGTCATGAGGCGTCCGGCCGACGACTCGGGGTAGTTGAGCAGTTCGTTCGCCACGGCCCGCTCGGCGGGATCGAGGAGGACGAGGAGCCTCTTCACGACGCCGGCGGGGAGCTCGTCGAGAAGGTCGGTCCGGTCGTCCGGCGACATCTCGACGATGATTTCCTTGAGGTTCTGCTCGGTGAAGCGGGAGAGAAGGTCCTTCTGCTCGTCGAGCTCGAGGAAGGAAAAGACCTCGGCGGCCCGGTCCTTGGCGAGGAGGCGGAAGAGGATCAGCCGGTCGGCCGGTTCCATCGTCCGGAGGAGATCGACGATGTCCTGGGGGTGAAACTCCTGGAGCGCCTCCTTGAGAGCGCGGAAATCGCGCTTCTCGATCGCCTCGTGGACCTCCGGGATCATGATGCGGATCGGTTCCATCGGGTGTTCCTCGGATCACGCGCTTGCGGGCGGCGTCATCCTAGTCCCGAAGAGGAAGGTTGTCCAGACGAGAGTTGACCGTGAAAGGGGCTAGTATTGCAAATCGTAAATAACGAAACATTTTGTTTGGGGCTTACCCGAGGTCATGTAGGTTGGGTTA
>MHEK01000023.1 GCA_001803795.1 Nitrospirae bacterium RBG_16_64_22
CCCGGTAGCAGCCGTATTCCTGGAAGTACTGCTCCTCGAGCGACTTGATCTGCGTGAGGTTGGAATGCGCCTCCTCCCGCGCCGCCTTTCTCTGGACGCCCAGGTAGGCGGGGATGGCAATCGCGGCCAGGATTCCGATGATGGCGACGACGACAAGGAGCTCGATAAGGGTGAAACCTTTTCTTTCACTGAGGAGCAACATGCCGCGTCCTCCTTGCCAGGGAATTCGATCATGGAGAGCTTCTACCCAATCATACCAAAAACCAGCATCGTGTCAAACCCAGACACTCCGACCGGAGCCCGCGCGCGGAGGACCGAAAAGCTTGACCTCCTTCAGTCGGCTGAAACCGATGCCTGGTAAATTGTGTTTCCCGCAATGTCCAAGCCCGTGATCATCACGACGTTTCCTGCCTGGAGACAGCCGATCTGTCCGTTTGCCGGGGCCCCGACGACCCAGAGCGGAATGGCGCTGTTCCAGGGAGACGTGACGGGGATGGCCACGTTCCCGGTCAAATGGTTGTAGGAGGGAACGAACGTAACGCAAACGCCGGCCGCATTGAGCGCGCCGTTCGTAAGATCGGCGTCATCGCCCACGCCCCCGGAATTCGTCGTATCAACGGTCACCGAGGCAATGTTCGTGCTCATCGAAGAACTGAGCCAACTCTGAATCTCCGACTTGGACGCCTCGGCCGATTTCTGAAGCGACGCCCGGCGCCCCTTTTCCTGGGCGCCGAGATAGGCGGGAATGGCGATCGCCGCCAGGATTCCGATGATGGCGATGACGACCAACAGCTCGATCAGCGTGAACCCTCTCTCTTCCTTTCCGACGCCCAACGCCGTCCCCCAGCTAAGCATGTCCTCTCGGTTCTGGTTGAGGGTCAAGAATCCTCCTTTTGACATGGCGGCCCCCCTCAAACCCAAGACGCCGCGGGACGCGACCGGGAGTCCCCAGCAAATGCGAAAAATCGGGGGGGCATTGTGCCCCCCCCTCCAAGAAACAGCCTTGCGAAGAACCGAGTACACCCTTCCTTCGTTCAGTCGGCCGAGACTGAGGCCGCGTAGACATTGCCGTCAGCCGCTAAGTTGCTGGTGGCGTTAATGGCGATCGTGTTCACCGCCTGCAAACATCCGATCTGACCGGAGCCGGCCGCCGCAGCGCCGACAACCCAGAGAGGCGTACCTGACGCCCACGGAGAATCGACTGGTACGGCGAGATTTCCTGTCTGGTGGTTCCAGGCCGGCACAAATGTCGCACAGACTCCAGCCGCAAAGAGAGCCGCGTTATTCAAATCACCGGCCGGGATTGTCCCCATATTGTCTGTGTCCACTTCGGTCAGCGTGCCAGCCGTGCTCAGGGATGAACTGAGCCAGCTCTGGAGCTCGCTCTTCGCGGCTTCGGCGGCTTTCCGAACGCCGCCGACCCGGCCCTTTTGCTGGGCGCCGAGATAGGCGGGGATGGCGATGGCCGCGAGGATGCCGATGATGGCGATGACGACCAACAGTTCGATCAACGTGAAGCCTTTCTCTCTCTCTCTCTTGAACATCTTGAACCTCCCTTTGTCGTTTGAGTTACAAACCGCGCTACGAAATCTACAGCGGATGGCTTCCCCGAAGAGATCTGCGGCCTCACCTCCTAGCTCTCGGGATGATAAGTGCTCATGTGCTTGCGTTGCTGGACAGAAAAAGCAGTCAACGTGCCAATATTGAAGATGACATGCCCCCATTGGTTTTCAAACGATTTCAACGGCTTGGAAACAGGATGAGAAAGGACAACCCGGCTGATGCAAGGGTCCAGTGCCAAGAATCCGCCGCAAAGTACCGAAATCCGTCAGTCCCCTTCGACAGCCCCGCGGAGGTGGTACTTCTGAAGCCGGTGGCGGAAGGAGCGGAAGGTCATCTTGAGAAGGCGCGCGGCCTCGGTTTTGGAGCCGTTGGCTTTCTTAAGGGCGGCGAGCAGAAACTCCTTCTCCGTCTTCTCGATGAGGCCGTCCAGGTCCACCCCCTCGTCCGGAACGTCGCAAGCCGCGAAGCCGGCCTGCCCCAAGGGGAGCTGATCCATCGAGGACGGCCGGTCGGCCGGCATGAGGTCCGCCAGGCGTTCGGTCGTGATCAAAGCGCCGTCGCAAAGGGCCACGGCCCGCTCGATCAGGTTCTCCAGCTCCCGGACGTTGCCGCGCCACTTGGCTCCCGCGAGCCTCTCCATGGCGCTGTCCGAGAAGCGCTCGATCTTCTTCCGGTACTCCCGAGAATAGCGGGCGAGGAAGTGGTTGGCCAGGAGCGGAATGTCGTCCGCCCTTTCCCGGAGGGGCGGCAGGTGGATCGGAATCACGTTCAGGCGGTAGAAGAGGTCCTCCCGGAAGCGTCCGCCTGCGACTTCCGCTTCCAGGTCCCTGTTCGTCGCGGCGATGATCCGCACGTCCACGACCTTGGGGACCGTCCCGCCCACCGGCGTGATCTCCCGCGTCTGAATGGCCCGAAGGATCTTCACCTGGAGCGTCAGCGGCATCTCGGCGATCTCGTCCAGGAAGAGCGTCCCGCCGTCGGCCACCTCGAAGAGCCCGTCCTTGTTCGCCACGGCTCCCGTAAAGGAGCCCTTCATGTGGCCGAACAGCTCGCTCTCCAGGAGGTTCTCGGGAACGGCGCCGCAGTTGATCCCCACGAACGGCCGGTCTTTCCGTCCGCTCCCGGCGTGAATCGCCCGGGCCACGAGTTCCTTGCCCGTCCCGCTCTCGCCGCTGATCAGGACGGTGCTCCGGCCCTCGGCGACCTTCTCGATCAGCTCGAATATCTTCTGCATCCCAGGGCTCTTCCCCACGAAGTCCCTGGACCCGGCCCGCTGGGAGATCTCCTGCCTGAGAACCCGGTTCTCTGCCCGGAGGGCCCGCTCCTCCAGGGCGCTCCGGATCTTCGCCTTGATCTCGACGACCTTGAACGGCTTCGGGATGTAGTCCTTCGCCCCGAGCTTCATCGCCTCCACGGCCGTTTCGTGCGAGGCGTACGCCGTGATCATGATGACCACGGTCTCGGGCGACACTTCCTTCGCGGTTTTCAGGACCTCGATGCCGTCGGCCCTCGGCATCTTGATGTCCGTCAGGACCACGTCGTACGGGACCGTCCGGATCAGCTCCAGGGCCTGTCCGCCGTCCGCGGCCGTGTCCACTTGGTATCCCTCCTTCCGGAGGGTGATCTCCATGAGCGTCCGCTGGCTCTCTTCGTCATCCACGACCAGAAGTCGTGCCATGCTCTCCCCTCGCTTCCACTATCCACATGGATGGGCAGGATAGGCAGGATTTTTCTTCATCCTGTTGAAGAACCCCGCCTTGAAAGGCGGGGATTCTCCGACCTCCAAGGTACTTCTCTATATTTGCATTCGTGCGCCTTGATCCCGACAGGTTTCGGGACGGCGCACTTTGCGGTTAATCCCGCTTATCCATGTTTGAAATTTTCGCTTCGCGTAAAGCGTTTGTACTCGAATTTCAATCCCTTATCCTGTCCATCCTGCAAATCCATGTTGATTCCTGCTTGGTGTCGGTGTCTAACATTCGCTTCCATTATCCACATGGATGGGCAGGATAGGCAGGATTTTTCTTCATCCTGTTCATCCCACTTATCCATGTTTGAAATTCTTGCTTCGCGTAAAGCGTTTGTACTCCAATTTTTGAGTGCCAAAGTTGATGAGCAAGCCGACTTCGATGTCCGTGGCGTTCAAGTAATTGATAATCTGAGCCTGATGTTCGGACGCAATAGCTTTCACTGCCTTGAGCTCAACGATGACCTTCCCCTCAACAAAGATGTCGGCATAAAAATCGCCCACGCACTCGTTTCTGAACATCACCTTGACAGGATGCTGAGCGGTCGCCGACAGGCCCTCTTGTCGCAAAGCCAGAAGAAGGGCTTTCTCATAGACTGATTCAAGAAAGCCGGCGCCAAGCTCATTGATCACTTCAAAAGCACAGCCAATAATCGTCTTTGTGATCTCTTCGTGTTTTAATCCCTTATCCTGTCCATCCTGCAAATCCATGTTGATTCCTGCTTAGGGGGCGAGTCTCAAGCCCCCAAGGCGCTCGAAGGGCCGGAAGTCAGTGTCCCTGGTGATAAGCGGCACATCGTTGTCGATGCACGTCTGGGCGATCAGAGAATCGGCAAGAGGAGCCTTGCGGCCCTGCCGGATGAGCCGGGCGCGGAGAAGGCCCGATCTCTCCCAGAAACCGTCGTGGAGCGGAAGGAGAGGCAGTTCCCGCAGGAGGTCGGCGACGGAGGCCGGAAGTCTTGGATCGCTCAGCATCTCCGCGAGGACGATGGGCGGGAGAACGCCCTGCTTGTGTTCGAGGGCGAGATCGACAGCCTCGACGTCCGCGCCCTCGTCTCCGGCCATGTACGAGATAAGGGAACTTGTGTCGAGGGCGATCACCGGCTGTCTTCCCGGAGACGTCTCCAGTCGACGGAGAACGCGACCTTGCCCCGGAGCCGGCGGAGCTTCTCGTAGGCGCGGCCGGCGGCAACCAGCTCAAGCCCCTGGCGGATGGTGGGGGTGATCCCCGTTCCCGTGGCCTCCTGGGCCTTCCGAAGGAGCCCGGCCGGAACCTGGATCGTGATCTTCCGCGCCTTGGTGGATTGCATGGGCAAATATTACCAGCTAGAGTACCATACGTCAATATGGTCTTCCGTCCGACCGGCGCTTCAGCAGTTTCTGCATCACGTGAGTATGGAGGATCCCTTTTTCGCCTGCCGCTGTTTGAGATTGAGCCGCCGCAAGTTTCTCAAATAAACCGAGCCGGGCATTCAGCTTTTCATAGTGCTCAATGCTCATAACGACCAGATCGCCTTCTCCGTTTGTGGTCAAATATACCGGTTCGTCCTGTGCGCGACAGAGAGACGCGATCTCCCTTGTTTTATTTCTTAAAATCGAAATGGGTTTGATGATCGGCATGATTCTCCTCCTTGGCGGCATCTTATAAGAGAAATGCCGCAGGTTTCTATCAACATCCTATAAGTGGTTATGCGCGTTGTTTCCACACGTTTGGATCGCGACGCGCAAGGTCATTTCTTGAGGCGTTCTGTAAGCGCGGCCTTAACTTCTTCCCAAGACACGACGTCGTCGGGATTTGCTTCGTGATCGGCGATTCTACGGTCAAGCTCATCTCGTTGGGCTTGAGTCAGCGGCACCGCGGTGCTATCCGCCGTGATGCTTTCCCAAATCTCCTCAACCAATGTTAACCGCTCCTCGATCCCGAGGCGTTCGATACCCAATGACTTAAGTGAAACGGCCATGATGTCATCCTCAGTAACGCCTGATAATTGGCGTAGCAGACCGTCTTATATCATAGATGTCCGCCCTGCTTTTTTCTCTTCGGATTCCCAGCGCCGCAACGAGAACCGTCACCATTTTCGCCTCGACTAAGATTACGCTTACACGATCGCTATTTCAAACCCTTTCGCTTAACGCGGCTCGCCCGAAAAAGAACCGCCCCGGGAGAAACTCCATCAGCGAGGTCTGGATGTTTCGATCCTCGGCGGACCGCCCGGAGCGGCCTCCTCCTCGACGTGCGGGGAGGCCGAAAGGTGGAGACGGACCGTCGTCCCGGTCCCTTGCCGGCTCTCGACCTCGATCCGACCGTGGTGCGCCTCGACGATCCTGTAGACGATCGCAAGCCCCAGGCCGCTTCCCCGCTCCTTGGTGGTGAAGAACGGGAGGAAGACCTTGCCCATGGCCTCGGGCGCGATCCCCTCCCCCGTGTCGGAGATTTCCACAGCCACTTCGGCCGGGGCCGCCCGTCCGCCCTCGCCGCTCTTCCTCGCCCTGATCGAAAGGGTTCCGCCGCCGGGCATAGCCTCGACCGCGTTCATCGCGAGGTTCCATAAGACCTGCCGGAGTTGTCCCTCGTCCGCCGCGGGAAGCACGAGGTCCGGCTCGACCTCCGTGACGATGTTCAATCCTTCCCGTCCCGCCGGGGCGTCCGAGCGCCGGAGAAGCGTGACCGTCTCCTCGATCACGCGGCCCAGGTCCACGGGAGCCAGGCTCGGCGGTTTCGGCCGCGCGTAGGCCAGAAACGCCGAGACGATCTCGTTCAGCCGGTCCGCCTCCCGCACGACGATCTCCATCAGCCGCCGCTCGTCCTCGTCCAGGGCCTTGGACTCCCTGAGCACCTGCACCGATCCGCTCAGGGAGCCGAGCGGGTTCCGGATCTCGTGGGCCATGGAGGCGGACATCTCGCCGATGAGCGCGAGGTGCTCCCGCCGGCGCATCCGTCCCTCGAGACGCCGTGTTTCCGTAATGTCCTGAAAGACCAGGATCCAGCCCGACCGGCGTCCCTCGCCGTCCAAAAGCGGGCAACAACTCATCCCGCAGATGATCCTCCGGCCGTCCCCGGTCGCAACGACCTCCTCTTCTCTGTGCGCCTGCACCGTGTGGTTCGCGGCGGCCCTGGCGATCAACCGCCCGGCCGCCTCGCCCAGGATCGCCCGCAAAGGCTTGTCGATCATGTCGGCCTTGCCACGGGAGAGGATCTCCATGGCGGACCGGTTGGCGCTGAAGATGACGCCCTCTTCGTTCGCCGCTACGATCCCGCTCGGCACCGATTCGACGACGTTCTGGTGGAACTGCTGGAGACTGCGGTACGAGGAATCGCGCGCCTCGAGGTTTTCCGACGTTCTTCGCAACCGCTCCGCCAGGTAGCTCCCCATGAACGCGACGAGAAAGAAGGCGAAGACGTTGAGGAAGATCACGTAGAAATCCCTTGGATCCCAGATCAGGGGCGGCACAGCAAAGGGAAGAAGACGCAGATACTGGAAAGCGACGAGCAGGATGTAAAGGGCCGAAGCCAGGGCGGCGCTGATGAAACCGAACCTGCGGTACAGGAGGATGCAGGCGGTCAGGATGGAGAAGTTGTAGGTCACGGCGAACGGCGAAGTCACGCCGCCCGTGATCGCGACCAGGCCGGTCTCGAAAAGGATGTCCCCGACCACCTGGACGAAGACCAGGATGTCCAGGCGCGTGGTCCGCTTGAGGGCCCACTGGTATCCGATGGTCAGGACGACGATGAAGAGAACGAGCCCCATCAACGGACGCACCGACACGGACGGCACTGCCGAGAGTTGAATGACGATGAGGGAGCCGACCAGGATGACAGCTACAATCACCCGAAACAGCATGAGCCATCGGATCTTGTCGCGGAGGTCGGCTGAAAAGGGGAAGGAGAAAGTCATAAAGCGGGAGGACCATAGAGCGCACGGGACGAAGGTCGGTGAAGCTCAAACACCTTGCCCCCCATCCGGCCTTCCCCCGCGAGGGGGGAAGGTTCAAGAAACGACCGCCGGAAGAGATACAGCGTGGTACTGGTTCCGCGCCGCCTGGCGGCGCCTACTTGATCACCGTGATCATCTTGAAGATCGGGAGGTACATCGCGATGACGATCGTCCCGATGACAACCCCCAGGAAGATCATGAGGATCGGCTCGAGGAGCGCGGTCAGGTTGTTCACGGCCATGTCCACCTCGTCGTCGTAGAAGTCGGCGATCTTCCCGAGCATCGTGTCGAGGGCGCCCGTCGTCTCCCCCACGGCGATCATCTGGACGACCATGGGCGGGAACACCTTCGATTCCGTCAGCGGCTCGTTCAGCATCTTTCCTTCGGAAACCCTCTGGCGAGCCATGAGAATCGCCTCTTCCACAACCTTGTTTCCGGCCGTCTCCGCCGTGATGGTAAGACCGTCCAGGATCGGAACCCCGCTGTTGATGAGCGTCCCCAGCGTCCGCGTGAACTTGGCGACCGAATACTTGCGGAAAAGAGTCCCGAAAATGGGCATCTTGAGGACCACGGCGTCGAAGAACTTCTTCCCCCTGGGCGTCTTGTGCGCAAAACGAATTCCCACGATCGCCGCAATGATGGCACCGAGGATAATCCCGCCCCCCGTCCAGCTCGACATGAACCGGCTGATGCGAAGGATCGTGAGCGTCAAGAGAGGGAGCGTCGCGCCGAAACCGGCGAACATCTGCTCGAAGACCGGGATGACCCAGACCATGATGATCGAGACGACGCCCACGGCCACGCTGATCACGACGCCCGGATAGATCATCGCCGATTTGATCTTCTTCTTGAGCTTCATCGCCTTCTCGATGTAGACGGCGAGCCGGTTCAGGACCGTGTCCAGGATACCCCCCGCCTCGCCGGCCCTCACCATGCTCACGTAAAGGCTGTTGAACCCCTTTGGGTGCTTGCCCAGCGCATCGGCGAACGTCGACCCTCCCTCAACGTCCGTGCGGACCTTTCCGATGATCTCGGCGAACGTTTTGTTCTCTGTCTGCTTCGTGAGGATCTCCAGACACTGCACGAGCGGCAGTCCCGCGTCGATCATCGTCGCGAACTGGCGGGTGAAGATGACGACGTCCTTGTCCTTGATTCGTCCGCCGAACCCGGGAATCTTGAGCTCGAACCCGGCGGCCTTCGGCTTGATCGACGTGGCGACGATGTTCTGCCGCCTGAGCAGGACAGCCGCCTCTTCTCTCGTGGCTGCGGTCACTTCCCCCGCCTGCGAAACGCCCGTGCGCGTCTTTCCGACATACTTGTAGACAACCGCCATGGTCGGTCTCCTTCCTCCCTAAAGGGTCAGAAGTTCTGTGTCAGGCGCCCAAGGTCGAAAGTTCAAAGTTGAACGTTGAAGGTTGAAAGCCGCGGCTCGCTGGAGCGATCTTCCGTAACCTTCGACTTTCGACTCTTCGACCTTCGACCGCTTTCTCATCGAATCGTCTTATACTCCTTTGCCGTCTGGACGGCCGGACCCGTCCCGCCCCGGTTGATCATGTTGATGAGCTCCTCCGGAATCGACGACCGCCCGACCGCATCCTCGTACGAGAGCAGGCGCTTGGAATAAAGGTCGTTCAGGGACTGGTTCATCGTCTGCATGCCGAACTTCGTCTGGCCCGTCTGCATCATCGAGTAGATCTGGTGGACCTTGTCCTCGCGGATCAGGTTGCGGATCGCCGGGTTCGGGACCATGACCTCGACGGCCAGACAGCGCCCTCGCCCGCTCATCTTCGGAAGGAGCTGTTGCGAAAGAACGCCCTCCAGGACGAACGAGAGCTGGGCGCGGACCTGCGCCTGCTGGTGCGGCGGGAAGACGTCGACGATCCGGTTGATGGTCTGGGCCGCGGAGTTGGTGTGGAGCGTGGCAAACGTCAGGTGGCCCGTCTCGGCAATGGTCAGCGCCGCCTCGATCGTCTCCAGGTCGCGCATCTCGCCGATCAGCACGACGTCCGGGTCCTGCCGGAGGACGTACTTGAGGGCCGCCTTGAACGACGTGGTATCCGCGTTCACTTCCCGCTGGTTGATGAGGCACTTCTTGTGCTGGTGGAGGTACTCGATGGGGTCCTCGACCGTGATGATGTGGTCGTGCCGCTCGCCGTTGATCTTGTCGATCATCGCGGCGAGAGTCGTCGACTTCCCCGACCCCGTCGGGCCCGTCACGAGAACCAGCCCCCGCGGCTTCTTGACCAGATCGGTCACGATTTCCGGGAGACCGAGTTCCTCGAACGTGAGGATCTTGAACGGGATCGTCCGAATCGCCGCCGCCACCGCCCCCCTCTGCATGAAGATGTTGCACCGGAAGCGCGAAAGCCCCTTCAGTCCGAACGAGAGGTCGAGCTCGTTGTTCTCCTCGAACTTGTGCTTCTGGGCGTCGGTCAGGATGCTGTAGCAAAGCTGTTTCGTCTCGGCCGCCGCCAGGGGAGGAAGGTTGAGCGGGACGAGCTTTCCATCGACCCGGAGCTGAGGCGGCGAACCGGTCGTGATGTGGAGGTCGGACGCGCCCTTCTCGATCATCGTTTGCAGGAGCTGGTGCAGGTTCGCCACGTGATTCTCCTTTAAGGGGCCTCTACCCCGCCCACCCTCCCCTTACAAAGGGGAGGAGTGTTGTTCCGATTCACCTATTCACCTATTCACCTATTCACCGTGTTCGATCAATCCCCGAACGTCACCCGAACGACCTCTTCGACCGACGTGACGCCTTCCTTGATCTTCTGGACGCCGCTCATCCGGAGGGTCTTCATCCCGAGCGAGATCGCCCGCTTCTTGATCTCCCCCGCCGAAGCCCCTTCGAGGATCAGCTCTTTGATCTCTTCCCCGATCGGCATGACCTCGTACAGGGCGATCCGGCCGCGATACCCGCTGTTGTTGCAGTTTCCGCACCCCTTCCCCCGAAGCGGCTTGACCGTCTCCGCCTCCTCCTTGGAAAAACCGATCGACACGAGGCCCTGAGGCGCCACCTTCTCTTCTTCTTTGCACTCCGGGCAGATCTTCCGCGCGAGCCGCTGGGCCACGATCAACAGGACGGACGACGAGACGAGGAACGGCTCAACGCCCATGTTGAGCAACCGGTTGATCGTCGACGGCGCGTCGTTCGTGTGGAGCGTGGAGAGAACGAGGTGACCCGTCAGGGCCGCCTTCACGCCGATCTCGGCGGTCTCGTAGTCGCGGATCTCGCCGACCATGATGATGTCGGGGTCCTGCCGGAGGAAGGACCGGAGAGCGGCCGAGAAATTGAGGCCGATCTCGTCCTTCATCTGGACCTGATTGACGCCGAGAAGATTGTACTCGACCGGGTCCTCAGCCGTCATGATGTTCGTCCCGATCTTGTTGATCTGGTTGAGGGCCGAGTACAGCGTGGTCGTTTTGCCGGACCCGGTCGGACCGGTGACGAGCACCATGCCGTAAGGGCATTCGATCGCGTTCTGGAAGTCCTTGAGCGGCTTCGGATCGAATCCGAGCTTCGTCATGTCGAGCGTCAGGTTCGACTTGTCCAGGATCCGCATCACGACCTTCTCGCCGAACAGCGTCGGAAGAGTGGACACGCGGAGATCCACCTCCCGGTTCTTCATCTTGAGCTTGATCCGCCCGTCCTGCGGGAGCCGCCGCTCGGCGATGTCCAACTCCGCCATGATCTTGATGCGGGAGGTCAGCGCGGCCCTCAGCCGGAGGGGCGGCTGCATCACCTCCTGGAGGACGCCGTCGATCCGGTACCGGACGCGGAAGATCTTCTCGTACGGCTCGACATGAATATCGCTTGCCCGCTTGGTGATCGCGTCGCCGAGGATGAGATTGACCAGCTTGACGACGGGCGCTTCCTCGACCGCCGCCTTGATCTCCGTCAGGTCCGCCGCCTCATCCTCCTCGTGGATGACGTCGAAGAGCTCCTCCTGCTTCGTGATGCTGTCCATCACGGTCTGGAGGGCGGCGGTCGAATTGTAGTTCTTCTGGATCGCCGTCTTGACGGCCGTCTCGGTGGCCACGACCGGCTCCACGTTGTACCCGGTCATGAACTTGACGTCGTCGATCGCGAACACGTTCGACGGATCGACCATGGCGATCGTCAGCGTCGCCCCCCGGCGCGACACCGGGACGATCATGTGCTTCTGGGCGACTTCGGACGGAATGAGCTTGACGAGGTTCGAATCGATCTCGAAGTTGGCAAGGTCGATCGACGGGATCCCGTACTGCTTCGACAGAAAAGCCGCGAGCCTCTCTTCCGTCACCTGCCCGAGCTTCACCATGTTCGTGCCGAGGCGCCCGCCGTCCTTGCTCTGAAGCTCCAGCGCCTGCTTCAGTTGCTCGGAACTGATGAGCTTGGCCTCGACGAGCATCTGCCCAAGACGCGTGGCCATGACTACGGCTCCCCGGCGGGGCGCCCGCGGCCGGCGACGGAGATTCCTTGAACCGGAGCCGCCGGGATTGCGGTTTGCGCGCTGGATAAACCGTATCGACGGACTGGCCGGACTCTGGCTGAAGGCTCGCCCATGAGGTCTCCTGATGCCCTCAGAGACTATAGCGGACGTATCCGCGCCTGTCAAGGGAGCGAGGCGCGATAAGCTCGTGGAATATCTACCGTTTTCTCGCGGATTTCGCCCGGATTCCCGCAACGAGGGCCTGTTTCATGGCATTCAGGTTCGGACGCCGCCCCGTCCAGAGGAAGACCGCCGCCGCGCCCTGGTGGATGAGCATGCCGAGCCCCCCCGACACCTTGGCGCCCCGCGACCGCGCCGCCTTGAGCAAAGGGGTCTCCTGCGTGTAGACGATGTCGCACACGACGTGGTCTTTCCGAAACAGCTTGGCGGGAAGGGGAGAAGGGTCCGTCGGCTTCATGCCCAGGGACGTGGTCTGAATCACGAGATGCGCCGAGGCCAGATGCGGCTCCATCGCCGCGGGATTCAGATCGCACGTCCGGACCTTGAGATAGGGGAAATGGTGCGACAGGCCCTGGGCCATAAGGTCCGCGTGCGAAACGGTCCGGTTCGCGATCACGAGGCTCGCGGCCCCCGCCGACGCAACGGTGTGGGCGATCCCACGGGCCGCGCCGCCCGCCCCGAGGATCAGCACGTTCCGTTTCTTGGGTGTAAACCGGGCCTCCGACTTCAGCGCGGCCAGGAAACCGGCCCCGTCCGTGTTGTACCCGATGAGCCGCCCGTCGCGGTTCACGACGGTGTTCACCGCTCCGATGGCCGCCGCCTCGGGATCGACGTCGTCGAGGTAGGCCAGGACCGCCTCCTTGTGGGGAATGGTCACGTTGACCCCCGCGATCCCCAGCGCCCGGACCCCGTCGAGGGCCGCCCGCAGGTCCTCCGGGCGCACCTCGAAGGGAAGGTAGGCGGCGTCGAACTTCAACTGCGCGAACGCCGCGTTCTGCATCACGGGAGACAGAGAGTGGCCGACGGGGTAGCCGAGAATTCCGTACGTTCGCGTTCGCCCGCTTATGCGCATAGTCTCTCCACTTGTTTGAGAAATCCGCCGGCCTCGGCCGGCACGGCGTCGACCGGCTTTCCGAGCGAGGCGGAAAGACCGGCCAGCGTCCAGCCGTCGATCGTCATTCCATCGAACGAAAAACAGACGTCCGGGACCCAGGCCCGGTCGAACGAGACGCCGGAAAGCCGGGTCTTCACGTCCCGGCCCGCCATCAAGCCGGCCACCGTCACGCTCGGGCCCAGGAAATCGTTCGGGACCTCCGCCACGGTGAGGTCGAAGCCCGTGCGCCGGCGAATCCTCTCAGCCGCCTCCCGCAGGAAGGGCGCGAAGTGCGTCCCCGTGACGGCCGCGACGCGCAACCGCCGCGCCTTCTTCCCGTCGAGCCTCCGGAGCCCCCGCCGGAAGCGGGAAAGGAACACGGGAACCATCCCCACGCCGTTCTCGACCTGCGGGAGATCGTCGTAACGGCGAAGGGCGGGAAACCGTCTCTCCGCGATCAGATACCACTCGTCCGACAGGTAGAGCCATCCCTCGCCACGTTCCCGGCGGATCTCGTCCTGGACCGGCCGGAGCGCCCGGATCAACGACCGCGCGTATTCACGGTCAACCGGACGGAGGACCGCCAGACCGCCCCTGTGGCTCGTGAGCCCGACGGGAACGACCGCGAGGGACAGGACGCTCCGCCCCAGCGAGCGCAGATCCCGGATGGTTCGATCGAGGGCCGGACCGTCGTTGATCTCCGGACAAACGACGACCTGCGCGTGCATCCGGATGCCGTGACCCGCCAGCCACGCCATCTCCTCCATGATCCGGCCGGCTCGGCTTCCCCGCAGCATCCGCCGGCGAAGATCCGGATCGGTCGTATGGACCGAAACGTACAGCGGCGACAAGCGTTGCAGGGCGATCCGTTCGCGGTCCGACCGCGAGAGGTTCGTGAGCGTGATGTAGCTCCCGTAGAGGAACGAGAACCGGTAGTCCTCGTCCCGGACGTACAGGGACTCCCTCTGGCCGGGCGGCATCTGGTCCACGAAACAGAAGACGCACTTGTTCGGACACCGGCGGATCTCCATGTCCGGGAGAACGATTCCCAGGTCCTCGTCCGGCTCCTTGATCGCTTCGACGTCGAATTCCGATCCCCCGCGGCGGATCGTGAGGGCCACCCGCGCCTCGGCGGAATGGAACTTCACGTCGAGCGGGTCGCGGACGTCGCGGCCCGCGACGCGAAGCAGACTGTCCCCCGGCCGGACCCCCGCCGCCTCGCCCGGCGACCCCGGCTCGACGCTCTCGACAAGAAGGCCCCGGCGGCTCGCCGGCAGAGAGGATGCTCCCCTCCCTTCGTCGACCGCCAAGGCTGACCCAGTCCGCACCAGGTTTTCATCTCGGCGCCTTGACACCTTCGTGCCTCTGCCCCTTTGTTCCTCTGTGCCTCTGTGCCTAAGCATCTCCCGCGTTTCCATCCAGAGTATCCCGGTTCCTACTCCCTGAGCCAGCCCGGCGAGGCGCCCGCCCGGCGCGCCTCCTCGGGCAGAACGACGTCGACGATGTGCGTCAGGTCTTCGATGTTCCTGCCGATCTCGCCCCGCCGGATCCGGTAGTATCCCAATCGGTCCCGGGCCTCTTCCGGAAACGCGCCGGCCGCGGACTCCTTCTCGATCCGGTCGATCTCGGCGTTGATGAACTGCTGTTCCCGCTTGAATTCATCGACTTTCTTCCGGAAGTTCGCAACGCGCTCCCGCCACCATTTTTCCGTCTTGCCCTCGTTGTCCGTCGGACCGGCGAGGGCCGCGCTCGGTTGAACGGCCGTCGCGCTCGCGTCCGCCGGGGCGGTCCAGCGTTCCGCCGGCTTGTCGGGTTTCCCCTTCTTTGTCCCCTTGGCCTTGGGGGAGGTCTTCGTCTTCGATCCCGGACGCGCTTCCTCCTCCATGATCGCCGTGACGTCGTTCTTTTCCACCCAGACCGTCCCGCCGGTCACGGTCGTGCGAAACCGCGTTCCTTCGTCAACGTAGCTGTCGACGACCATGCGGTGGCCGTTGCGAAGATGGAAAACGTACGCCGCCTCGGCCGGCGGCGAGACGGCGAGCCAAAGGACGGCCCCGCCCAGCCAGAACGCGCCGCGCCGGATCATGCCGCCCCCCTGAACCACGCGGTCTCCCGGAAGCGGGACGCCCCCGCCCGCAGAAGGACGCCGACGACGGCCGCGGCCGGCACGGCCAGCAGGATTCCCAGGAAGCCGAAAAGCTGTCCGCCGGCCAGGATGGCGAAGATGACGGCGACGGGGTGAAGTCCGATCCGCTGTCCCACGATCCGGGGCGAGATCACCGTCCCCTCGAGGACCTGCACGACGGCCGCCACGGCCAAGGCCCCGAGGACGTGGGTCGAGTCCTGGTACTGGAGAAAAGCCAGCCCGCCGCCCATCACGAGGCTCGTGGCCAGCCCCATGTACGGAACGATATTCGCGAAGCCGGCGAGGAGTCCCACGACGATCGCCAGATCGAGGCCGACCAGCAGGAACCCGGCCGAATAGAGGACCGAGAGGATCAGGCAGACGAGGAGCTGGCCCCTCACGAACCCCGAGAGGACGGCGTTGATCTCCTGGACCCTGGCCATTGCGGTCGGCCGGACCCGTTCGGGGAAGAAACGCAGAAGACCCCGCCCGATTTGATTGAAATCCTTCAGGAGGTAGACCGCCGCCACGGGCACGACGAGGAACCCGACGAGGCTCAGGACGAGACTCAGGATTCCGGAAAACATGGCGGCCATGGCGGATCCCAGCGTCCCGGCGAGGTCGGTGGAGATCGCGCCCGCGCGTCGCGATATCTCAGCCCCCCACTCCTGAGACGTGTGCGGAAGACGGACGGAGAACGTATCCTCGACCCACGGAACGACGCGCGTCTGCACCGTCTCGATGTAGACGGGACCGCGCGCCAGGGCGGTCCGGATCTCGGCCTCGACGATCGGAACGAGGAACAGCGCCGCGGCGGCGACCGCCACGCCGGCCAGGAAGACGAGAAAGATCACCGACGCGATCCGGGGAATCCGCCGGCGCTCGAGCGCGTCGACGACCGGGTTGAGAACGTAGGCCAGGATGAAAGCCAGAACGAACGGCGTGAGGACCGGCCGGAGAAGGTAGATGAGCCCTCCGAAGAGCAGGGTCCCCAGGATAACGTAAAACATCGCGGGGAGAGGCGCCGCCGCGCGCGGCCTATCCATTCCCAGCCCCTTGCGCCGCGGCGGACCCGCCGGAAAAGCGGATCCCCCTCACGATGTAGTGGATTCCCGAGGCGACGGTGAGCGCCGCCGTCACGGCCAGGATCGGGACTTCGAGAGGGTGCGCAAACCCCGCGCTCGTGACGATCAACTGGTTCACGACAAGGATGAGCTGTGACAGCGTCGTGGCCTTTCCGAGGATCGTCGGCGCCATGACGGTCCCGTGATGAACGAGGTAGATGAGGAGGGAGCCGACCGTAATGGCCACGTCGCGGCTGATGACGATCACGACCAGCCAGACGGGAAACTGTCCCAGCGCGCCCATCGTGATGAAGGCGGAATTGAGGAGGAGTTTGTCCGCCAGAGGGTCGAGGAACCTGCCCATGGCCGTCTGTTCCCCCAGGCGCCGGGCGAGATAGCCGTCGAGGGCGTCCGTCACGCCGGCGAGGGAGAACGCAACCAGCGCCCAGACGACCGGACCGTACACCAGGAGGATGATGAAGACCGGGATCAGGACAATCCGGATCACCGTGACGAGGTTCGGAAGGTTCATCGGCCCTCGCTCCCGCCCTCGTTGCCACCCTCGCTCCCACCTTCGCTCCCAATAAACCCGCCTATCCGGGACGGTCCCCGGTAGAGGTACCGGCCGAGGATCTTGTGATACGGCGTCATGCCGCTCTCCCCTTCCTCGCCCGAGCCTTGCGCGATGAATTCCCGGACGCTGTCGAGCTTTGCGCACAGGTTGTCGAGATGATGGACGACGAAGGCCTCGGGCGTCATGGGGACCTTCGGGGAGCCGAACTCCAGTTCCCCGTGGTGCGCGAGGATCAGGTGCTTGATCCTCATGGCCAGATCGTCCGGAAAACCGGGGATGCCCCTCATCCTCTCGCTCACCCATTCGTACCCGATCGCGATGTGTCCCAGGAGGTGCCCCTCCGTCGAATAATCGAACGAACGCTCGTACTTGAGCTCCGCCACTTTCCCGATGTCGTGAAAAACACACCCCGCGACGACGAGATCTCCGTCCACCCAGGGGAAATGCGGGACCACGTCCCGCGCCAGCCCCACGAGATCGAGGATATGCTCGATCAGGCCTCCGATGTAGACGTGGTGCATCCCCTTCGCGGCCGGCGCCCTCTTGAGTCTGTTCATGAACGCCTCGTCGTCCGCGAACGAGAGAATGAGCGCCCGGATATGCGGGCTCCCCACCGAGTCGGCGATCTGCCGGAACGCGGCCGCCATTTCGTCGAGAGAACGTTTCGAGGCGGGCAGGAATTCCTCGACGGCCACCTGGTCCGGCGGAACCGGATCGAGGTCTCTGACCGTGATCTGCGGACTCCCCTGGAACGATGAGACGACCCCACGGACCCGGATGAAATCGTCCTTCTTGAACCGCGGGGACAGATCGTCCGCCCTGTCCCAGATCTTGGCGTCGATCTCGCCCGTCCGATCCCCCAACTTGAGCGAGACGTAGGGGTTTCCGTTCTTTGTCACAAGCCCCTGCTTTGAGCGGACGAGGAATACGCGGTCCACCTGCTCCCCTTCCTTGAGTTCGCGGATGCCTTTCGCCACCTTGTTCATATTGACGAATATTAGGTGAATAAGATTT
>MHEK01000024.1 GCA_001803795.1 Nitrospirae bacterium RBG_16_64_22
GCGTTTACGGAAGACGGCTGTCGTCTAGGCTACGGCGGGCGTTTACGGAAGACGGCTGTCGTCTAGGCTACGGCGGGGGATATTATGACCGGCTCCTTCGGGAGGCTGACCGTCGCCCGGTGACCGTCCTCCTCGCGTTCGAGATGCAGGGCGTGCCCGAGCTTCCGCGGGACGATCACGACGTGAAGGTGGACTGGATCGTGACGGAAGGAAGGGCGATCAATGTTGGTGAATGGGTGAATGGGTGAATGGGTGAATGGGTGAATCGGTGAGGCGGGGGAATCCGCAGATTGCGCAGATTGCACAGATTCCCAACAAGGCTCCTGGGCTTTGAAAGAGCGGGGAGAAATCTGCGGCAATCTGCGAAATCTGCGGATAGATTGGTCTGGTGAGTCGGTGAATGGGTGAGTCGGTGAATGGGTGAGTCGGTGAATGGGTGAATGGGTGAATGGGGATCCGATGGCGAAGATCATTGACGGCAAGGCGATCGGCCAGGCGGTTCGCGACGAGGTGGCGCGCGAGGTCACGCGGCTGAAGGAAACCGGCGTCGTTCCGGGCCTCGCCGTCGTGCGCGTGGGCGACAATCCGGCCTCGGCCATCTACGTCCGAAACAAGCGGAAGGCGTGCGAGCAGGCGGGAATCCACTCGGAGGAGCACGATCTTCCCGAGTTGACGGACATGCCGGCCCTCCTTGGCCTGGTCGAGCGCCTGAACCGCGATCCGCGGATCCACGGAATCCTCGTCCAGCTTCCCCTGCCGAAGGGGCTGGACGAGAAGGCCGTCCTCCGGGCCGTCGATCCGGCGAAGGACGTCGACGGGTTCCATCCGTTCAACGCCGGGCGGCTTCTGTCGGGAGACCCGTCGCTCGTTCCCTGCACGCCCCTGGGGGTTCTCCGGATGCTCAAAGAGGCGGGCGTCCCGCTCGCGGGGCAGGAAGCCGTCGTCGTCGGCCGGAGCAACATTGTGGGGAAGCCGATGGCTCTCCTCCTCCTCGGCGAGAACTGCACGGTTACGATCTGTCATTCCCGGACGCGGGACCTTCCCGCCGTCTGCCGGCGCGCGGACATCCTGGTCGCCGCCGTCGGGAGAGCCGAAATGGTCCGCGGGGACTGGGTGAAGGACGGGGCCGCCGTGATCGACGTCGGGATCAACCGCCTTCCCGACGGGAAGCTCGTCGGCGACGTGGCGTTCGAAGAGGCCCGCGCGAGAGCGGGATGGATCACGCCCGTTCCCGGCGGCGTGGGGCCGATGACGATCGCCATGCTTCTTTCAAACACGGTCCGGGCGGCGAGGAGCACACTTTAATGGCGACCGAACGAACAACGATCCACACGCTCATCCAAAAGAAGAAAGACGGCGAGAAGATCGCCGCCGTGACGGCCTACGACTATCCGTTTGCCGAGATAGCCGACGAGGCGGGAATGGACATCGTCCTCGTCGGAGATTCGCTCGGGATCGTCGTCCAGGGCGAGGAGACGACGCTTCCCGTCACGATGGATCAGATGGTCTACCACACCCGCCTCGTCTCCCGCGCGGTCAAGAAGGCCCTCGTGATCGGCGACATGCCGTTCATGTCGTTCCAGGCTGGCCTCGATGACGCTGTCCGGAACGCCGGGAGGTTCGTCCAGGAAGGGTTCGCTCAGGCCGTGAAGCTGGAGGGAGGGGCGGGGGTGCTGGACCAGGTGAGCGCGATCTCGCGGGCGGGGATTCCCGTGATGGGGCACCTGGGGCTCACGCCCCAGTCCGTCCATCAGATGGGCGGGTACAAGGTCCAGGCCCGCTCGCCGGGGGAGGGGGACAAACTGCTCGCCGACGCGCGGGCGCTCGAGGAGGCCGGCGTCTTCGCCATCGTCCTCGAGGGAATCCCGGCCCGTCTCGCGAAGCGGGTGACGCAGTCCGTCTCGGTCCCGACGATCGGGATCGGCGCCGGGCCGCACTGCGACGGACAAGTCCTGGTCTTGCACGATCTGCTCGGTCTCTTCGTGAAGTTCTCTCCCAAGTTCGTCAAACGCTACGCGAACCTCCGCGAGGAGTCGCTCAAGGCCCTCCGGCAGTACCGAAGCGAGGTCCTGTCAGGCGAGTTCCCCACCGACCAGCATTCGTTCTAGTCAGCAACGGTCAGCTTTCAGCGGTCAGCCTAAAAACCGCAATCATTCACCGCAGAGGACGCGGAGTCCGCGGAGGAACATATTTTCGGGCGGTTTTGACGCTCATCTGCCCTGTGAGGTCGATCTGTCTTCCAATCCCTGGCACTCCTTTGCGTTCTCTGCGCACTCGGCGGTTCAACTGCTTTTTCTAGGTTCAGCGTTCAGCGGCCGGCTATCCTTCCTTCTTCAGCCAGATCGTCGCCAGGGGAGGCAGTGTGAGGGAAAGCGAGAACGGACGGCCCTGCCAGGGGGTCGGCTCGGCCGTGACGCCGCCGATGTTGCCCACGTTGCTTCCTCCGTAGTGCTCAGAATCGCTGTTCAGGATCTCCCGGTAGAGGCCCGGTTCGGGGACGCCGATCCGGTAACCGTGTTGGGGAACGGGCGTGAAGTTGCAGACCGCCACGAGGAAGTCCCGCCCGTCCCTCGCCCGCCGCAGGAACGCGATCACGTTGTGGTCGGCGTCGTGGAAGTCGATCCACTCGAACCCCTCCCAGTGAAAATCGACTTCCCACAAGGCCGGCAGAGACCGGTACAGGGCATTGAGGTCCCGGACGTACTTCCTGAGTTTCTCGTGCGGGTCGAATTCCAGGAGGTGCCACTGGAGAGACGAGCTTTCGTCCCATTCCCACCACTGGCCGAACTCCCCGCCCATGAAGATGAGTTTCTTGCCCGGGTAGGCGTGCATGAAGCCGTAGAAGAGCCGGAGATTTGCGAACTTCTGCCAGAAGTCGCCCGGCATTCTGTCCAGGAGTGAGCGTTTTCCGTGAACGACCTCGTCGTGGGAGAGGGGCAGGACGAAGTTCTCCGTGAACGCGTACAGGAGGCCGAACGTGATCTGGCCGTGGTGGTACTTCCGGTGGACCGGGTCTTTCGACATAAAGTCGAGCATGTCGTGCATCCATCCCATGTTCCACTTGAGGGAAAAGCCCAGCCCTCCCAGATAGGTTGGACGAGAAACAGCCGGCCATGCGGTCGACTCCTCGGCGATCGTGGCTGTGCCCGGAAACTCCCGGTGGACGACCTCGTTCAACTCCCGGACGAAAGCGATAGCCTCCAGGTTCTCGTTTCCCCCGTAGACGTTCGGGACCCACTCGCCCGGCCGGCGCGAGTAGTCAAGATAGATGACGGAGGCCACGGCGTCGACGCGCAGGCCGTCGGCGTGGAAGCGGTCGAGCCAGAACAGGGCGTTCGAGATGAGAAAGTTTTTCACCTCGTTCCGCCCATAGTTGAAGATGAGCGTTCCCCAGTCCTGATGAAATCCCTTCCGCGGGTCTTCGTGCTCGTAGAGGCAGGTCCCGTCGAACTGCCTGAGGGCGTGATCGTCGGCCGGGAAGTGGGCCGGCACCCAGTCCAGGATCACGCCGATCCCGTTCTGATGGCACCGGTCGATGAGGAACATGAGGTCTTCGGGCGGGCCGAAGCGGCTCGTCGCGGCGAAGTAGCCGGTCACCTGGTAGCCCCAGGAGGCGTCCAGGGGATGTTCCATCACCGGAAGGAGCTCAACGTGCGTGTATCCCATCTCCTTTACGTAGGGGACCAGGTCCCGGGCCAGCTCGCGGTACGTGAAGGGACGGTTCCCCTCCTCGGGGACCCGCCGCCACGATCCCAGGTGGACCTCGTAGATCGACATCGGGCGGTCGAGGGGATTCGCCTTGGGCCTCTCTTCCATCCAGGCCCGGTCGTTCCACCGGTACTTCGAGATGTCGTGGACGACGGAGGCGGTCTTCGGGCGGACTTCCGTCAGGAACGCGTACGGGTCGGCCTTGACGCGGACCGGCCCGCCGCCGTTCGGCCGGATCTCGAACTTGTAGAGAGATCCCTCGGGCAGGCCGGGGATGAATATCTCCCAGATGCCGGACGTGCCGCGGAGCCGCATCTGATGGATTCGGCCGTCCCAGTGGTTGAAGCCGCCGATCAAGCTCACGCGTCTGGCGTTCGGCGCCCAGACGGCGAAATGGACGCCCGGGGCCCCGTTCACGGCGCGGAGGTGGGCGCCGAGCTTCTCGTATGTCCGGTAGTGCTTCCCTTCGCCGATCAGGTGCAGGTCGAAGTCGGTGAGGACCGGCGGGAAAGCGTACGGATCCTGAATCTCCGACTCCCGGTTCCGCCAGTCGACGAGGCGGAGACGGTAGGGGCGCGCGCCGTCGTCCCGGGGAAGGACGGCCTCGAAGAAACCCTCCGGGTGCTTCTTCTCCATCGGGACGGGCGAGCCGGGGTCGGTGTCCGTGATGACGAAGGCTTCCCTCGCGTCGGGCCGGAAGACCCGGACGCAGACGGCAGGCTCTCCGCCGCGGATCGAGGGATGCGGGCCGAGGACCTGGAAAGGGTTCCAATGCTCGGCGTGGACGATCCGGAGGATCTCGTCGTGCAAACTGTTTTCATAAACATCCATCTGGGACGAACCCCCTTTCGCACTACACCTCTCATCCTATCACCGGACGGCCGAGACCGGGAACAACGAAGCGCATCCCGTCGCGGGCGGGACCGCGATCCCCGCATTGTCAGAGCGGACCCGCGCACTTTTCCCGCGCCTTTTTTCTTGACACTCCTCGCCTCGTCCGATAGGATGCGAACGCCTTTTGATCGTTTCGACGAATCTCTTTAATTTCAATGCGTTAGGGCAATTCCGCGGGTCGACTGTATACAGTTTCGGCGGCTTGGAAGGCGGCCTCGCCTTCCGGCGGCGCGTTCGCCGCGCAGACAGCCGCGCAGGGAGATTGATGCCGGAAACGCACCTCCCAACACAGTACCTGCCGGTTCTCCTCCTCCTGGCGATGGCCGCCGGATTCGTTGTGATCAATCTCGTGATGGGCTCGCTGGTCCGTCCCAAGCGGCCGTATGCCGAGAAGCTCACGCCGTACGAAAGCGGAATCCCGCCGATCGGCCAGGCCCAGCGGCGGTTCAACGTCCGGTTCTATCTGATCTCGATGCTCTTCGTCCTGTTCGACATCGAAACGGTCTTCATCTATCCCTGGGCGGTCCTTCTGAAAAAGCTCGGGATGTTCGGCTTCGTCGAGATGGCGGTCTTCATGGCGATCCTTTTGGTGGGGTATGGGTATGCGTGGAAGTCAGGCGCGCTCGATTGGGACTGAGGACTGATGGGGATCGGAAAGAAGGAGAAGGAATTGAAAATTGAAAATTGGAAATTTGAAATTGGAAGACAGGCAACGAAGAACCGGACAACGAAAGCCGGCGAGGAGTGGTATGAAACGATTTTTTCGCGATGCTAGGGGGTACTTAGAACGTGTCTGAGGTTGTCTTCTCCGAATCGGCGCAGAGGGAGATCGAGAAGATCCTGTCGCGCTACCCGACGAAGGGCGCGGCGCTCCTTCCCGTCCTCCATCTGGCCCAGGAGGAGTTCGGCGTCCTGACGGAAGACGTCCGGGCGCGCGTGGCGCAGACCCTCGATCTCCCGGCGGCCCAGGTGGAAGGGGTCGTCAGCTTCTACACGCTTTTCAAGACGAAGCCGGCCGGCCGCCACGTGATCTGGCTCTGCCAGACGCTCTCCTGCGATCTCGCGGGGACCCGGAGTCTGCTCGGACACCTCGATCGCCGCTATTCGTTGCGCCCCGGCGGGACGACGGCCGACGGGCGGTTCACGCTCACGATGGCCGAGTGCCTGGGCGGCTGCGGGACGGGGCCGGCGATGATGGTGAACTGGGACTAC
>MHEK01000025.1:0-6051 GCA_001803795.1 Nitrospirae bacterium RBG_16_64_22
TTCCACTCGTCCGTCCCGGAGGTTTCTCACCCATCCGCGTACGCCCAGCGACTGGGCCGCCCGGAGGGCGCCGTCGCGGAAGAACACGCCTTGAACCAAGCCTGCGACGAAGAGTCTCCTTCGGATGACCTGCATGAGTCACGAGACTACCATGCGGGCAGGCGGGGTTCAAGCGCGCGAAACACAAGCGCGCGAAGCACTTGCGGAATGGAAATCGGCTCCACTATCCTATCATCAGACGAGAACAAGAGGGATGATCATGGATCCGAGAGCACTTCAGCCGTTGGATATCGAGATTGTCAACGACAGCGACCTCGCAATTTCGTGGGCAGACGGACACGTCGGCTTCTTCCCGGGGCGGTTCCTGCGCCTGGAGTGCAAGTGCGCCGAATGCGTTCAGGAGATGACGGGAGAGCCCATCCTCGATCCCGAGTCGGTGCCGGAGGACGTTGCCCCCGAGAGCGTCGAGCCGGTGGGACGATACGCCGTCAAGATCACCTGGAACGACGGTCACTCGAACGGGATCTACCCTTACGAGCGGCTCCGGCAGATATGCCGGTGCGACGCCTGCCTGGCCGACCATGCCGCGAAGTCGGACTGAGCGGGCGGATGGCCCGGGACGCTCGGACGGGGGGCCGAAGGAGAAGACCGACGCCGGCCTCGGGCGGCTTCTCCGCGAGGGGGCGTCGGAGATCGGCGTCCGCCTGTCCGACGGACAGGTCGAGGCTTTCCTTCGATACATTCATCTCCTCCTCAAGTGGAACCGGCGGATCAACCTGATCGGGACGGACGATCCGTCGGAGATCATTGTCCGTCACCTGGTCGATTCCCTCCTGTTTCTTGAAGTCTTTCCCTCCGGCGCGCCCTTGCGCGTCATCGATCTCGGCTCCGGGGCCGGCTTGCCGGGGATCCCGGTCAAGATCGCGCGCCCCGACGACACGGTCGTCCTGGTCGAGAGCAGAGCGAAGAAAGCCTCGTTCCTCCGGGAGGCCGTGCGCGTCATCCGTCTGCCCGGAGTTGCCGTCTATGAGGGGAGGATCGAGGAGATCGCGGGGGATCAGGAGCATGGCGGCCGTTACGACGTCGTGGTCATGCGGGCCGTTTCCCCGGAGGATTGGCTGAGGACGGCGCTTTCCTGCGTGAGAATCGGGGGGCGGGTCATTCTAAGCCGGGGGAAGGGAGCGGCGGCGCTCGAGGCGTGGCTGCGGGACAAGGCGGGGGGAATGGGCGGAAGGCTCGCCGAGGTCGTCGTCCGAACGCTTCCCGTCGCTCGGGAGGACAGGACGCTCTTCGCCGTCGAGCGTGAAGCAACGTGAGGCGTGATCCGTCCGAACAACCGTTGCTGGGGGCCCATCTGTCGATCGCCGGCGGTCTCCACAACGCGGTCGCTGATGCGGTCAAGCTGGGCTGTACGGCGCTTCAGATCTTCTCCAAGTCGTCCAACCAGTGGAAGGCGAGGCCGCTCTCGAAGAGCGATGTCCGATCGTTCCGGACGGCCATCGCCGATTCTCCCGTCCGGGTCTGCGTTGTCCACGATTCGTATCTCATCAATCTGGCTTCACCGGGAGAAGACCTGAGGCGCAAGTCGATCGAGGCGTTCCGCGAGGAGATGGAGCGGGTGGAGCGGCTGGGGCTGACGTCCCTGATCATGCATCCGGGGGCGCACATGGGGGCCGGCGAGGAAGCCGGGCTTGGCAGGGTGGCGTCGGCGTTCGACGATGTTCACGAGCGGACGCGGGGATTCCGGATGAGTATCCTGATAGAAACGACGGCGGGGCAGGGGACGACGCTCGGCTGGCGGTTCGAGCAGATCCGGCGGATCCTTGACCTTGTCCGCGAACCGGAGCGTTTGGGCGTTTGCCTTGATACGTGCCATGTCTTCGCGGCGGGGTACGATATTCGGACGTCCGAGGGGTGGAATCGCACGATGGAGGAGTTCGATCAGGCCGTGGGGCGCGAGCGTCTCAAGGCCATCCACATGAACGATTCGGCCAGGCCTCTAGGCTCTCGCGTGGACCGCCACCAGCACATCGGGGAGGGGTTCATCGGTCTGGAGCCGTTCAGGGCGATCATGAACGATCCCCGTCTTGCCGCCGTCCCGAAGGTCATCGAGACGCCGAAGGAAGGCGGGCACGAGAGAGACCGGCAGAATCTGGCGACCCTCAAGAAATTGGCCGACGCGGAGGGCGCCGGGCCTGATCGCGAATCGGGCAAGAAAGCACCGCCGATCAAATCGCCGGGGACGTGATCCGCGTCAGCGGCGGTTGGGGCAGGACTCGTTGCAGGCGCCGCAGCCGGAGGACGGAGACGAATGCGGGGGAGAGGAAGAGCTCGTGGCGGCGGCGAAGACCGAGAGCTTCTTGGCCACGTCGGACCCGCCGCAAGAGGGACAAGACACGCCGTCTCCGCCTGACGATCCGAGGATCAGCTTCTCGAATTCGTTTCCACAGGCCTGGCAACGGTACTCGTAAATCGGCATGGCTTTCCCCTACCTCCGCCCCGCGGCGGCTTTCTTGGGGACCTTCTCCCAGTCCGCTAGGAAGTTCTTGAGCCCCACGTCCGTGAGCGGGTGCTTGACCATCTGCATGAGGACCTTGGGGGGGATCGTGGCGATGTGGGCGCCAATCCTGGCGGCCTCGACGGCGTGGAGCGGATGGCGGACGGACGCGACGATGATCTCCGTCTCGAACCCGTAGTTATCGTAGATCTGGACGATCTCGCCGATCAGGTCCATTCCTTCGTGCGAGACGTCGTCCAGCCGCCCGATGAACGGGGAGACGAACGTCGCGCCGGCCTTGGCGGCGAGGAGGGCCTGGGAGGCGGAGAAGACGAGCGTGAGATTGGTCTTGATGCCTTCGGCGGAGAGGACCTTGGCGGCTTTGAGCCCCTCGGCGATCATCGGGATCTTGATCGTGACGTTGGGGTGGATCTTTGCCAGTTCCCGCGCTTCTGCGGCCATCCCCTTGGCTTCGGTCGAGATCACCTCGGCCGAGATCGGGCCGTCCACGATGGCGCAGATCTCGCGGATGACCTCCTCGAAGTCCCGTCCTTCTTTTGCGATGAGGGAAGGGTTGGTCGTGACGCCGTCGATTACGCCGAGGGCGGCCGCCTCGCGGATCTCGTCGATGTTTGCTGTGTCCAGGAAGATTTTCATGATGACCTCATGGTTTCGGTGAATAGGTGAATGGGTTAATCGGTGAATGGGTGAATTGGGACGGAGACCCGTTCACCTGTTGCATACTACCTCGGAAACGCGTCCTTCACCCCGCCGTCGACGGTGATCGTGCATCCGGTCGTCTTGGCTGAGGCGTCGGAGGCGAGGAAGAAGACCGTCTCCGCCACGTCCTCGGCATAGATCCGGACCTTGAGCATGTTGCGCTTCCGGTAGAACTCCTCGATCTCGCTCTCGGCGATCCCGTAGCTTTTCGCCCGGCTTTCGCGGACATCCTTCGACCAGAGGGCCGACCCCTCGAAGATCCCGTCGGGGTTCACCATGTTGACGCGGATCCCGTGGTCGGCCGCCTCCAGGGCGAGGACCTTGGCGAGCTGGTGCTCGGCCGCCTTGGAGGCCGAGTAGGCGGCGAACTCCTTGCCGGGCGAGAAGACGTTCTTCGACGAGACGAAGACGAACGTTCCGCCGATCCCCTGGGCCTTCATGAGGCGGAACCCTTCGCGCGAGACGAGAAAGTGGCCGGTGGCGTTCACGTCGAGGCACTTCTTCCAGTCCGCGACGCCGAGGGTGTCGATCCCCTCCACGTGGGCGAGGCCGGCGTTGGAGACGACGATGTCCACGCCTCCGTACGCCAGGGCAGCGGCCTGGAATGAGGCGGCAACCGAGGATTCGTCGGTGACGTCCATTCGGGCGAATGAAGCGCGGCCGGAGCCGAACGTTCCGTTGATCTCGCCGGCCAGGTCCCGGACGGAATCCTCCCTCAGGTCCGTGGCGACGACGTGCGCGCCCTCGCGGGCGAGCTTGAAGCAGATGGCCCGGCCGATTCCCGAAGCGGCGCCGGTGACTAGCGCAACGCGGCGGGACAGGGCCGCCTCCGGCGGCGCGAGCGTGAGCTTGTAAAGCTCCATCGGCCAGTATTCCATGTCGTACACTTCCTTCTCGGAAATCGAGGCGTACTCGCCGCCGGCCGCCCCCCCCTTGATGACCGAGATCGTGTGGTCGTACAGGTCGCGGGCGATCCCGGCGGACTTCGCGTTCTCTCCCGTCGTCCACATGCCGACGCCAGGGACGAGGATCACGCGGGGATAGGGATCGTGACGCTTCGCACCGCCCTGTTTTTGCCGCTCGAAGTAGGCGGTGTACCGGCCGCCGAACTCCTCGACCTGGGCGGCGATCTCGGCCTTCAGTGCCGCGGTGTTGCGGATGGACGGCACGCGGAGGGCCAGCGGGAGTCCCTTCGTGCGGATGACGTGGTCGGGTGTCGCCGGGCCGATTTGGGAAAGGGCGTGGAGTTCCTTCGAATTGACAAACTCCAAGACTTCCGGCGAGTCGTCGTACAGAAGGATGGACCGCTTCATCTTCGAGACGGCTCCTCGAAGCACGGGAGCGATCTCCGAGGCGAGCACACGCCGCTCATCGGGCGGAAGCCCGGGGATGCCGGCAGGCGTGAACGGATTGCGCGTCTCCCGGCGTTTTGCGATGAACTCCTCGGCCCGCGTCACGTACTCGATCGTCCGCTCGTACGATTCCTTCGCCGTGTCTCCGAACGTTATGAGACCGTGCTTCATGAGGACGATGCAACGGGCATCGGGGTTCTTCCGATGTGCTTCGAGTGTGACCTTCGACAGATGGAAGCCCGGCTGGATGAACGGGACGCATATGACGTCGTTCCCAAGCGCCTCGCGGACGACCGCCTCGCCGCGGGCCTGGTTCGTGAGTGAGAGAATGGCGTCGGCGTGCGTGTGGTCGATGAACTTGAATGGAAGGAAGGCGTGGAGGAGCGTCTCGATGGAAGGCCGCGCCGCTTCGGGGTCTGTCATCGCGGCGCGCAGGTAGGCTACCATCTGCTCGTCGCTCATTGCGTTGCGCGGCTCGAGCGCCAGAACGTCGTCCATCCGGACGGGCGAGAAGTGTCTGGCCTCGATCGTCTTGAGGTCCGATCCGGACCCCTTGACGCGGAGGACGTCCACGGACCGCCCGCGGTAGTCGGTCTCCTTCGTTTTGACGGAGGTGTTTCCGCCTCCCCACATCACAAGGTTGGCATCGGCGCCGATGAGGCGGGAGGTGTAGACGCGGAGGAGAAGGTCGTCCTTCCCGCGGGCTTCTTCGTCAGACCAGAGGGTCTTCATTATTCCTTGCCGATTTCCTTTCTCGCGTCAGGATGGATTGATCTCGAACTTTTTCGCGCAGGTCTCGCCGCAGAAGTAATGCGTCTCGCCGCCGTAATGGCGGGCAAGAGCCGTTCGCTTGACGACGAAGACCCCGCACACCGGGTCCCGGACCATATCGCCCCCCTCGGCTACGGTCCGTCGCCCTTCCTCACGGCGCTGGGAGACGCCTCTCAGTCCGCGAAAGAGGCCGGAGAGGAAGAAGACCGCGAGGAGGAGGACCGCGAAGAGGATCAGAAAACGGGTCATTGGAGAATCCGGCACCAAGTCAAAGCGTGTGAAGTCTAGAGAAGGGGAGAGGAGGTGTCAAGGCGCTTCTGGCCTTTGATCGCGCCCTCCCTGAGCCGTCCGAAGAAAACGCTTTGACAACGCGCAGGGCGGGTTGATACCTTTAATACATTCCCCCAGGCGCTTCCCGGCAGACGAGGGCAGGCGGCCGGCCCGACGGTCCAGGACCTTTTCAATCCAGAACGGTTCTTTTCCATCCGGCAGCGAACCGCCCTCCCAATTGGAGCATTTTGATGTTTCGCACGATCTGCGTTCCGGTCGACAATTCGGAACACTCGAACGCGGCGATCGATCTGGCCCTGTCCGTCGCGAAGGCGGCGGGCGGCGAGATCGTCGGGAGCCACGTCTTCGCGGCTCGCCTTCACGACGTCCGGTTCAAGCAGATGGAGTTCACCCTCCCGGACCGCTACCGCGAGGAAACAG
>MHEK01000025.1:6182-6416 GCA_001803795.1 Nitrospirae bacterium RBG_16_64_22
ATGCTGGCCGACGACATCAACGAGAGCCGGTACGATCTCGTCGTCATGGGGGCGCTCGGGATGGGGGCGACGCGGGAATCGCTGATCGGGAGCGTGACCGAGCGGGTCCTTCGGCGGGCGCGCGGTTCCGACTTCATCATCGTGAAGCGGGACCAGCCTGCGGAGGACGCGCCGATCGCGGCCGCGCTCGATGGGAGCCCCCAGTCGTTCGCGGCGTTCCGCACGGCCCTGGAC
>MHEK01000025.1:6652-6785 GCA_001803795.1 Nitrospirae bacterium RBG_16_64_22
TCGAGATCGAAGTCCGCCTCATGGCGGGAAAGGCGTTCGAGAAGGTCCTGGAGTTTGTTCGAAACGAGCGGCCATGGCTCCTGGCGCTTGGGCGGACGGGTGTCCACAGCGGGGAAGACGAGACCGAGATGGG
>MHEK01000026.1:0-7694 GCA_001803795.1 Nitrospirae bacterium RBG_16_64_22
TCCTGGGGAAAGTCCTGTTTGCAGTATGTACCCCCTCGATCAAGAAATACACCCCGGCTTCTTAGATCCTGACCCCACGCATAACCAATATTCAGCCAAGAAATGGGATTTAGTATGCAGATTGACGATTGAACCGATGTTGTGATGGGAAAATGCCTGCAGATGCATTTTCTTTTGGAGTTGACTTCGGCGACTCGATGTCCTAGAATCCTCCTCGATTCAATCGCTAATCATTGCATGACCGGCCATCCCATGCGCCACGCTGACTTCGTTCACCTTCATCTTCACAGCCAGTACTCCCTCCTCGATGCCGCCACGAGGGTGACGGACATCGTCCGGCAGGCCCCGCCTTCAAGATGCCGGCCGTGGCTCTCACTGACCACGGAAATCTCTTCGGGGCCATCGAATTCTACAAGGCGGCTCGAAAAGCAGGCGTCAAGCCGATCATCGGATGCGAAGTCTACGTCGCCCCCGCGAGCCGATTCGAGAAGAACGCAAAAGGGATCGACGAGGCCTCCTATCACATGGTCCTTCTCGCGCGGAACGAGCAGGGATATCGAAACCTCATCAAGCTCGTGACCGCCGGTTACCTGGAAGGGTTCTATTACCGCCCACGCATCGACAAGGAGATCCTCTCGGCCCACGCCGAAGGACTGATCGGCCTCTCCGCGTGCCTGGGCGGAGAGATCCCCACAAACCTGGCCGCCGGCCGTTTCGACGAGGCTGTCCGGCTGGCCGGCGCGTATCAGGACATCCTGGGAAAAGGGAACTTCTATCTCGAGCTCCAGGACAACGGGGCCGAAGGACAAGGTCTCGTCAACCGCGAGATGGTCCGCCTGGCGCGCGCGGAAGGTCTGCCCCTCGTGGCCACGAACGACTGCCACTACCTGACCCGGGCCGACGCCCACCCTCACGACTGCCTGATCTGCATCGGCACGGGGAAGACGGTCGGCGAGAAGAACCGCCTCAAGTACCCTGGCGATCAGTTCTACTTCAAGTCGGCGGACGAGATGCGGACGGTGTTCGGCGAAGTGGAGGAGGCGCTCCGCAATACGGTTGAGATCGCCGAGCGATGCAACGTGGAAATCCCCATGGGCGCGCACCACCTCCCGACGTACCAGGTCCCGCCCGGGACAACTCGCGACGAGTACTTGACCGATCTCGCCCGCCGTGGACTGGAAGACCGCCTCCGTCAGCGGCGTCCCCACGCGCCCCCCGACCAGTACTGGACACGCCTGGATTTCGAGCTCTCCGTCATCCGGAAGATGGCCTTCTCGGGATACTTCCTCATCGTGTGGGACTTCATCCGCTACGCGAAGGAAAAGAAGATTCCCGTCGGTCCGGGCCGGGGTTCGGCCGCCGGCTCCCTGGTCGCGTACGCGCTCGGAATCACGGACATCGATCCCCTCGCCTACGGCCTCCTCTTCGAGCGGTTCCTGAACCCGGACCGCATCTCCCTGCCCGACATCGACATCGACTTCTGCCAGGACCGCCGCGACGAAGTCATCCGGTACGTAACCGGGAAGTACGGGGCCGACCACGTCTGCCAGATCATCACATTCGGCCAGATGAAGGCCAAGGCTGTCATCCGGGACGTCGCCCGCGTCCTGGGCCTCTCGTACGGCGAAGCCGACCGGATCGCCAAGCTCATCCCGCCAACGCTCGACATGACCCTCGACAAGGCCATCGTGCAGGAACCCCGCCTGGCGGACATGATGAAGAGCGATCCGCGCGTCCAGAACCTCTTCGACATCGCCCGCCGCCTCGAAGGACTCTCGCGCCACGCGTCGACGCACGCGGCGGGAATCGTGATCTCGCGGGAACCGCTCTCGGACCACGTCCCGCTCTACAAGGGGACGAAGGACGGAGACGAGGTCGTCACCCAGTACTCCATGAGATGCGTGGAGGACATCGGGCTCCTCAAAGTCGACTTCCTGGGCCTCAGGACCCTGACGGTCATGAACCAGGCCGTCCAGTTGATCAACGCCACGATTGCAGGCGGGGCCGATGCCCCCGCGTTCTCCCTCGAGGACATCCGCCTCGACGACGCGGAGACGTACGCGCTCCTCTCTGCCGCCAGGACGAGGGGGATCTTCCAGCTCGAGAGCGCCGGGATGCGCGATCTCCTGATCAAGATGAGGCCGTCCGCCTTTGAGGACATCATCCATCTCGTCGCCCTCTACCGTCCCGGACCGATCGAATCCGGCATGACGGACGACTTCATCAAGCGGAGGAAAGGGGCGACGAAAATCGCCTACGACCTTCCCCAGCTCGAGGAGATCCTCAAGGAAACGTACGGGGTCATCGTCTACCAGGAACAGGTGATGCAGATCGCCAAGGTCCTCGCGAACTTCTCCCCCGGCGAGGCCGACGTCCTGCGGAAAGCCATGGGCAAGAAGGACCCCGAAGTCATGGCCGAACAGCGAAAGAGGTTCGTGGAAGGGGCGCTTGCGAACCGGATCCCCGAGAAGAAGGTAGCCCGGATCTTCGACCTCATGGAGAAGTTCGCGGGGTACGGATTCAACAAGTCCCACTCCGCGGCCTACGCCATGCTGGCCTATCAGACAGCCTACCTCAAGGCGCACCATCCCGTCGAGTTCATGGCCGCCCTCCTCACGTCGGACATGGGCAACACGGACAAGGTGGTCAATTACATCGGCGAATGCAAGGCCATGGGGATCGCCGTCCTCCCGCCCGACGTCAACGAGAGCGGGGCCTCCTTCACCCCCGTCGCCGGCGGCATCCGGTTCGGACTGACGGCCGTGAAGAACGTGGGCGAAGGCGCCGTCGAATCGATCATCGCCGCCCGGACGGACGGAGACCCCTTCGCCTCCCTCTTCGACTTCTGCCGGCGGGTCGATTCCGCCAAGGTGAACCGCCGCGTCATCGAGTCCCTCATCGACTGCGGAGCGTTCGACTTCACGGGCGCCGGCCGGGCGCGGCTCGCCGCCGCCATCGACACCGCAACCTCCGACGCCGCCCGGTTCGTCCAGGCCCGCGACCAAGGACAGGCCTCCCTGTTCGATTTC
This sequence comes from Nitrospirae bacterium RBG_16_64_22, assembly GCA_001803795.1. Taxonomy (GTDB): domain Bacteria; phylum Nitrospirota; class RBG-16-64-22; order RBG-16-64-22; family RBG-16-64-22; genus RBG-16-64-22. The sequence continues at coordinate 3,030 of MHEK01000026.1, forward strand.
GCCCCGTCCGGCGCTCCCGAGACGGCCGCCGCCCAACCCCCGCTCCCAGACGTCCCCCCCTGGACCGAGGCGGAGACGCTCAAGCGCGAAAAGGAATCCCTCGGCCTCTACGTATCCGGCCACCCCCTTTCCCGGTACGCCGAGGAACTCGCCCGCGGCGCCACGGTCCGCACGTCCGATCTGGAGAGCGTCCCGGACGGCAAGGAGATCGCGATCTGCGGCATCGTCTCGGCCCTCAAGGAACGGACCGCCAAGAAGACGGGCGAGAAAATGGCGACCTTCTCCATCGAGGACCTGGAGGGGAGCGTCGACGCCATTATCTTCCCGGAGCTCTACCGGCAGGCCGGCCATCTCCTGGCAACGGACGCTCCCCTCCTCGTCACGGGCCAAGTCGCCCGGGAGGAGAACGGAATCAAGATCCGGGCCTCCGGCGTCCGGGAGTTTGCCGGCTCTACCCGGAAGAATACGGCGCGGATCGACATCCGCATTCGCGCGACCGGCACGACGGCGGACGAACTGGCCCGGCTCCGGGAGATCCTCAAGCGCCACCGCGGAACGTGCCCCGTCTTCCTGCACATCCTCCAACCCTCGGAGACCAGGGCCGTGATCGCCGCGGGCGAGTCCCTGGCCGCCGTCCCGTCCGATCCTCTTGTCAGCGAGATCGAATCGCTCCTGGGGAACGGGTCGGTCTCGTTCGCCTGATTTAGCAGGGTGTTGAAAGACACCCTGACAAGGAGCCCGCGTGCCGCCTGAATACCTCGACTTCGAGCGACCCGTCGCCGAGCTGGACCGCCGGATGGAGGAGATCCTCGCCAGTCCGCCGGAAGACCCGGAAGAAGCCCGTCTCAAGGTCGCGGCGCTCCGCGCGGAGTCCGATCGAGTCCTCGAATCGATCATGGCGGGGCTGACGCCGTGGCAGAGGGTCCAGATCGCCCGCCATCCGTCCCGGCCTTCCACGCTCAACTACCTTCAATCGATCTTCTCCGACGTCGTCGAGCTGAAGGGCGACCGACGGTTCGCAGACGATCAAGCCCTCGTCTGCGCCCTCGCGCGGATCGACAAGCAGTCCGTCGTCGTCATCGGCCATCAAAAGGGCCGCACGACCCGGGAAAAGATCGCCCGGAACTTCGGAATGCCCAACCCCGAAGGGTACCGGAAGAGCGTCCGCACGATGAAACTCGCCGAGACGTTCGGCCTTCCCGTCGTCACCTTCATCGACACGCCCGGGGCCTATCCGGGACTCGAGGCCGAGGAAAGAGGCCAGGCCGAAGCCATCGCTTCCAGTCTCTTCGAGATGTCGCGCCTCCGGGTTCCCATCATCGCCGCCGTCACGGGCGAGGGGGGAAGCGGCGGCGCCCTCGCCATCGGCGTCGGCGACCGGATCCTCATGCTGGAGCACGCCGTCTATTCCGTGATCTCCCCCGAGGGATGCGCGGCGATCCTTTGGAAAGGGGACCCGGCGAGCAAGGTCGCCGACGCGACGGCCGCGCTCAGGATGACTGCCGGCGACCTGCTCTCATTCGGCGTCATCGACGAGGTCGTCAAGGAGCCGCCCGGAGGCGCCCACCGGGACCCCGACAGGATCGCGGCGACGATGAAGGAAGCGATCCTCCGTCATCTCGGCGGGCTGAAGACAGCTTCCCCGGAAGACAGGCTCGAAGCCAGGTATCAGAAGTTCCGGAAAATGGGCGTGTTCAAGGAGAAGAAGACCGAGGTCTCCGCGTCCGCGAAGCCTCGGCGCAAGGCGGGAAAAGGCAAGGGATAGGATCGTCCGGGTTAATCCACGACCCTGATCCGCAGTTCTCTGAGCTGGGCGGGACTCACGGGCGAAGGGGCCTGCGTGAGCGGGCAGACGCCCTTCTGTGTCTTCGGGAAAGGGATCACGTCGCGGATCGACGACGCTCCGGTGACGAGCATGGTCAGGCGGTCGAGTCCCAGGGCGATCCCGCCGTGCGGAGGCGCGCCGAACCGAAGCGCCTCCAGCAGAAAGCCGAACTTCTCCCGCGCCTCTTCCGCGCCGATCCCGAGCAGACCGAACATCTTCTCCTGGACGTCCTCGCGGTGGATCCGGACGGACCCTCCCCCGATCTCCGTCCCGTTCATGACGATGTCGTAGGCCTTCGCCCTGACCTTGAGCGGATCGGACTCGAGAAGAGGCAGGTCCTCGTCCATCGGGGCCGTGAACGGATGGTGCATGGCGACGTAGCGCTTCTCCTCGCCGTCCCATTCCAGGAGCGGAAAATCGACGACCCACAGGAGGTCAGTCCGATCGGCGGGAATGAGTCTCCGCGCCTCTCCGATGCGGAGGCGGAGGCGTCCCAGCGCCTCGTGAACGACCGCTTCCGAGTCGGCGACGAAGAGAAGCAGATCGCCCGGCTCAGCCGACATCAAACGCCGGATTTCAGCCTGCTGTCCGGGCGTGAAGAACTTGGCGATGGCCGATTCCAGGCCGCCCTGCGTTGTCTTCATCCAGGCGAGCCCCTTGGCCCCGAACGTTTTCGCCTCTTCGGTCAGGTCGTCGATCTCCTTGCGGGAGAACGATCCGCACCCCTTGGCGTTCAACCCCTTGACACGGCCGCCCGACTCCAGGGCCTGACGGAACACCTTGAACTCCGCCTCCCGCGCCACGGCGGCAAGATCGACGAGCTCCAGCCCGAAACGGGTGTCCGGCTTGTCGGAGCCGAACCGCTCCATCGCGTCCCGATAGGAGAGACGCGGATAAGGCGTGGGCGGCGCCGCCCCCTTGATTTCCCGGAAGACCTCGGCAAGCATTCCTTCGGTGACCGCCATCACGTCGTCCCGGTCGACGAACGACATCTCCAGGTCCACCTGGGTGAACTCCGGCTGGCGGTCCGCCCGCAGGTCCTCGTCCCGAAAGCACCGGACGATCTGATAGTAGCGGTCCAGGCCGGCGACCATCAGGATCTGCTTGAAGAGCTGGGGCGACTGCGGCAATGCGTAGAACGCGCCGGGGTTCACGCGCGACGGCACCAGGTAGTCGCGGGCCCCCTCCGGCGTGCTCTTCGTCAAAACGGGCGTCTCCACGTCGATGAATCCCCGACCTTCGAGGAAGTTCCGGATGGTCCGCGTGATCCGATGACGGTCGAAGAAGACGCGTTGAACGATCGGGCGCCGAAGATCCAGGTAGCGGTATCGAAGCCGGACCGCCTCCGCCGCGTCCGATTCATCCTCGACGGCGAAAGGAGGCGTCGACGCTTCGTTCAGAACCAGAAGCATTCTGGCCCGAACCTCGATCTCGCCCGTGGGAAGGCCAGGGTTCTCCGTCCCCTGGGGGCGAAGCGACACGTCCCCGGACACTTGGACCACGAACTCCGCCCGCAGACGGTGAGCGGACTCCATGATTTCTGCCCCGGCCGCCGGATCGAAGACAACTTGAACGCGGCCGGACCGGTCGCGAAGATCCACGAAAATGAGGCCGCCGTGGTCCCTGCGAACGTGGACCCAGCCGCAAAGAACAACCTCCCGCCCCCCGTGCTCGCGCCGCAGATCGCCGCAGTAATGAGTTCGCTTCAATTCTCCTCCGCCGATGCCTGGAAAGGATGCCCAAAAGCGCGGCGAATCGTAACACCCGCCTCGATCATCGTCAACGAAAGACCCATTCACCAATTCACCTATTCACCGATTCACCTATTCACCAATTCACCTATTCACCAATTCACCCATTCACCGATTCACCCATTCACCGATTCACCGATTCACCCATTCACCGACCTCGGGACCCTCCTCGGATCCAGAACGTCCCTGAGGAAGTCGCCCAGCGTGTTGAACGAGAGGACCGTGAGAAGAATCGCCGCCCCGGGAAAGAGAATCAAGTGGGGATAGAACCGGAGAGCCGTCCATCCGTCGCTCGCGAGCGTGCCCCACGACGAGAACGGCGGCGGGATCCCCAGACCGAGGAACGAGAGCGTCGATTCGAGGAGGATCGCCCCCGGGATCCGGACGGTGAGCGTCACGAGCAGGGGCGCCATGATGTTCGGCAGGACGTGGCGCTCGAGAATCGCCGCATGCCCGGCCCCCAGCGCGCGCGCGGCCTCCACGAACGGAAGCTCGCGGACGCGGAGGACCTCGCCTCGCGTAAGCCTCGCTACGCCCACCCAGCCGATCACGACCATCGCGGCGATCAGCGCGGGAACAGAGCGGCCCAGCAAGACCATGAGCAGAATCACGACGAGCAGGTCCGGGAGGGCGTAGAGGACGTCCACGATCCGCATGAGGACCTGATCCGTCCGCCCCCGGAGATAGCCCGAAAGCATTCCGACGACCGTCCCGATGGTGAGCGCCGACAGGGCGACCGTCACGCCGACCAGCAGGGAGACGCGCGCGCCGAACAGGACGCGGGAGAAGAGGTCCCGCCCGAGACGGTCCGTCCCCATCCAGTGTTCCCGCGACGGGCCGCCGAGCAGGTTTCCGGGATCCGTCGCGTCATAGGGATACGGAGAGATCCAAGGCGCCAGAACGGCGCCGACGGCGAGCGCAACAAGAAACAGCAGAGACAGAGCGGCCCCGCGGTGTTCCCGGAAGACTCCGAATCCAGCGTCTTTGTTCCGTTTCACCGATTCACCCATTCACCAAGGTTTAGCCGCCGATCGCTCTGTGCCTCTGTGCCTCTGTGCCTTTCTTTCCTATTCACCGATTCACCCATTC
>MHEK01000026.1:7748-13441 GCA_001803795.1 Nitrospirae bacterium RBG_16_64_22
TCACCCATTCACCAAGGTTTAGCCGCCGATCGCTCTGTGCCTCTGTGCCTCTGTGCCTTTCTTTCCTATTCACCGATTCACCCATTCACCGATTCACCGTTCTCTTTCACTCTCTTCCCACGCGCGGGTCGGCCCAGGCGTAAAGGATATCCACAACGACGTTCGCCGCGTACAGAATCGCGCCGTACACGAGCGTCACGCCCATGATCAGCGGATAGTCGCGGTTTGCCACGGAGTCGACGAAGTACTTCCCCATTCCGGGAATCGAGAAGAGGTACTCGACGACGAACGAACCGGTCACGAAGGCCGCCGTGAGCGGGCCGAGAACGGAGAGGACCGGCGTCAAGGCGTTCCCCAGAACGTGGAACAGCATGACCCGGACCGGATGAAGCCCTTTCGCCTTCGCCGTCCGGACGAAGTCCTGGTGCATCGTTTCGAGGATTCCCGAGCGGACCAGGCGCGCAAGGTACGCGGCGGGCCCGATTCCGAGCGTCACGGCCGGAAGGATCATGTATCGCGCGCCCTCCCAGAGCGCCGGCGGGAAGATCCGCAGGTTGTGGGCGAAGACGAGGATCACGACCGCGCCCAGGAGGAAACCCGGCAGGGCGATTCCCAGCGTCGCGAGAAAGAGGGCTGTTCGGTCCACCCACGTCCCCGAGAACGCCCCGGCCAGCGTCCCGAATATCAAACCCAGGATCAGCGACACGAGCAGGGCCAGGGCGCCCAGGGCGGCCGAGACGGGCAGGGCGGCGCGGATGATGTCCGTGACCGAGCGGTTGACGTACTTGTAGGAGGGTCCGAGGTCGCCGCGCAGGGCCCCGCCGACGTACGAAACGTATTGGAGCCAGAACGGATCGTTCAACCGGTACTTGGCCTCGATATTGGCCTTGATGGCCGGCGGAAGAGGCTTCTCGGCGTCGAACGGTCCGCCGGGAACGGCCCTCATCAGGAAAAAGGTCAGCGTCGAGACGGCCAGCAGGACCAGGGGCGCGGCGAGCAGGCGTCCGACCAGCAGGCGTCTCATCGCCCCTCCAGGGAAACCGGCTTCAGGATCCAGAGGTCCAGGGGGTTCGCCGGGAATCCCCGGACGCGGGGATGGATCAGGCGGTTTGATGCCGAAAAGTAGACGGGGACAATCGGCGCCTCCCGCTCCAGGAGAACCCTCTGGGCCTCGTCGTAGATCGCCTTCCGCCTTTTCGGATCCGCCTCCTCCGTCCCGCGCGCCACGAGGCGGTCGTACGCCTCGTTCTTCCAGCGTGTCCGGTTGTTCCCGCTCGTCGACGTCCAGAGGGCCATGAAGTTGTCCGGGTCCGGATAGTCGGCCCCCCATCCCAGGCGGTAGATCTGGGGAGCGTCTGCGTTAAGGCGGGAGAGAAACACCTTCCATTCGAGGTTGTCGATCGCGACCGCCGCGTTCAGGTTCTTCTTCCACTGAGCCTGGATGTTCTCGGCCAGGAGGCGCGACGTGGGATCGGTCGCGTACACCATCGTGACCGGCGGAAGGTTTTGGCCGTCGGGAAACCCGGCCTCGGCGAGGAGCGCCCGCGCCCGGTCCGGGTCGAAACGAAGACCGATCGACGGCTCGTGTCCGAACATTCCGATCGGAATCCAGGAGGTCGTCGCGATCTCTCCCCCCTGGAGGATCGGCGGGATCTGCGTCCGGTCGATGGCGTGGCCGAACGCCCGGCGGACGCGCGGGTCGGTGAACGGAGGCTTCGTCACGTTGAACGCGACGTAGTTTCCCCGCAGGACCGGATTGTTGGCGAAGTCCGGCCGGTTGCGATACGCCGGGATCGCCACCGGCATGAGGCCCGTTACGTCCAGGTCGCCCGTCTCGTAGAGCGTGAGCGACGTGGCACCGTCCCGGACCATGAACATGCGGACGCGGTCCAGCTTCGGACGCGGCCCAAAATAACGCGGATTAGGGACGATCTCGATCTTGTACTCGTGTTCCCAGCGGCCGAGGCTGAACGGACCGTTCGTGACGATGTTCTCCGGTTCCGTCCAGCGGTCGCCGTGTTTCTCCACGACGTCCCGGCGCAGCGGAAAAGTCGCGGGAAACGTGACGAGCGAAGGGAAGAACACGACGGGCTTCCGCAGGCGCACTTCGAGCCGCGTGGAAGAAAGCGCCCGGATGCCGACGCTCTCCGGGTCTTTGTTCTTCCCCGCGTTGAAATCCTCCGCCCCCTCGACGTCGAAGAGGAAGTAGGCGTACTCCGACCCGGTCTTCGGATCGAGGAGCCGCCGCCAGGCGTACACGTAGTCGTCCGCCGTCACCGGCCTTCCGTCCGTCCAGACCGCGTCCGGCCTCAAGTGGAAGACGTACCGCTTCCCGTCCGGACTGACGTCCCATTTCCGGGCCATGTTGGGCCTGGGGTTCAACCCCTCGTCGAACTCGGCCAGGCCTTCCATGATGTTCATGATGACGACGAAAGAAGTGGAATCCGTCGCGAGCGACCAGTCCAGCGTCGGCGGCTCGTTGCCGAGGTTGATCCGAAGAGTGGAGGCCCGGTCGTCGGGGACGCCGCCGCATCCGATCAGAACCATGCAGGCCATGAAGGAAAAATAGACCCGGACTACAATCCGCCCGCGCCGGCGAATCATTCTTCTTTTTCCACCCTCGGCTCGGCCGAACCGCGGATCCCGCGTCCTCCCTCCATTCCCGTCAGCCGCTTGAGCTTTTGCACCTCTCCGGGCGTCAGGACGCGGAACGCGCCGGTCGGCAGGCCGGCCGGCGTCAGGAAGGCGTAGCGGATCCGCTTGAGTTTGAGCACGGTATGGCCCACTTTTTCGACCATTCGGCGGACCTGCCGTTTTCGCCCCTCGTGGATCGTGATCTCGATCCAGGAATTCGTCTCCGTCTTGCGGATCTTGCGGATCCGCGCCGGCGCCGTCTTCCCTTCCTCGAGGGGGATCCCCCGCGACAAACGCTCGATCTGGCCCTCCGTAAGCACGCCCTGCACCTTCACGAGGTACGCCTTCTCGACGCCGTGCCTGGGGTGCATCAGCCTGTTCGCCAGCTCACCGTCGTTCGTGAGGAGGATCAGCCCTTCGCTGTCCAAGTCCAAACGGCCCACCGGGTAGACGCGCTCCTTGATTCCCTTAAGGAGGTCCACGACCGTCCGGCGGCCTTCCGGATCGGAAAGGGTGGATACAACCCCGCGCGGCTTGTTGAGGAGAACGTACCGGAAGGCCCCGCCGATCGCGCGGACCAGCCGCCCGTTCACCTTGATCGCGTCGCGGTCAGGATCGGCTTTCGCGCCCAGCTCGATGACGACCCGGCCGTTGACCGAAACGCGCCCATCGAGGATCCATTCCTCGGCCTTTCGGCGCGACGCCAGGCCCGCGCGCGATATGATCTTTTGAAGGCGCTCTTCCACGACTCCTTTACTCCACCCTTAACCTTTGATAGACTGTCGCCCCGTTGGAAACTTTGGAATAACCGCAGGAGGTCATCTCGCCATGAGAGTCCGGAACCAGGAGATCAGACGGAGGCGTCATCGAAAAGAAAAAGCGCAAAAAACCCGCCGCCGAGCGGCCATCGAAGCCGCCGCGCTGGCCAAGCGCCAGCCGGCCCCCTCGAAACCGCGCCGGTAGATGTTTTTCACTCCCATTCGATCGTGCTGGGAGGTTTCGAGGACACGTCGTACACGACCCGGTTCACGCCCTTGACCTCGTTGATAATCCGGCTCGACAGCCGCCGGAGAAGCGCGGCCGGGAGGGGCGCCCAGTCGGCGGTCATCCCGTCTTCGCTCGTCACCGCGCGAACCGCGATCACGTTCTCGTAGGTCCTCTCGTCCCCCATCACGCCGACCGTCCGGATCGGCAGGAGGACGGCGAACGCCTGCCAGAGCTTCCGATACCACCCGCCCCCCCGGATCTCCTCCTCGACGATGGCGTCGGCATGCCGCAGGATCGAGAGCCGCCGCTCAGAGACCGGCCCGATCACGCGGATCGCCAGCCCAGGACCCGGGAACGGCTGACGCCAGACGATGCTTTCCGGAAGGCCCAGCGCCTCGCCAGCGGCCCGGGCCTCGTCCTTGAAGATCTCGCGGAGCGGCTCAACGAGCTTCAGCCGCATGGCCGCGGGAAGCCCGCCCACGTTGTGGTGCGACTTGATCACGGCCGACGGCCCACGGAACGAGACGCTTTCGATCACGTCGGGATAGAGCGTCCCCTGAGCGAGGAAGTCCGCCCCGCCGATCTTCCGCGCCTCCTCCTCGAACACGGCGATGAACTCGTGCCCGATCCTCTTTCTCTTCGCTTCCGGATCCTCCACGCCGTCGAGAACCCGGAGGAACCTCTTCCTGGCGTCCACGACGCGGAGGCGCATCTTGAACCTCTTGCGGAACGTCGCCTCGACCTGTTGCCGCTCCCCTTCGCGCATGAGGCCCGGATCGACGAAGATGCACGTGAGCTGGTCCCCGATCGCGCGGTGGACGAGGACGGCCACGACGGACGAATCGACGCCGCCCGAGAGAGCGCAAACGACCTTGCCCCGCCCGACCTTCTCCCGGATCATCGCGATCGAATGCTCGATGAACGAAGCCGGCGTCCAGTCAGCCCGGCAACCGCAGACCTTCCGGGCGAAGTTGGCGAGGATTTGCTTTCCGCCCGGCGTGTGGACGACCTCGGGATGGAACTGGACGCCGTACCGCTCCCGAGACAGGTCCCCCATGGCCGCAACGGGCGAGTTGACCGTTCGCGCGAGCGGAACGAAGCCCTTCGGGGGGCGTTCGATCCTGTCACCGTGGCTCATCCAGACGGGGACCGGCTGTCCCGGCCTCCCGATGGAGGCGAATAGCCGCCCCGCCCGCGCGATCGACAACTCCGCGTGCCCGTACTCCCGTCTCTGGGCGTGCCCGACGCGGCCGCCCAGCATCTTCGTCATGACCTGCATCCCGTAGCAGATCCCGAGGACCGGAACGCCGAGATCGAAGACGGCGGGGTCAGGCATCGGCGCGCCCGCCTGCGTCACGGACGCCGGGCTCCCCGAGAGAATCACGCCTCTCGGCGCGAACGTCCGGATCTTCTCGGCAGGCATGTTGAACGGATGGATCTCGCAGTAGACGCCGCTTTCGCGCACGCGGCGGGCAATGAGCTGGGTCGTCTGGGACCCGAAGTCGAGAACGAGGATTCGTTCGGACGGAAGAGCGGCGGCCGGCGCCTTGCGGGCCCTGGTCCCGCGGGTCCGCGCGCTCATGACTCGATGCGGTAGTTCGGGGCTTCCTTCGTGATCGTCACGTCGTGCACGTGGCTCTCCCGGAGGCCCGCCGAAGTGACCCGGATGAAGCGGCCCTTCCGCCGGAGGTCTTCGATTCTCCGGCAGCCGCAGTACCCCATGCCGGACCGAAGTCCCCCGATGAGCTGGAGGACCGAGGCCGACAACGGCCCCTTGAACGGGACCCGCCCTTCGACCCCCTCCGGAACGAGCTTCGGCGTCGCCGCTTCGTGCTCCTGGAAGTAGCGGTCCTTGCTCCCCCGCTCCATCGCCGCGATCGAGCCCATCCCGCGGTAGACCTTGTACGACCGGCCCTGGTAGAGAACCGTCTCGCCCGGGCTCTCTTCAGTCCCGGCGAAGAGGCCGCCGATCATCACGGCATGGGCTCCCGCCGCCAGAGCCTTCGTCACGTCGCCCGAGAACTTGATCCCGCCGTCGGCGATCACCGGCACATGGCTCCGGGCCGCTTCGC
>MHEK01000027.1 GCA_001803795.1 Nitrospirae bacterium RBG_16_64_22
GCCCCTTCTCGCCCTTGAGCGCCTCTTCGTGGCGGCGCTCGATCCCCTCCAGGCCCTCGCCGTCGAGCCCCTGGAAGCCGAGGACGTGGCTCGCCAGGCGCCTTTTCGGATAGAACCGCCGGCTTTCCGTCAGGAAGCCCACCTCGCGCTGCGAGAGTCCGAGACCCTTCACCCGCTCGACGCGGTCCGGGTCGAGCTTCCGCTCGATCCAGGCGAAATGGCGGGAACTGTCGAGGCGTCTTTCGAGTTGAGCGCTGGGAACTTCGAGAACCCGGGAGAGCAGGGAAGCGACGCGGCGGGGGTTATCGATCTCCGAGGGAACTCCGTACAACGATTCAACTTCGACGCTCACAGCCAATTCCCGGCCCGCGCGATCCAGGATCGATCCGCGCCGCGGCTCGAGAAGGACCACCTTCTGGTGCTGCCGCTCCGCCTTCTTGGCCAGCTCCGGGTGGCTCAGCACCATCACCGAGAAGAGGCGGAACGCCACCAGAATATAAAGTAGCACAAGGCCCGCCATCACGACAAGGATTCGCCGCGCCTGGGGACCCATGGGATTCGTCGCGAGCGGCATGGCTCTATGGTCTCTCCATCGGTCTAGCTCCGGCCCTTCCCCCGGACTCCGGGCGATGCGAGCGCCACGGCCGTCGTCCCCGGCTCCGGCGCGCCGGCCCCGGGGACAACCTTGACCAGGACGAATCGCCCGCGCTCGACCGGCTTGAGACCGATCCGGCGCGCGGCGATCCGCTCCACGCGGTCGAGGCTCTTGAGGCTTGCTGACTCGATCCTGAGGTTGTTGTTCATCCGGACCAGCGTCTCGCGCTCGGTCTTGAACCGGTCGACCGTGTAGCCAAGATCAATCACCTGAAACCTCTGCCAGATGTAGAGAGTCAGGACAGCGACGATCAGGGCCCCCGCCAGGAGCGCCCTTAAGACGAGGCGGCGCCCTCCGCCCGTCTTCAGACCGGACGGACGGGAATCGATCAGCGCATCGGCTCCGACTCTCGCGTTCATCATGCCGTTCCTTTCTGCCCGACGCGCTCGATGACACGCAGGCGGGCGCTTCTCGCGCGCGGGTTGACTCGGGTCTCCGCTTCGGCCGGACGCGCGGCCCGGCGCGTCACGAGCGAGAAAGCGGAGACGCCGCCGCAACGGCAAACGGGAAACTCGCGAGGACAGACGCACGCGCGGGCGAGGGTTCTAAAGAGGGTCTTGACGATCCGGTCTTCGAGAGAATGGAAGGAGATCACCGCCGCGCGCCCTCCGGGAACAAGCCTCGCCGCCGCGGACCGGACCGCCGGTTCGATCCGGGACAGCTCGTTGTTGACGGCGATCCGGAGCGCCTGAAACGTCCGGGTCGCCGCGTCGATCCCTCCGCGCTTTCCGGCCGCCCGGCGGACGATCTCGGCGAGGCCGGTCGTCGTCTCGATCGGCGCGCGCTCCCGCGCGCGGACGATCGCCCGGGCCGCCTGCCGCGCCCTCGGCTCCTCGCCCCAGCGAAACAGGATGTCCCTCAGCTCCGCCTCCGGGAGGCGGTTGACGAGATCGGCCGCCGTCGGACCGCCGGATGAAGGGTCCATCCGCATGTCGAGCGGCCCCGCCTTCTGGAAACTGAACCCGCGTTCGGCCGTGTCGATCTGCATGGAGGAAACCCCCAGATCGAAAAGAGCGCCGTCGATCGTCTCCCAGCCCGCCTCGTCCAGCGCCTGGGCCAGGTCCGAATAGCACCGCTTGAGGACCCGCGCCCGGCCGCCGAACCGGGCGAGGACCCGGGACGCCGCGGCGACCGCTTCGGGATCGCGGTCCAGGCCCAGTAGTTGTCCCCCCGGACCGGACGCATCGAGGATCGCTTCCGCGTGCCCCCCCGCGCCGACCGTGGCGTCCAGGTATCGTCCCCCGTCGCGCGGCAGGAGAAAACCGATAACTTCGTCGAGGAGCACGGGCCGGTGGAGCGGCGCCGCTCTATCCATCGACTCGACGAGACCTCCCCGCGAACCTCAAAATCCCAGCCTGGCCAGCGTCTCGGAGATCGCCGGGAACCGGTCGGGCGCGATCGCCTTGTCCCAGAGGGAGGGATCCCAGATCTCGATCTTGTGCCCCATCCCAACGATGACCACGTCGCGCTTGAGTTCGGCGTACTCCCTGAGCGAAGGCGGAATGAGAACGCGGCCCTGCCGGTCCAGCTCGCACTCGGTCGCCCTGGAATAGACGAAGCGCATGAAGGCCTTCACGTCCGGCTCGGACGAGGGAAGATCGCGGATCTTCTGCTCGATGAGGGACCACTCCTCGAACGGGAAAGCGACGAGGCACTTGTCGAGGTCGTTCGTCACGACGAGCTTTTCCTCGTAGCGCTCGGCCAGAATCTCGCGGAAGCGCGACGGAATCGAGACACGTCCCTTTGCATCGATCGTGAACTGGAAGCTCCCCTTGAACACGAAAGACCCTCGCTCCTGTGGACACTTGTGCCACTCTATCCCACTTCACTCCACTTGGCGCGGGAGTATAACAAAGCCGAGGTCGATGTCAAGAAAAAAACGATTAAATTTGAAAGAGTTATAAAAGTGGAGCAGGGTGGGAGAGAGCCCGAACCGAATCGCCCAGATGCAGTGGTCCCGCCGGCCGGTTCCACGACATCTGCCCAGGGGGATGACGGTTTGACACAGGTCGGCGACTTGACCTATATTCGCTTTTAACTGGATGCTGAAAAGTCCATCCATGGCTTTTTCAGCCACGACTAGCGCAAAATGAATTCGCGCAAGTCTTTCAAATCGCTCGACACCAAATCTTCGCGATTTGGTGGTGCCTCCCTGCACCGCGCACAGGTTGCTGAACCGTCGAGATCACCTCCGGAAACGACGAATGCTCAAGGCTGACGAAGTCCGCCGGGTCCTCTGGGTCACCCTCTTCCTGAATCTGGCCGTCGCCGCGACCAAAATCGCCTACGGAACCGCATCGCGGACGCAGAGCATGTTCGCGGACGGGTTTCACTCCCTCTTCGACGGAACTTCGAACGTCCTCGGCCTCGTCGGTCTCTGGATCGCCTCCCAGCCAGCCGACGCCAATCATCCCTACGGCCACAAGAAATACGAGACGTTCGCGACGATCGGCATCGCCGTTCTTCTTCTTCTCGCCGGCTACCAGGTCGTCGCCCACGCCCTGGTCTCCCTCTTCCGCCCCGTTCCGCCGCAAATCACGCCGCTCTCGTTCGGCGTCATGATCGGAACCCTTCTCGTCAACCTGGGCGTCTCGAGGTACGAGGCCCGCGCGGGAAAACGGTTGAAGAGCGACTTCCTCCTCGCCGACAGCCGACACACGGCGAGCGACGTCCTCACGTCCCTCGGCGTGATCGCCGCGATGGCGGGCGCGCGGCTCGGGTATCCCATCCTCGATCCGCTGGCGGCGCTCCTGATCGCTGGCGTCATCGTTCGGATGGCGATCCTGGTCGTGAAGGAATCGTCCGACGTCCTCTGCGACGCCGCTCGGATCGACACCCGACTGGTTGAGGAGATCGCCCAGAAGGTCGCAGGCGTGCGAAAGGTCCACGACGTGAGGACCCGCGGACGGGCCGACGCCGTCCACGTCGATCTCTCCGTTCATGTCGACCCCAAGATGCCGACGGACGCGGCGCACGACCTCGTCCACCGGATCGAGGAAGCCGTCCGCGGGGCCCTGCCCGAAGTCGCCGACATCCTCGTCCACGTCGAGCCGGAGGGGCATTGATTCGGGTGGATGGGTCGTCAGGGGGCTGAGCTGTAACGGGGTGACAAGAAAACCCTCCCCACGCCCCCTAACCAAACCCAACAGATCGCTCGGACTTGCTTCGGACCCCGAACCGGAGTAAGGTTTGGGTGTAGGCGTATAGGAGTGACAGAGATGAATCCGGCGATCGAGAGAGAACTTCGCGAACGACTTGACCGGCTCGCCCCCGGCCAACAAAGGCAGGTTCTAGACTTTGCCCGTGAACTGGCAAGGGAAAAGCCCGGGGGCGTCCCTGGGAAGATCTTGACCCGTTTTGGTGGAACGATCGCCAAGGATGACCTTGCGGCCATCGAACGGGCGATCGAAGAGGGGTGCGAGCAGGTCCATTCAGATGAATGGTAGATACCTGCTCGACACGAACGTTGTGATCGCCATCTTTGCGGAAGAACAGGCCGTTTTACAGCGCCTAGCTGAAGCAACCGAGGTGTTCGTGCCGGCCGCCGTTCTGGGGGAGTTGTACTACGGGGCTCGCAAGTCCAAGCTGGTCGAAGAGAACATTACTCGGATCGATGAGTTTGCCTCCGCCGCAGCCGTGCTCGGCTGTGACACGGCGACCGCGAAGCAATACGGGTGGATCAAAAACGATCTCCGTGCCAAGGGCTGCCCCATCCCTGAGAATGACATTTGGATCGCCGCCGTAGCCAGGCAATATGGGCTCGACGTCGTTTCGCGCGATGACCATTTCAGGGATATTGCGAATCTAGGGGTCGAGGTCTGGTAACTTGGACGCGGGGCGGCCCGTATCCCGCACGACGGAGGAGCCGGAGGGACGCTGACTTGGGTGGATGGGTCGTCGGGGGGTGGAGCGGCTGGATGGCTGGATCATCCCAGACAAGCGGAGGATATTTCGATGAAGTTTGAGCTATACACCGATTTGGCGCTGGCGTGCGACCTGCCGGAGCATCGTCTCCGGCGCGGCGACATCGTCAAGCTGGTGGACCATCACGTCGCCCCCGACGGCATGGAAGGGTACTCCATCGAAGTCTTCAACGCCGTCGGCGACACCATCGCCGTCACCGCCGTCCCCGCCAACGCCCTCGAAGCCCTCCGCGAAGACGAAGTGCTCAGCGCTCGAGCGCTGTAACGGGACGCCACGGAGGCGTCAAACAATGCCGCGTCGTCCGCGGTTGCTACTCTATCCCACCGTTCGGCTCCAGGGGGAGCATGATGCGCTATCAGGACAAAGTCAGGGACATTCTGGCAAACATGGACAGATATCACCGTGCGTACTATGAGTCCGAGGCTTTCAGCGGTCCCAGCCTCTATTTTCACCGTCGCGCCCTCGAAACGAGGCAGCCATCTGGTTCTTTGGCACACCTGGAGTACGTCTATGCAACTCTGGCATCGTGGGGGATGCACAGAATGGGCAAGGGCGGCTCCAAGATGAAGAGCTTCGAGGATTTTCGGCGAAGTACCAAACTTCTGACAGACAAGATCTCTCAGGCTCAGAGGTTTGACTGCCGCGCAATGGATAACCCGAAGTGGATTCTCGTTGGAGAGATATTCAAAGAAATCGAGGTTATGGCCAGCGGCACGAGTCTCGTTGGAAATTCGAAAGCGCTACACCACATGATGCCAAACATTGTGCCCCCGATAGACCGCGAATACACTCTTCGCTACTTGCGTGGCAACACGAACATTAAGAATGATTTGGATCAAGAGTGGCTGAGCCTGAAAGAAATTGTATCTGATTTCTTCATACCCATTGCGTGCCACACTGACTTTCACTTAATGGCCAACCAGTGGGTCTCAAGTCAGGACAAATACCCTTGGGACACGTCGGTCCTGAAAGTGGTGGACAACCTTCTCATCGGATGGAAGAAATGGTCAGCTCAACCAGTAGCTGGAGCTGGCGCACAAGCACGCGTACCGCTCAGCGGGAGGAGCCGCAGGATAGGAGCGTAGGGGGCCCAGGCTGTCTTGCTCTTGGCGAACCATAGTCCTCCTTCGCCCCTTTGTCCCCCATGCTCCTCGCATTCCCGATCCCCCGGTCACGCCGCGAGCGCCCATCTACTTCTCCACCCGCACGACGTACCGCTCGTTCTTGAAAGACAGGATCGGCGACTCGAACTTTTCCGCGAGGGCCGGATCGACTTTCAGGCGGCGGAGAATGGCGAGGTGGGCGTCGAACTCCTTCACGCCCTGGGCTGCCGTCACGAGGACGCCTCCGGGAGCGAGTATCTTGAGGGCGTGGGCAAAGAAGGCCAGGGGATGAAGACGGTCGAGCGGGAGGCCCCATGCGAGGTGGGGAGCCTCCGTCACGAACGGGAAGAAGGCCGTGACGAGGGCCGCCGGGCCGGGCGCCTCTAGGAAGTCCCCCGAGACGAACCGCGTCCCCGGCAGGAACGAGGCGTACCCGAGCGCGTGGTCGGCGCGGGATCGGAGGTCGGTGTAGACACGGAAGGCGTCAATCTCGTATCCTGTAAGCGTGACCCGCCGCGTCCCGTGGATGCGGAAACGCTCCAGGAACCGAAACAGGCCGAAGGCATAGAAGAAATTCTTGCACCCCGCGTCGATCCCGATTGCGGCCTTCCCATAGCTCCCCGTCCATCCCCGATGGGCCGCCTCTAATAGGTCCAGGAGATAGAGGTTCTCCAGGTAGGTGCTCACGCGGGATCGGGCCTTGAGCGCCGCGAGGTCGTAGCGGGTTTCGAGGTCCCGGATTCGCTCGGACGCCGGGTGGCCGTGGAGAGAATCCTTCGGCTCGTTCCGTTCGATGAAAGGCCCCCTCTGCCAGCGAACCCGCTGGCGGAGCCGGAAGAACAAGGCGTTTCGGGCGGAGCGAAAAGAGACCATGATCCAGATGCTATCCAATCCGACGAACAGCCGCAAGAAACGGTTACTCTACGGCGGGATCGCCCTCGGCGCTGGTCTCGCCCTCGGCGCGGGAGTCTTTGTCCTGACCCTGCCGGACGTAACTGCGCTCGCCGGGACAAATCCCAAGACAACAGCGCTTATGGAGCAAAGAACGTCCGAAGCAAGGACGGGAGGACGCCGTCCTTCCAGCTCCCGAGTCTGGGTGCCTCTCAAGCAGATCGCCCCGCACGCCGTCCTCGCCGTCGTTACGATGGAGGACGATCGCTTCTGGCGGCACGAGGGGTTCGATTTCGTGGAGATGAAGGAGGCGGCCCAGAAGAACTGGGAGAAGAAGCGCTGGCGCCGGGGAGCGTCGACGATTACGCAACAGCTTGCCAAGAACCTCTACTTCGGAACGGAGAAGAATCTCTGGCGGAAGGTCCGCGAAGCGGCGGCGGCCTGGAAGATCGAGAGAACGCTCCCCAAGCGGCGGATCCTGGAGATCTACCTGAACGTCGTCGAGTGGGGGGACGGGATCTACGGCATCGAGGCTGCGGCCCGGCACTATTTCGGGAAGAGCGCGGCGGACTTGTCGGTCGAGGAAGCCGTCCGCCTCGCCGTCGTTCTTCCCAATCCGAGGCGGTACGATCCCCGCGGATCGTCCGCGTTCGTCGAGAACCGCCGGGACGTTCTCCTTTCCCGGCTCGGGCGCAAAGGCGTCTCGATCGACGCGGAACTTTCGTCGGCAATGTCCGGCTCTTGAGGGTCTCAACTTTGAAATTTCCAATTTCCAATTTCCAATTTACAATTGGTTTTCGCACATGATCTCCATCCAGAACCTCCAGAAATCGTTCGGCGGCCGTGTTCTCTTCCGCGACGCTTCTCTCCGGATCGGCGCCCGTGACCGCCTGGCGCTCGTCGGGCCGAACGGCGCGGGAAAGACGACGCTGTTCGAGATGATCGCCGGAAACGATTCCCGCGACGGCGGCGAGATCGTCATCGCCCGCGGCATCCGGGTGGGTTATCTTCCCCAGGAGATCCTCCCCCAGGGGAACCGGGAAGTCCTCAAGGAAGTCCTCTCCGTCGCGGGCGACATCACGACCATCGAGCACCGGTTGAAAGCCCTGGAAGCCGACATGGCCGAAGCGCCTCCCGAAGAAGCCGAGCGCCTCGCCCACGAGCACGGCGAGCTTCTCCACCACTTCGAGCGGATCGGGGGCTACACGATCGAGAACGAGGCCAAGCGCATCCTCACGGGCCTCGCCTTCCGGGAGACCGACCTCTCGCGCAGCGTGGAGACGTTCTCCGGCGGCTGGCGGATGCGGATCGCCCTGGCCAAGCTCCTTCTGGTCAACCCGGATCTCCTCCTCCTGGACGAGCCGACGAACCACCTGGATCTCAACTCCGTCATCTGGCTCGAGGAGTTCCTCAGGGCGTATGAGGGAGCGATCGCCGTCATCTCCCACGACCGCCAGTTCCTGAACAACCTCTGCACAAGCGTCGTGGAAATCGAGGGCGCGAGGCTCGCGGCCTACACCGGCAACTACGAGGCCTTCACGGTAGCAAAGGCGCAGGGCCGGGAAATCCTCGAAGCGACAGCCAAGAACCAGCAGAAGAAGATCGCCGAGACCGAGAAGTTCATCGAGCGGTTCCGGTCCAAAGCGACGAAAGCCCGGCAGGTCCAGAGCCGGATCAAGATGCTCGACAAGGTGGACCGGATCACCCTTCCCGAAGAGCGGAAGAAGGTCCGCTTCCAATTCCCCGATCCGCCCCGGTCGGGGGAAGACGTGCTGGTCCTCTCCGGGGTCTCCAAGTCGTACGGCGAAAAGACCGTCTACCGGGACCTCGACCTCACCGTTCGGCGCGGGCAGAAGATCGCCCTGGTCGGACCGAACGGCGCCGGCAAGTCGACCCTTCTCAAGCTCCTGGCGGGCGTCCTGCCGTTCGAGACGGGCGAGCGGCGGATCGGCCACAACGTCACCGTCGCCTACTACGCCCAGCACCAGCTCGAGGCGCTCGAGCCGCGCCGGACGATCCTCGCGGAGATGCAGAACCACTGCCCGGAGGATTCCCATGAGCGCATCCGGACCCTACTCGGCGCGTTCCTCTTCACGGGAGACGACGTCGACAAGAAGATCTCCGTCCTCTCGGGGGGCGAGAAAGCCCGCGTGGCACTGGCCAAGATGCTCGTCCGCCCGGCGAACTTCCTCTGCCTCGACGAGCCGACGAACCATCTGGACATCCCGTCCCGAGACATCCTCGAATCGGCCCTCTCCCGGTTTACGGGGACGGTCGCCTTCATCACGCACGACCGGCACCTGATCCGCGCCATCGCCAACGTGATCGTGGAAATCGACGGGGGCCTTGTGACGCTCTATCCCGGCGACTACGACTACCACCTGTACAAGAAGAGCCTCGAAGCCGAACGCGCACCAAGCGCGCCCAAGCCGGGCCAGAAAGAGGAAGCTCCCCCCACGCAGCCGAAGGCGGCTCCGGGGCGGAAGACCCGCGAGCAGAAGCGGGCCGAGGCTGAGGCCCGGAACGCCACGTCCGGCCTCAGAAGCCGGGTCAGGAAGGTGGAGGAAAAGCTGGGCGCCGCCCTGGCGAGGAAGGAAGAGATGGAACGCCTCATGGCCGACCCGGCCGCATACGAGAAGAAGGAAGCCTTCTTTGATCTCCTAGCCGGGCACGGGCGGGTCAAAGAGGAGGTGAAGCACCTGACCGAGGAGTGGGAGAAGCTCTCGGCCCAGCTCGAAGAACTGACGGCCACCCTGGCCCCTGCCTGCGCCACCGCAGGCGAAGCAGGCAGGGGAACTGAAACCTGAGCCGGTCGAGCGGACGTTTAATGTCCATTTTTCAATTTTCAATGTCCAATGTCCAATTTACAATTTCCAATTTACAATCTCTTGATGGATCACCGTCCCCCGGTCGCCCTTCACGTTCTCCGGCTCCTCCCCTCCGGCTCGTCTCCTTTAAATTTCCAATTTCCAATTTCCAATTTACAATTTACAATCTCTTGATGGATCACCGTCCGCCGGTCGCCCTTCACGTTCTCCGGTTCCTCCCCCTCCGGCTCGTCTCCAGGCTTGTGGGCTGGCTGGCCGACCGGCGCTGGCCGCGCCCTCTCCTCGACCGGGTTATTTCCCGGTACGTCGGCCATTACGGCGTCACCATGGAAGAGGCGGACGTCCCTCCGGGCGGATACCGGACGCTCGGCGAGTTCTTCGTCCGCCCGCTGAAGGAGGGCGCCCGGCCCCTCGATCCATCGCCCGACGGGGTCATCTCGCCCGTTGACGGCCGGCTCGTCACGGCCGGAACGATCGAGGATGGTCGTCTCATCCAGGCCAAGGGGCTCGACTATTCCGCCGCCGACCTTCTCGGATCTCCCCAAGCCGCGTCCCCGTTCCAGGGCGGGACCTTCGCCACGATCTACCTCTCTCCCCGCGACTATCACCGGATCCATGCGCCGCTCGCAGGCCGCGTGACGGCCGTTTGTCATCGCCGGGGACGTCTTCTCCCCGTAAACGATCTTTCCGTCCCATGGGTCAAAGACCTGTTTTCGACGAACGAGCGCATCGTCGTCACGATGGAGACCGACGCCGGGCCGGCCGCCGTCGTCATGGTCGGCGCGCTGAACGTCGGCCGCATCCGGCTCGCCTTCGACGGTCCTCCAGCTCCGGGAAGGGCCGACTCGGACTGGACGCCGGACCGCGAGATCCGCCTTGA
>MHEK01000028.1 GCA_001803795.1 Nitrospirae bacterium RBG_16_64_22
CTCGAACGAACGGGGACGCCGGTCACCGTCGAGGCCGAAGGCCTTCTCGCGCGGTGCCTCCAGCACGAGATCGACCACCTGGACGGCGTCCTCTTCATGGACAAGATCAGCCCGCTCAAACGGGAGCTTTACAAGCGCCGGGTGCGAAAAGCGTTAAAGGTCGGCGAAGGGACCTGAACCCGTGCGCCTCGTCTTCATGGGGACGCCGGAGTTCGCCGTTCCGTCCCTGTCGGCGCTCCTCGACGCGGGTCACGAGGTCTCGCTCGTCGTGACGAGGCCGGACCGGCCCGCCGGGCGCGGGCGCCTCATGACGCCGCCTCCCGTCAAGACGCTCGCCCTTCAAAGCGGGCTTTCCGTTCTCCAGCCGGAGAAGGTCCGCGAGCCGGGCTTCCTCGATGCCCTCCGCCGGGCGCGGCCGGAGGCGATCGTTGTCGTCGCGTACGGAAAGATCCTCCCGCGAGAAGTGCTTGACCTTCCCGAGAAAGGGTGTCTCAATCTCCACGCCTCCCTCCTTCCCAAGTTCCGCGGCGCCTCTCCCATCGCCTGGGCGGTCCTGGCGGGGGAGAGCCGGACGGGCGTCTGCGCGATGCGTCTCACGGAAGGGATGGACGAGGGGCCGGTCTATCTTTGCGAGGAAACGG
The DNA here is from genome assembly GCA_001803795.1 of Nitrospirae bacterium RBG_16_64_22. Taxonomy (GTDB): domain Bacteria; phylum Nitrospirota; class RBG-16-64-22; order RBG-16-64-22; family RBG-16-64-22; genus RBG-16-64-22. The sequence continues at coordinate 642 of MHEK01000028.1, forward strand.
CCATCGGGCCGGACGAGACGGCGGGCGAGCTTTCGGAACGGCTGGCCGAGATCGGGGCGGGCCTTCTCGTCCGGACACTGGAAGGACTGGGGGCCGGGACGCTGGTTCCGAGGGCGCAGGATCACAGCAAGGCTTCATACGCGCCGCTTCTCGTGAAGAGCGATGGAGAACTGGACTGGAGCGAGGACGCGGCTTCGATCTGCCGGCGGATTCGGGCCATGAGCCCCTGGCCCGGGGGTTGGACTGTGTTCGCGGAGGAAGGCTCCGAAGGGGAAACATGGCAGATCGTCAGGGCAGTGGAGGCGGAAGGAAGAGGGGAGCCGGGGATCGTCCAGGCCGCGGGGCGGGAGGGAATCGTCGTGACGGCGGGCCGAGGCGCGGTCCGGATCCTGGCCGTGAAACCGGCGGGGAAAAGGGCGATGCCGGCGGGGGCGCTCCTGTCCGGAAGAAATCTCCGGCCGGGCGACAGGTTCCTGTTCAGGCCGGGGTGCCAGGCCGCGCGACGCCCCGCGCCGTCGCCCTCGACGCGCTAGGGCGGACCCTCCGGGAGGATTTCTCCATCGAAGCGGCGGTCGACCGGGCGGGAATCGATTCCCTTGGCGAGGCCGACCGGGGTCTCGCCTTCGAGCTTGTCCACGGCGTCGTGCGGAACCGGGCGTGGCTCGACGCCGCGATCGGCCAGAAGGCCCGGCGCGATCCCGAGTCGCTCGCGCCGGTCGTCCGGGACATTCTGGGGATGGCCATCTACCAGGTCGAGTTTCTCGACCGCGTTCCGGACCACGCGGCCGTCTTCGAGGCCGTCGATCTGGCCAAGAAATTCGCGCCGCGGGGATCGGACCGGCTGGTCAACGCCGTCCTCCGCGCCTTTCTGCGGGACCGCTCGGTCCGCCTTCCCGACCTGGAGCGGGACCCTCTCGGCTGTCTCTCGGTCCTTTACTCCCATCCGGCATGGATGGTCCGAAGATGGACCTCCCGGCTCGGGCTGGAGGAGACGGAGAGACTGCTCAAGGCGAACAACGAACGCCCTCCGCTCGTCCTTCGGGTCAATCGCTGCCGCGGGACGCGAGAGGATCTGCTGAAGCGCCTGGCCGAGAGCGGGGTCCCGTCCCGCCCGGGAGCATATTCTCCAGACGCCGTCATCCTGGAGAAAGGAGGCGTGAGGCCGGACCGGCTGTCGGGATGGGCCGAGGGACTCTTCACGGTTCAGGACGAGGGCGCGCAGATGGTTTCCCTCCTGGTCGACCCGCGGCCGGGAGAGAGAGTCCTCGACGCGTGCGCCGCGCCGGGGGGAAAGGCCCTCCACCTCGCCTCGCTGATGGGAAACAAGGGAGAGATCGCGGCGGCCGATCCGAGCGCCGAACGGCTGGAACTTCTGCGCCGGGCCGCCGAGCGGCTTGGGGCGTCGTCCGTACGGCCCATTGTGAGCGAGGCGGAGGCGCTGGCCGAGCGGCTGGGAGGGGCGCCGTTCGACCGGATCCTGGTCGATGCGCCTTGCTCCGGGACCGGCGTCCTCCGGCGCCACCCCGAAGGGAAGTGGCGGAAAGAGGAGGGAATGATCGGCGAGTTTTCCGCGCTTCAACGGAAGATTCTTTCGGCCGTCGCGCCTCTTCTCAAGACGGGCGGCCGGCTGGTTTTCGCGACGTGCTCTCTCGAGCCGGAGGAAGGTGAAGACTTGGGACTGTGGGTCAGCGAACACTTGCCGGGATTTGTTCCCGTGGATGTCTCGTCCATTCTTCCTTCCGGCGCGAAGGGGCTGACGACGGCGGAGGGATTCCTGCGGACCTGGCCGCACCGGCACGGAACGGACGGTTTCTTCGCGGCCGTTTGGGAAAAGAGGGAGGCCTCTTTCGCGGGGGCGCATTCGGGGCGGGGCTTGGGCGATCAGGGACGATGAAGATCGGGCGGTTGATTGTCGGTTTGGGGAAGGTCATTCTGTTCCTCTTCTTTCTCCTCGCGGTGGCGGTGGGCGCGCTGTGGCTCACGCTTCGCGTGGCGACGCACGCCGACGAGGCGCCGGCCCCCGATCTGATCGGGCGGGACGTCGTCTCCTCGCTCGACCGGGTGCGGTCGGCCCGGCTGAACCTCAAGGTGACGGGGGAGGAGTACGACTCGACGCAGGCGAAGAGCCACGTCGTCAGCCAGGATCCGCCCCCCGGGACGATGTTGCGCGAGGGGCGGACGATCGGCGTCGTCGTCTCCCTGGGGGCGCAGGAGGTCATCGTCCCGGACCTGGCCGGGCAGAGCCTCCGGCAGGCCGAGCTGGGGCTTTACAAGAGCGGACTCAAGCGCGGCCGCGTGGCGCGGGTCTCGTACTCCGGCGAGCGGGACACCGTGCTGTCCCAGTATCCGGCCGCCCGGTCGATCGCGAACCGCGGAACGCCGATCGATCTGCTGATCAACATGGGAGCGGCGGAGGTCCTCATCCGCGTCCCCGACGTCGGCGGGCACCCTCAGGCCCAGGCCGAGGAAGAGCTGAGGAAGATCGGGCTGGCGGCGGCTGTGAAGCAACAGGACGGCGGACCCGGGGCGAAGAAAGGGGTCGTCCTCGAGCAGAATCCCAAAGCAGGGATGCCGGCCGCCGTCGGATCGGCCGTCGAGATCGTCGTGGCGCGCTCGAAACCGGCCGCGGCGTCTCCCGGCGCTTCCGCCGAGAAGACGGTGACGAAGAAGCCGCCTTCAGGGCCGCCGGCTGAGAAGGCCCCCGCGGCGAACATGGGCCCCGCACCGAACAAGACTCCTGGAGGACCTCGATGAAGATCGCGCCTTCGATTCTTTCCGCCGATTTCTCCCGCCTGGGCGACGAGATCCGGGCCGTCGAAGCGGCCGGCGCCGACCTGATCCACGTAGACGTGATGGACGGCCACTTCGTGCCGAACATCACGATCGGCCCGCCGGTCGTCGCGGCCCTCCGGAAAACGACCCGCCTTCCCCTCGACGTCCACCTGATGATCGAGGACGCCGACCGCTACGTCCCCGATTTCTGCGAGGCGGGGGCGGACTGGGTCTCCGTCCACGTGGAAGCCTGTCCGCACCTCCATCGGACGCTCCAACTCATCAAGAACTGCGGCCGCCGGGCGGGCGTCGTCCTGAACCCGGGAACGCCGCTCGCCTCGCTGGAAGAAGTCCTCCACGAGGCGGAGTTTGTCCTTCTCATGTCGGTCAATCCCGGGTTCGGCGGACAGGCGTTCATTCCGGGCGCCCTCAAGAAGATCGCGACGCTCAGGAACTGGATCCGCGAGAGCGGCCTGGACGTCGAGATCGAGGTGGACGGGGGCGTCAAGACGGGCAATGCCGCCGACTTGGTCCGCGCCGGGGCGGAGGTCCTCGTGGCCGGCTCCGCGATCTTCGGGTCTCCGGACTACCGGGCCACGATCGAGTCGTTCCGCAAAGCCGCGGCCGCGGCCGTCTGAAGGCGCCGGGGATTGGGAAGGAGCCGACGGATCGGGCGGGGCGGAACGGGCACTCTTGGAGGCCGCCCGTGAGTCTTCGACCCGACCACTTCGTCAAGAGCCACGCTCTTGGAAATGACTATCTTGTCTTCGACGAGGGGGACTTGACGTTTCCGCTCGTCCCCGAGGCCGTCCGGCGGATCTGCGACCGGCGGCGAGGCGTCGGCTCGGACGGGATCCTCCTCGTCGTCCCGTCCGACCAAGCCGACTTCGGGCTCCGGATCTTCAACCCGGACGGCTCGGAGGCGGAGAAAAGCGGGAACGGCCTTCGGATTGCCGCCAAGTATCTCTACCAGCACAGCCGGACGAACAAGGAGAGCCTCACGATCGAGACGAAGGGGGGAATCGTCCGCGCGCACCTCAAGATCATCGATTGGGTCGTGGCGAACGTTTCCGTGGAAATGGGTCGGGCGGAGGTCGGACCGGCCGAGCGGCTGGACGCGGGGACGGATGTCGTCCCGGTGAACATCGGGAACCCCCACGCCGTCGTCTTCGTGGACGATCCGAACGGCGTGGACGTTCCGGCCGTGGGACGGAGGATCGAGACGGACGCCAGGTTCGCGCCGGGCGGGGTGAACGTCGAGTTCGTCTCGGTCGAAAGCCGCGGCGCTCTCAATGTCCGAGTATGGGAGCGCGGGGCGGGCGAGACGCCGGCCTCCGGGACGGGGGCCTCCGCGGCCGCGGCGGCCGCCTCCGCGGCGGGAAAGGTCGACCCGGGCGTGATCGTGAAGATGCCGGGGGGCGAACTGATGGCCGCCGTAGGCCCTGATTTCTCCGTGACGCTGGCGGGGCCGGTCGAGGAGATCATGATCGGGGACCTCTCGGCCGAACTCGTATCGGGGCTCAGGGCGCTTTCGCCTTCCGGGAACAGCGGTTGACATCCCGCTTCGCCGTTCCGTAAAGTCAGACATCAATATGGCGCACGCGGCGGCTTCCGACTACATCCCCCTCTTTCCTCTTCCGAGCATCGTTTTCTTTCCCCGGACGTTCCTCCCGATCCATGTCTTCGAGCCGCGCTACCGCGAGATGGTGAGCGACTGCATGGCGGGGGAGCGCGTCATCGGGATGGTCCTCCTCAGAGAGGGGTGGGAGGCGGGGTATCGGGGGAACCCGCCGATCTACGGGGTGGGTTGTCTGGGCCGGATGGTGGACGTTCGCAAGCTCGAGGACGGGCGCTTTAACGTTCTGCTCCGCGGCCTGGAGCGCTTCACGATCCGCGAGGAACGGTTCGATCGATCGTACCGGCAGGCCCGGGTCGAGGCCCACATGGTGGACCAGGACCCGGTCGCGACGCTTCCGGACCGCCTGACGCGGGAGCTGATGGACGCCACGCGGAGCTATTTCGAGCGGTCCCGGCAGATGGAGACGTTTCAGGAGATACTCGACCTCGACCTGGACCGCGTGACGCTCCTCCACACGCTGTCGATGGGGCTGGACCTGACCGTGATCGAGAAGCAGTTTCTCCTGGAGGCCGGAACGCTGGAGTCCCAGGGGAAGCGGCTTCTCGAGCTCCTTCACTTCCGGAGCCTGGAACAGCGCGCCGGCGGAAGCGGTCCCCGGCACTTGGGGCATTGATCGCGGATCGCAGATCGGTGAATCGGTGAATAGGTGAATAGGTGAATGGAAGAAGCGTCCAATCTGTTCTCTCCCTCTCTGGGCTTCAGGCCGATTCACCGTTTCACCGTTTCACCGACTCACCGACAACCAGGGAGGTTTCATGGCAAAGCCGAAATATCACGTTCTTGTCTGCACGAACACGCGGCCGCCGGGCACGCCAAAGGGATCATGCGGAGAGAGGGGCGCCGGGGAGGTCGCGGGAAGGTTCTTCGAGCTTGTCCAGACCCAGGGGCTTTTCATGGAGGTCATCGTGTCGGGGACGACATGCCTCGGTCCCTGCACGATGGGCCCGACCGTCGTTGTCTACCCCGATGCCGTCTGGTACGGAGGCGTGAAGCCGTCGGACGTCGACGAGATCATCGAGTCGCACATCAAAAACGGCAAGCCCGTGGAGCGGCTCAAGTTTCCAGATGAGATCTGGGGCGCGTAACGCCGCCCACAATGGAGCCGCCGGCGTGCATCGCGGCGAGGCTGGGGAGCGCGGAGCTTTGAGAGAGGGCCGGCGGGGGAAGTGAGAAGATCTTATACTTTTATCAACGTCCCCCAAGGGCTTGAGGAGCTTTCGCGGAAGGACTGGCGGGGAAGGGTCGAGCACGATCCCGTCAGGTTCCCGCGCCGGTACAAATCGAGGGCCGACAGGGAAGTCGCGGCCCTGATTGCCTCCTCCCTCGCCTACGGACGGGCGGACGTAGCGTCCAGAGCGATCGAGACGGTAATGGACTGCCTGGACGGGAGCCCGGCGAAGACGATCCGGTCGGCTGGACACGGGGAAATCAAGGACCGGCTGGGGGGCGTCAAATACCGGTTCAGCGGGAGCGATGACATCGCTCTCTTTCTCTCCGCCGTCGGCGAGGTTCTCAGGCGGCACGGGTCGCTGGAAAGAACGTTTCTCGCCGGGTTCGACGCCGGGGAGATGGACATCCGCGCCGCGCTCGCACGCTTCACGACGCTCCTCAGGTCGTACGCGGCGTTGTTGAGCCGCAAGCGGGGGCTGTCGCACGGCTTCCGACATCTTGTTCCGGACGCCGGAAACGGGAGTCCGCTCAAGAGGCTCCTCCTTTTTCTCCGCTGGGTCGTCCGCCCGGACGACGGGATCGATCTGGGTCTCTGGTCCGGCGTGCCGCCGTCTTCGCTCGTCATCCCTCTGGATACGCACGTCTTTCGCATCGGCGGGTACCTGGGCCTCCATGACCGCCGTTCGCCGGTCTGGGCCGCGGCGCGGGAGATCACGGACTCGCTCAGACGCGTCGATCCCGCCGATCCGCTTCGCTTCGACTTTCCCCTCTGCCATCTCGGCATGTCCGGCGCCTGTCCCGTTCGGCGGGATCCGGCCAAGTGCGCCGCCTGTCCCTTGCGTCCAGCGTGCAAGGCCTGTCGCGGAGAGAGAAAGCGATCCAGAATTTCCCCAGAATCCAGGGGGCGTTTGGGGTAAGTGATTGGGAGGCCGGGTTCTTTTTCGTTTCTGGAAGTGGAACGGCTTTGTTGGGGAAACTTCTTGAGGTGCTTGACGCTTGACGGGCGGCTCGCCGGCATGGTAAATAGGCCGGACTGAATGAAGGGGGGGACGGCGTCTCGCCCCTGGACGGCAGGCACCTCAAACCCCCTGGAGGAAAGGGCCGTCGTGGAACTGGTCGTTGCATCCTTGCCGCTTGCTTCTTCCAAGACCGCCGAATCGCCCATCGACGCGATCCGCCTCGACCGGGCCGCCCGCCTTCGTGAAGACCGCCGCGCGCAGATCCTTCAGAAAGCGAAAGAAGTCTTCGCCGAGCGCGGCTATCACAACGCCTCGATCTCGGAGATCATCCTGCGCGCGGGGATCGCACGCGGGACGTTCTACCTCTACTTCCGGACGAAGCGGGAGGTGTTCGACTCTCTCCTCACGTACACGCTGGAGGCCCTGCTCGACCGGATCCAGGTGATCCGCCTTTCTCCCGACGCCCCGCCCCCTCTCGGCCAGCTCCGGGACAATCTACGGCGGGTTGTCTCGTTTCTCCTCGAAGACACCGCGCTCTCGCATATCCTGCTCTACCACGCGGTCACGCTCGACGCCGAGAGCGCCGAACGGCTGGATAATTTCTACCGCATGGCCACGGACAAGCTCGAATTTTCCCTGAAGCTCGGCATCACGATGGGCCTCGTCCGCCCCTGCCGGACGCGCCTGGTCGCCGCGGCCCTTCTCGGGGCCGTGAAGGAACTGGTCGGCCAACTCCTCTCCGCCACGCCCTCTCCCGACGTTGAAGAAGTGGTGGACGAAATCCTCGAGTTCGGTCTCCGCGGAGTCGTGGTTCCGAACCGCTGGATGGGCGGCGACAGCCGACCCGCGCCGAGCCTGGAGGGCTTCACACTCCCCATCTAACCCTGTCTTCGTCATGCCCCGGAGGAAACTTTCGGAGCCGGGAGAGTTGCGGAGTGGAACAAGACTGACGTGTCAGTCTATCAGGATGTTGAAAAAGTCCATCCATGGCTTTTTCAACCGCGACTTGGCCGAAGTGAATTCGTCCAAGTCTCACAAATTCCGAGACTTGAAGTCTCGCAATTTGGCAATCCATCCATGGATTGCATAGCAGGGTGTTTTTCAACACCCTGCTATTTGGATGTCTGGATTTCCGACGGAACGCGAGGAAGCGGGATCAGATGAGTACCCCAAACAGCCCATGGATGATCGGTCTCGATGTCGGGTCCACGACGGTCAAGGCGATCGTCGTCGATCCGGAGACGAACCGGATCCTCTGGCAGGCTTACGAGCGCCACGAGACGCGCCAGGCCGAGAAGACGCTCGGATTCCTTGAGGCGATCGAGCGGCGGTTCCCGCGCCGAGGCGATCCTCCCCGCGCCTTCATCACGGGCAGCGGCGGGAACGTCCTCGCCCCTTTCATCGGCGCGCGATTCGTCCAGGAGGTGAACGCCGTCTCCCTGGCCGTCGAGACGCTCCACCCGGACGCGGGGAGCGTCATCGAGCTGGGGGGCCAGGACGCCAAGATCATCATCTGGATCCCCGATCCGTCAACCGGCCGGAAAAGGAAGTTCCCGAGCATGAACGACAAGTGCGCCGGCGGGACGGGCGCCGTCATCGACAAGATCACCGCCAAGCTCAAGCTCGATCCGGCGACGCTCGGGACGCTCTCCTTCGCCGACCAGAAGCTCCACCCCGTGGCCGGCAAGTGCGGCGTCTTCGCTGAGACGGACATCAACGGCCTCCAGAAGCAGGGCGTCCCGGCGCCGGAACTGATGGCCTCCCTCTTCGAGGCGATCGTCCAGCAGAACCTCTCCGTCCTCACGCGCGGCAACACGCTCCGCCCCTGGGTCCTCCTCCTGGGCGGGCCGAACACGTTCATCCCCGCGATGCGCGACGCCTGGCGGACGAACATTCCCAGGCTCTGGGCCGAGCGGAGAACCCCTCTCCCCGAAGGGATCGATCCCGCCGACCTCATCGTCGTCCCCGAGAACGCCCAGTTCTTCGGCGCGCTCGGCGCCGTCCTCTACGGCAAGGAAGAGGAAGCCGGCGTCGGGATATACAAAGGACGCGCCGAGCTCGAGAGGTTCGTCCAAGGGGGGCGGAAGGCGATGCGCGCCGCGATGGGCGAGCCCGGACTCCTCGCGGACGGCGAAGACCTCGAATCTCTCCGCCGCGCGTTCGGCGTCCCCGCCTTCACGCCGGCGCGGTTCTCGCCGGGAGAGCGGGTCGAAGCCTATCTCGGGATCGACGGCGGGTCGACGTCGACGAAGGCGGTGCTCATCGCTTCCGACGGAACGATCCTGGCCAAGTCGTACCGCCTCTCCGCCGGGAACCCGCTCGACGACACGCGCGAGATCCTCCGCGACCTTGACGGGCAGATCGGGTCGCAGGGGGCCTCCCTTGTCGTCCGCGGCGTGGGGACGACGGGATACGCCAAGGACATGCTCAAGGAGACGCTCCTGGCCGACGTCGCCATCGTGGAGACGGTGGCCCACACCCAGTCGGCCCTCCACTACCACCCCGACGCCGACGTGATCGTGGACGTGGGCGGCCAGGACATCAAGGTGATCTTCCTCAAGCACGGCGCGGTCAAGGACTTCCGGCTCAATACGCAGTGCTCCGCCGGAAACGGCTACTTCCTCCAGGCCACGGCGGAGAGGTTCGGATACGCCGTCGCCGATTTCGCCGACGCCGCCTTCCGGGCCGAGCGCCTTCCGGTCTTCTCCTACGGATGCGCCGTTTTCCTGGAATCGGACATCGTGAATTTCCAACAGCTCGGGTGGGAGAAGGAGGAGATCCTGGCGGGGATGGCCCGGGTCCTGCCGAAGAACATCTGGCTCTACGTCGTCCAGGAGCCGAACCTGGCGAAGCTCGGCAGGACGTTCGTCCTCCAGGGCGGGACCCAGCACAACTTGGCGGCCGTCAAGGCGCAGGCCGATTTCATCGGGACGAAGGTCCCCGGCGCCCGCATCCTCGTCCACCCCCACACGGGAGAGAGCGGGGCGATCGGCGCGGCCCTCGAGGCGAGACGCGTCGTCCCCCACGGCCGGACGACGTTCGTCGGGACCGGCGCCGCGGCCGTCCTGAAGTTCACGACGACGCGGGACGAGTCGACCCGCTGCAACTTCTGCAAGAACGACTGCCTCCGGACGTTCGTCGACACGAAGCCGCCGGAGGGCGACGCCCGGCGCTTCATCATCGCGACGTGCGAGAAGGGGATGGTCGAGTCGCTCGACGATCTCCGGAAGGTCAAGGGCCGGTTCGACCGGATCAAGAAAGAAAATCCGAACCTCGTCGAGATCGCCGGCGACGCCGCCTTCCGGAGCACGGCGGCCCGGCAGAAGGACGGGGCGGCGGATGCCGGAGCGGCCTCGCCCCGCCTCCCGAAGGCGGCCCGGTGGCTTTCCCTCCCCTCCGCCCGGGCCCGGCGGGAAAAGATCCGGATCGGCATCCCGCGCGTCCTCAACTTCTACTCCGCGGCGCCGTTCTTCGTCGGCTACCTGGAGTCGGCGGGTGTCCCGTTCCGGAACATCGTCTTCTCGACGGAGACGGACAACAAGATGTACAAAGAAGGATCGCGCCGGGGGTCGATCGACCAGTGCTTCCCCTCCAAGGCGGTCATCTCCCATGTCCATCAGCTCATCCAGTCCTCCGGGAAGAAGGGGAAAGGTCTCGACCTCATCTTCTTCCCCGCGCTCATCAACCTCCAGTCGGCCCTGACGAACACGCTCTCCAGCCAGGCCTGCCCCACGGTCTCGGCCACGCCGAGCGTCGTCAAGGCGGCGTTCACGAAGGAAGGAGACCTCTTCGCCGAAAAGGGGATCCGGTTCGCCGATCCGATCATGCACATGGGCGAGCCGGCCCTCCTGGACCGGGAGATGTGGGCGTTCTGGCGCCCGGTCCTTCGCCTCTCCCGGACGGAGCACCGGGCCGGGATGGAAGCGGGGTGGCGGGCGATGGACCGTTTCACGAACGATGTCCAGCGCGCTCCGGCTCGCGCTCTCCTCGACCGTCTCGAGGCGGAAGGGCGCGTCGGTGTCGTCCTCCTGGGGCGCCCCTATCACAACGATCCGGGACTCAACCACGAGATCCTGGTCGAGATCCAGAAGCGCGGTTACCCGGTCTTTACGATGGACTCCCTCCCGACGGACGCGGACCTGCTCGACCGCCTCTTCGGCGAGGAGGTCAAAGCGGGCGCGATCGCGGGTCCGATGGACATTACCGACGTCTGGAAGAACGCCTACAGCGCCAACTCCTCGTGGAAGATCTGGGCCGCCAAGTTCACCGCCCGGCACCCGAACCTGGCGGCCGTCGACCTCTCGAACTTCAAGTGCGGCCACGACGCGCCGATCTACGACGTCGTCGAGTCGATCCTCGAGGCGACGGCGACGCCCTATTTTTCGTTCCACGACATCGACGAGAACAGGCCGGCCGGCTCGATCAAGATCCGCATCGAGACGATCGACTACTTCCTGCGCCGTTACGAAGAGGGTCTCCGGCGAGGGAAATCGCTCGAAGCGGAGCTGGAGGAGCGGGTGCGGGCGTACCGCGCCGAGCGATTCTCCTCTCTCTTCCTCACGGAGAACGACCTGAAAGAGATCGAGATGCTCTCGCCGGCGGTCGAGCCCTCCGGGGCGGGCCGCCGCTCCAAGGAAAGGAGCGAATGATGGCTTCATCATCGAAGAAACCGCCCCTCGCCGAGATCGAAGCGGACGTGCAGGCGTACGAGGCGCGTCTCCGGGCGGAGATGGGCCTCGGGTCGAGGGTCTCGGCGCATTTCCGGCGGCCTGCCGAGCGGCCGTTCACGGCGTCGCAGAGGCCGCACACGACGATTCTCTTCGGCGGCCTGACGCTCGCGCACGAGGAGATCGTGCGGCTCGCCATGGAAAGGCTGGGCTACCGTCTCGAGCCGCTTCCATGCCCGGACAACGAGTCGCTCGCCGTCGGAAAGGAGTTCGGCAACCGGGGGATGTGCAATCCCACCTATTACACGGTGGGAAACCTCGTCAAGCACTTGCAGCGGCTCCGCGCGGCGGGCGAGACGGACATCGAGGACAGATTCGTCTTTCTCACCGCCGGGGGGTGCGGCCCCTGCCGCTTCGGCATGTACGAGGCCGAGTATCGCAAGGCTCTCGCGGATTCCGGGTTTCCCCGCTTCCGCGTCATCCTGTTCCAGCAGAACGAAGGGCTCTCGCAGACGGGGGAAGAGGCCGGTCTCGTCCTGAACAAGGAGTTCTTCGTCCTTCTCATCCGCGCGATTATCGCGGGCGACCTTCTGAACGACCTCGGGTACAAGATCCGGCCCTACGAGGTCAGCCCGGGCGACACCGACCGGGCGCTCGACCGGGCGAAACAGCTCGCCGGGGAGGCGCTCCGCGACGGGCGTCCGCTCCGGTACGCCCTCCGCGAAGCCGGGGCGTTGTTCGCGCGCATCCGCGTCGACTACACACGCGTGAAGCCGCGGGTGGCGATCATCGGCGAGTTCTGGGCGATGACGACCGAGGGAGACGGCTCGTACCGCCTCCACCGATGGCTTGAGTCCGAAGGCGCCGAGGCGGTCGTCCAGCCCGTCTCGGCGTGGCTCGACTACATGATCTTCGAAGGGCTCACGAAGATCGGCCTCCGCCGTGGCCTGCCCGGGAGTCCGGGGCTCCGGACGATCCTCCTCCTCCGCTACGCGAAAGCCCTTTTCCACTGGCACTACTTCGTCTACCGCCGGGCCTTGGGCGGAAAGCCCTCGCCGCTTCCTTCTCAGCGGAAGCTTGCGGCCTACGCCCGCCCCTACTACGATCCCCGCCTCTCCGGGGGCGAAGGGCACCTGGAGGTGGCCAAACACATCGCGGCCGTCAAGCACAAGAAGGCCCACATGGTCGTCTCGGTCAAGCCGTTCGGCTGTATGCCCTCGACGCAGAGCGACGGTGTCCAGAGCAAGGTCATCTCCGACTACCCCGATTCGATCTTCATCCCGATCGAGACCTCCGGCGACGCGGAAGTGAACGTCCGGAGCCGGGTCCAGATGAAGCTGTTCGAAGCGCGGCAGAAGGCGAGGGAGGAGTTCGACCGCGTCCTCTCGCGGGCGGGGATCTCACGGGAGGACGCCGCCGCCTGGGCGGAGGCCCATCCGGAACGGTTCGGCGCGATGGTCCCGGTTCCGCACGCGGGCCTCGCGGGGACGGCGGCCTCGTTCGTCAAGGCAAACGCTCGGGCGATCCTCGGGGAACGCTCCGTCCGCGGCGCCTTTCGCCGGGTCCAGGACAAGGCCCACGAAGAGGAGGTTCTCATCAAGGAGAAGATCGGCCACGCCCGGGAAGAAGCCGCCGATCTGGCAGGGCGTCTCGTTCCGCCGCACGACACACTGGCGCGGGAAG
>MHEK01000029.1 GCA_001803795.1 Nitrospirae bacterium RBG_16_64_22
TTTTCCCGCGCGTGCGGCCTGCTTCCCTCCCCTTCAAGGGGAGGGGTGGGGATGGGGTTCGACAGAACGGTGAAGAAACCCACCCCACCCCATCCTGTCCTTCCCCCTGAGGGGGAAGGGAAAAATTGGGGAAAGTCCTGGGAAAAAATCCCCTTGACCGGCCCTGTTCGGTCCTCTATGATTCGTCATATCATTATAATGTTATGTCCACATAAAGAGCCAGAATGACCCCCCCAATCGCCATCGACCGGGAAACCCCGGCAAAACTCTATCTCCAGGTTATGGACGCGGTGCGCCGGAACGTCGCGTCCGGCGAGTGGCCGCCGGGATCGCGGATCCCGCCCGAGGACGCGCTCTGCCTCCTCTTCGGCGTGAGCAAGATCACGATCCGGCAGGCGATCGGGAAGCTCGCGGCCGAAGGCCTTTTGGCCCGCCAGCAGGGGCGGGGAACGTACGTTCAGACCGGGGCGGGCGGGCCGGGATTCACGATGCGGACGCGCCTCGCGGAAGAGATCTCGGGAAAGGGAATCGAGCACACGGTCCGGCTCGTCGAGAGGCGTCCGGCCGGGGCGGCGGACCCCGAGACAAAGGCGTTCGAGGGCTCACCGGGCCATTCCCTCCTCTTCATCCGGCGCGTCCGCGAGGCCGGCGGAGCCCCCGTCCTGATCGAGGATTCGGTCGTTCCAGAGGACGTCTGCCCCGATCTGGCGACGGCGCCGCTCGACAACGCGTCGCTCTTCGCCCTCCTTCAGGCTGGTCCGGCGGGGCGCGTGAGCCGGGCCGTGGAGACGTTCGAGGTGGGGCATCTTTCGAGCGCCGAAGCCCGGATCCTGAAAGCTCGGCCGGGGGCGCCGGCCCTCATCGCGTACCGGAGGCTTTACGGCGCGGGAGGGCGGCCGATCGCCTGCACGCGGTTCGTCTCCCGGGCGGGGAGATACAAGTTCCAGATCGAGTTCGAAAGGGTATAGCCCGCCTGAACAGCCGGATCGGCCGGCGGAGCGGACCGCCCGGTGGAATCCACATGTCGAGCAGGGTTCGGCCGTTCGAACGGATGGGGCTGTTGCAGTCCGCACTAGCCGGCGGTTCTCGCGCGATACCATGCCGCGATTTTGCGCGCGCGATGCATCGTCGGCGCGGTATGCGTCCGTTTCGCTACCTTCAATTTGCATTGGAGACATGACATGGCCAGCAGTCGAGCCGCTCTGGTAAGAACCCTGATTTGGGGCGGCATCGCCGCCGCCCTCTTCGGGTTTTTATTCTACTACGCCGACGAATTTGTCCGTCTCGCCCAAACCACGCAGAATTCCTGCAAGGTGCAGGAGGGCATGAATACCGTTTATTACAGCAACGCCACGCCGGAGCCGTGCGCGGCGAGGGGTGGCACATTCGCCGAAGGCTCCTGGTGGTTTGTGCTCGCACCCATCGCCATGGCTTTCGCCCTATCCTACGCCCATGGTGTGTTCACGGGCCTGTTTTGGGATACGATCGGCCTGAAACCCAGGAAATGAGGATCTGAACATGGAGCACGGCATGAACCTGCTAAACTTCCTTGGTATCGGCCTGAGCGACGCGATCACGCTGATTCTGGTCGGTTTCGTGGGTGGCATGGTGTCCGGCTTCATCGGCTCCGGCGGCGCCTTCGTGCTGACCCCGGCGATGATGACTCTGGGCGCGCCCGGCATGATCGCGGTGGCTAGCAATTCCTGTCACAAGTTTCCCAAAGCGATAGTAGGTGTCGTCAAGCGCCACAAGTACGGTCAGGTGGACGTGAAGCTGGGCTTGGTGATGGCGGCATTCGCCGAGGCGGGGGTGCTGTTCGGAAAACATGTGATGACCAGCATCAGGAACAAATTCGGCGCCGTGGGTACCGACCTTTATGTCTCCGTGATATTCATCCTGACCATGGCCATCGTCGGCGGCTTCATGCTCAAGGACTATCGTAAGCTCAGGGCGATGGGTGACGAGGCGCAGAAGACACAGGAAATCACCAGGCTCGCTCGCTGGGTGCAGTCGGTGCGCATTCCCGGAACCATGTTCTATTCCCGGGGCGCGCAGGCCGAGATCTCCTTCCTGTTCGTCATCCCGCTGGGCTTCTTTACCGGTTTCCTGTCCTCCGCCATCGCCGTTGGCGGCCTCGCCGGCGTGCCGGGAATGATCTACGTTCTTGGCGTGCCGGCCATCATGGCCTCCGCCACCGAGATGATCATCGCCGTTGCGACCGGCCTTGGCGCCACCTTTCTCTACGGCCTGGAAGGCGCGGTGGACATTCGTCTGGCCATGCTGATTCTGCTCGGCTCGCTGTTCGGCATCCAGATCGGCGCCATCGGCACCACCTACGTCAAGGATTATCAGATCAAGTTCACCATGGCGGTGATCATGCTGACCGTGCTGTTCTCGCGCTTCTTCTACATTCCGGGCTATCTCGTGAGTGTGGGCGTGATGGAGCCGCTGCCGGAGACCACCGCGAGGCTGCTCAAGTGGGTGGGCGACGGCGTGCTGTACCTGGCCTTGGTCCTCGGCGCCTACACCGTCCTTTCCGCTTTGTTCAAGGGCATGAAGGAACACCGGGAAAGGCAGTCCGTGATTGCCCGTGAAACCGCGGACTGAACCCGCGAGGAGAAATCCATGACCACATTATCCGATAATGGGAAACTCGACCGCGTCCTGGTCGCCACGGATGGTTCCGAGTATTCCGCCGGCGCCATCCGCACCGGCGTGGCCCTGGCAAAATCGCGCAATGCCAAACTGATCGGCTTGTCCATCGCCCTGTACAACCCGGAATACAGCACCCTGGTGCCCAACCTGGCGGAGGAGGCCGAGAAACGCGCGCGCGAGGCGCTCCAATCCTTCCTCGCCGAAGCGGGCCAGGACGCGGAGACAGTGACGCGCGAGGCTGGCGATCCCTACCAGGGCATCGTCGATGGCGCGAAGGGATACCGCGCCGATGTCGTCGTCATCGGCCGCCGCGGTAAACGCGGCCTGGCGCGCCTGAGGGTGGGCGATACCACGGCCAAGGTTATTGGCCACACCGAGAGCGCGGTGCTGGTTTGCCCACGCGCCGCGCGCCTGTGGGAGAAGCGCGTGCTGGCGGCCACCGACGGTTCGCGCCATGGCGCGGCCGCCGTCGGCGCGGCCGGCCATCTGGCCAAGCAGGCCGGATTGCCCGTGACCGTGGTTTCCGTGGTGACCGCCAGCCACAGCGCGGCGCGGCGCCAGGAGGCCGAACGGGCCGTTGCCGCCGCGGTGCAACGGCTCAAGGACATGGGCGTCGCCGCCGAGGGCAAAACCCCCGAAGGCCGTCCCGATGATGCAATCGTCAAGACCGCCGAGGCGGTGGGTGCCGACCTGATCGTTGTCGGCGGCCATGGCCGCGCCGGGTTGAAGCATATCCTGCTCGGCAGCACCGTCGAGCGCGTGCTCGACCAGACCCGCTGCGCCGTGCTGGTCGTCAAATCGGCATGTAAGGACGTCGCGGCCGACTAGGGCCGGACCGAATCGCAAAACGGAAAAAGGAGGCGAATCATCGACGCGTTTCAGATTTACCTCCCCATCGCCGGAATGAGCGTGAACGTTCTGCTCGTGCTCGGCCTCGGCGGAGGCGTGGGGTTCTTGTCCGGGTTGTTCGGCGTGGGCGGAGGGTTCCTTCTCACTCCGCTCCTCATGATGGTCGGGATCACCCCCTCCGTCGCCGCGGCGACGGACGCCAACCAGATCGTGGCCGCTTCGACGTCCGGCGCCTACGCCCACTACAAGAACGGGAACGTGGACGTCAAGATGGGGATCGTCTTGTTCCTGGGGTCGCTTCTTGGGGGCGCGGCCGGCGTCAAGCTCGTCAAGGTCTTCCTCGCGGCCGGGAACGCCGAGTTCTGGATCAAGATCTGCTTTGTGGTCTTCCTCGGAGGAATCGGGACTTTCATGTTTGCCGAGAGCCTTCGGGCCCTCAGGCGCCCCGGATCCGGGGCCAAGACCGCTTCAGCGAAGACGACGGCGTTTCAAGCCTGGGTCTCCCGATTGCCCCTTCAGACAACCTTCTCGATTTCGGGGGTCAGGACGTCGCTCATCGCTCCCGTCCTCCTCGGCCTTCTCGTCGGCCTCCTGGCCGCCCTCATGGGAGTGGGCGGAGGATTCGTCATGGTCCCCGCTCTCGTGTACCTCATGGGGATGAGAATGATCATGGTGGTCGGCACCGGTCTCTTCCAGATCCTTCTCACGACGATCTACGTGACGTTCCTCCAGGCCCTGCTCAATCACAACGTCGACGTCATCCTGGCCGTGCTTCTGCTCCTGGGCTCGACGGTGGGCGCCCAGTTCGGCGTCCGGACGGGCCGGCGGCTCAAAGGGGCGCAGCTTCGGTTCCTGCTGGCCGGTCTCGTTCTCCTAGTGATGGGGAAGATGCTCTTCGATCTGGTGCTCCAGCCGGCCGAATTGATTCAGTTTGCGGGAGGGCACGGTTGAGGCGGACGGTCCTTGCGTTTCTCTGCGTCGGGCTGGTCCTGGCCGTCCCTTCAAGGGGCGTTGCGAGGGAGGAGATCGTTTCCGACACCTCGACGGATGAGATCGACATCAAGCTCAAGTATCACGGCCAGGACGTCCTTGTCTTCGGCACGATTCCGGAGGGAGCGAGCGTCGTCGTGAAGGTGTCGGCCCCGCCGCGGCCCGAAAGTCTCGCCCGGAAGGGAAGGGTGGGGCCTTTCTGGATGACGGTCGAGAAGGCGACGGTTACGAACCTTCCCGCCGCGTTTCTTCTCTACACCCAGAAGCCGCTCCGGGAAACGTTCGCGCGGGGCGTTCCTCGGGAGCTCGATCCGGCTTCGACGGCCGAGGGAGCGAAGTTCGATTCCGCCGTGGGAGACGCGCGCCTGCTCGCGGATGGGTTCGTCCGGCTGAAGGAAAAGGAGGGGCTCTACGCCGTGCACGAGGGGGCGGTGGAGACGAAGAAAGGAAAGGTCTTCAAGCTGACCGTGCCGATCTCGTCGAAAGTTCCTCCGGGGGACCTCCTCTTCGAGATCCTCGCGGTCCGCAACGGGCGGGTCGTCGCGAAGGACCGGGATTTCGTCCGCATCGAGAAGGTCGGCCTTGAGCGGTGGCTCACGGACCTCGCCTTTGCCCATCCGGCACTGTACGGTTTTCTCGCGGTCGGCGTGGCGCTTCTGTCGGGGTTCGGCGCCGGGCTTCTCTTTCGGGAAGGGGGAGCGCATTGAGCGGGCGGAAGATTCTCGTGGCCGTGGACGGCTCGGCTCCGTCCAAACTGGCGCTCAGGTACGCGGCCGGCCAGTGCCGGACGTGCGGGGCCTCCATTCTCGCCCTTCGGGTGATCAACACTCCCCGTTTCTCGCAGTGGATCGCGGCGCACGAGAAGATGGAGGAGGAATTGCGCGAGGAGGCGGAACGGGTTCTCGGCGAGGCGCGCGCCATCGCCGCCGAGTACGGGATCGAAGCCGCGACCGCCGCGAGGGAAGGGTATCCGGACGAAGAGATCGTGAAGGCGGCTCAGGAGGACCCTGACGTCGTCATGGTCGTGATGGGCGCGTCGGGCAAGAATGTGACCCAGCGGAAACTTCTCGGGTCGGTGACGCAGAAGGTCGTGGCCGCCGTGAACCGCTCGCTTCCCTGCCCGGTCGTGGTCGTTCCGGGGGACGAAGCGTTTCTCGACCGTCTGGGGATAAAACCGATGAGCGTCGGCCGGTAACAGGCTGCGGGAAAAGGGCCAATTGGTCCCAGAAACCGTCATTCCCGCGAAAGCGGGAATCCAGAAGTCGTTGAATTCACAAGCACTGGATTCCCGATAAGAACCTCGGGAATGACGGAAAAAGAGTTTTTCCGCAACCTGCTAAGGCGATTGCGGCGCATTTTGCGGTTCAGAGGTTCGAGGAGGGGCCGGGTTCGCTTCCGTTTCCCAGCAGATTCCGGAGAACCTTTCCCATTTCGCGGGTCGCGTAGGGCTTGGTGATGACGGCCGAGAAGCCGTGTGCCCCGTAGTCGGCCATGACCGGGTCGTTGGCGTATCCGCTCGAGACGACGGCTTTCACGCCGGGATCGACGGCGGCGATCTGCTGGACGGCTTCCTTCCCTCCCATGCCTCCCGGAACGGTCAGGTCCACGATCACGGCGTCGAACGGGGCACCCGATTCCCTGGCCCTTCGGTAGAGATCGACCGCTTCCGCTCCGTCCCGGGCGAACGATGCATCGTACCCGATGTGCCGCAGGATCTCTCCGGCCGACTCCCGGACAGCCTCCTCGTCGTCCATGACCAGGATTCGCCCGCTTCCCTTGTACAGCGTCTCTTCGGAACAGGGAGTCTCGGTGAGCGGCCCGTCCCAGGCCGGGAGATAGATCTCGATCGTCGTGCCAGAGCCGAGCGCCGACTCGACGCGGATGTGTCCCTCATGGTTCCGGACGATCGAAAAGGCCGTGGCCAGCCCCAAGCCGCTTCCTCTCTGCTTCGTCGTGAAGTACGGATCGAAGATTCTCGGAAGGTGTTCCGGGGGGATCCCGATTCCCTCGTCGACGACGCAGAGGCGCACGTATTTTCCGGGCGCGAGGGGAAGATCGGTTCCGCTGCCGATCAGCGCGTTCGACGCGCGGATGCGGACGGTCCCGCCGTTCGGCATCGCCTGGTCCGCGTTGATGACGACGTTCTGGATCACCTGGCTGATCTGCCCCTCGTCCGCCTCGACCACCCAGAGATCGTTCCCGGGATCGATCTCGGCCTTCGTGCCCGATCCGCGGAGGGCGAAGGTCACCCATTCTTCCAGGCGCTTCGCGATCGAAAATACCTTCTTGACGGGGACGCCTCCCCTGGCGAACGTGAGAAGTTGGTGCGTAAGGTCCCTGGCCCTCAGCGTGGCTTTTTCGGCCTGCGCGAGAAGATGACGGGCCTTGCCGTCCGCGGGGACATGGAGGTTGGCCAGGGAGACGTTCGCGAGGACGCCCGTCAGGATATTGTTGAAATCGTGGGCGATACCCCCGGCCAGGGTCCCCAGGGACTCCAGCTTGCTCGTCTTTAGCCGTTCTTCCTCAAGCCTAAGTCTTTCGGCGATGTCCCGGAATACGACGATGACGGCCGGTTGTCCCTTCCAGGTGGTCCGGGACGCCGTGATCTCGATGGGCAGGCTCTCTCCGTTCTTCCGGCGGATCATCGTTTCATACTGCCGGGGGGCGTCCTGCTTGGCCATCCTCATGACGAAGCGCTCCATGATCTTCGGAAGCTCGTCCGGGTGGGCCAAGTCCTTGATCGTCGTCTTGAGGAGTTCGTCGGTCGTGTATCCCGTGATCTCGGCGGCCCGCCGGTTGGCGAAGAGGTGCGTTCCCCGGCTCCCCGCGATCATGATTCCGTCATTGGCGTTCTCCACCAGCATCCGGAAGTTCTCTTCGCCTTCACGAAGGGAATACTGGGTCCGCTGTTGGCGGATGGCGTCGGCCAGGACGTTTGCGATCGTCTCGAGGGAGTGGACATCGTCCTCCGTGAAGACCCGATGCCGCCTGGTGTGGACGCCGAAGACGCCGAATGCGCCGTCTGCGCCGCCAATGATGACGCTCATTCCGCTGATCACGCCGTGGTCGTGGAGAAGGAGAGGGCCGGAAAAGCGGCTCTCCGTCCGCAGGTCTTCCACGATCACGGGCTCGTCGGAAAGGAGCGTGTATCCGGCCTGCGAGTCTTTCCCGGCGGGAACGAGCGCGTGTCCGACCAGCCCCGGCTTCCATCCGACGCCGGCAACGAGCTTGAGCGAATCGCCCCCCGGGAGGAGTTCGAGGACCTTGGCGTATTCCACGTCGAGCGTCCTAGCCGCGAGCGAGACGGCCTCGTTCATGAGTGACGGGAGGTCCATGCCGCGAAGGGCCGCCCGGCCGAGCTCCGCCGCGGCCCTCTGCTGGCGGGCGCGGGCCTTGAGGCCCTCTTCAGCCTGCCTCCGCTCCGTGATGTCCAGGACCGTTCCCGCCATCCGGACCGGTTTTCCGTTTGCGCCACGCGAGACTTCGCCTTGCGCGAAGATCCGCCGCTCTGCCTTGTCCGGCTGGACAATCCTATAGTCGATCGAGAAGAGTTTTCCCTCGAGCAGGGCCGCGGTGACCTCCCTTCTCACGAACTCCCGGTCTTCCGCGTGGACGCACGCGAGGAATCCCTCGTACGTTCCGTCGAACCGGTCCCGCGAGAGCCCGAAGATCCGGTAGATTTCTTCGGACCAGACGATTTCATCCTTCTCGATGTTCCACTCCCAGCTTCCCATGTGGGCGATCCGCTGACCAGTGGAGAGGATCTCCTCCCTTTTTCGCATCGCCTCTTCGGTCGACACGACAGACTGGAAGTAACTTCCCATCCGGATGACGCCGGCCAACATCAAGCCGGAGACGGCGAGCGCGACGATCTCGGGTGCGTCGAAGGGAATCTCCGCACCGGCGAGGATCATGGAGGCGAAGGTCATGACGCGGCGGCCGGCCATCAAGGCAAGGGCCAGGGCGATCAGCATCCACGCCGTCTTCTGCTTGGGCGCCCCGGCCAGGCGGAAGGCGTAGACGGCGGCCGACAGTTGAAGGGTGATCGAGAGGAGAAAGACGATTGGGGGGATCATGGCATCTCCACCGCCTCGAATCGGCCTGATTGCGGCCCGCTAAAGGACTCGGGTCTCGGTCCGTCACGGCGCTGGAGAGGGGGTGCTGGACGTGAACGTGGTTCGATACTAGCACGGTTCCGGTGAAATTGACAGATCGAGCGCGTGTTTCCAGCCATTTCGGAAGTGGGGGGAATCGGGAAAGAATGCTGGGATTGTTCTGAGATGGCATGTGCGTTCCCCGTCGCGAAAAGGCGACGATCCGGCCGGTGGGTGGTTCTCTTTCCAATACGCGGCGGGATATCCGGCAACGTCTGGAATCCGGATTCGCTTGGGAAATCCGGTCATTGCGCCATGACGGTGGAATGGCACCGAGGTTGCTCTTGCCGGTTGGGATTCTTTTTCCGATCAGGCGGCGAACGTGCGGAACGGAAAAACCGCCCGCAAGCTCGCTGTCCTTGCGGATCGGCCCGGCCCGCCGTTTCTTTGTTGGCGCGTGACGCGCGTCACGGAAGACCTGGGCCGATCCTGATATGAAGAAGGCCGCACGGTGACAAGGGACTGACGCCGAGGAGAGGTCGATCATGGATACACGGATTGGCGGATCGGGTTCAGCGGATGAAAAAGCAAGGCGCGTGCGCCCGCGTGGTCTCGACGCACTCGTGCAGTACGCCGCGGC
>MHEK01000030.1:0-16828 GCA_001803795.1 Nitrospirae bacterium RBG_16_64_22
TCGTCTGGCGCCCTTCGTCTGCGCCCTTCGTCTTGACAAAACCGGGGCCCTCTACCTATCATGCCCTTACGACTCCATGGCTACCGCGATTACCATCCAAGACGTCTGGACCCGCCACCGCGAGGATCTCCGCCGCGTCGAAGAGCAGATGACCGGCTTCCTCTCGACCCGAGTCCCGCTGATCGGGCAAGTGGGCGGATACATCCTTCAAGGCGGAGGAAAACGCCTTCGCCCCCTGCTCGTCGTTCTTTCGGCCCGACTCTGCGGGTACAACGGCCCGGCCGCCGTCCTCCTGGGGTCCGTCGTCGAGTTCATCCACACGGCTTCTCTTCTCCATGACGACGTCGTCGACGAGGCGTCGGTTCGAAGGGGACGGGCCGTGGCCCATACCATCTGGGGAAACCCCGCCTCGATCCTCGTCGGCGACTACCTCTATTCCAAGGCCTTGCTCCTCGCCGTCGGGCTCAAGAACCAGCGCGTCATGGACACGCTCGCCGAGGCCACCACGACCATGTCCGAGGGCGAGGTGATGGAGCTCCTGCGCGTGGCCGACCTGGGGCTCTCCGAGGAAGACTACTTCAAGATCGTCGATGCCAAGACGGCGGCCCTGATCTCGGCTTCCTGCCGCCTGGGGGCGATCCTCGGGGGCGCGGACGGCGCTCAGGAGGAGGCGCTGGCGGCGTTCGGCCGAAAGATCGGCCTCGCGTTCCAGCTCGCCGACGACGTCCTCGACTACATGGCCGATTCGGAGAAGTTCGGGAAAGCGCTCGGAAAGGATATCATGGAGGGGAAGGTCACCCTTCCGCTAATCCATCTGGTCGCCCGCTCGTCCCCGGAAGAAACCGCCGCGGTCAAGGCGCTGTTCGACGATCCCGACTCGGCCCAGGGCCGGCTCTCGTCCGTGGGAACGCTCATGCGGAGGCACGGATCGATGGACTACGTTCTCGAAAAGGCGCGCCGGAGCGTGGCCGAGGCGAAGGACGCCCTGGCCGTTTTCCCCCCTTCCGAGAACCGGGAGTCGCTGAGCGCCGTCGCGGAGTACGTGATCGGGCGGGACTGGTGATTCTACCATGGACGGGCTCGTCGCCCTCGCCCGGAAGACCATTGTTCAATACGTCCGCACGGGCGGGCTCCCCGATCCGCCCGATCCCCTTCCCCCCGAAATGATCGCGCGGGCAGGGGTCTTCGTTTCCCTGAAAAAGAACGGCGAGCTCCGCGGTTGTATGGGGACGGCGATCCCGCGCGAGGAGAACGTGGCCCGCGAGGTCATCTCGAACGCCGTGAGCGCGGCGACGCGCGATCCGCGCTTCGCCCCGGTGCAGCCGGAGGAAGCCGACGCGCTCCGGATCTCCGTCGACGTCCTTTCGAACCCCGAACCCGTCGCGGATCTCGGGAGCCTGGATCCCCGCCGGTACGGCGTCATCGTCCGATCCGGCCACCGGACGGGCCTGCTCCTTCCGGACCTGGAAGGGATTGATTCGGCCGATCTCCAGATATCCATCGCGCGCCGGAAAGCCGGGATCGGAGAGAACGAACCGGCCGAGATCCTGCGTTTCGAAGTGAGCCGCCATACGGAGGAAGACTGACGCCATGGGCCTTCCGCACGACATCGACCGGGTGGAACGGAGCCGCGCCCGCACCGTAGCCATCCTCGCGATCGTCCTGGCGGGCCTTCTCGCCGCCGTCGGGGCGGTCGGTTATGCCGTGAAGACGAACGTCGAGAACGCCGAGCTGGCCGAGCTCGTCTCCGGCCTCAAGAAGGAGCGGGACTTCCTTCGAAAGCAGATTGAGCAGGTCGAAGCGGAACGGGACCAACTCAAGAAGCAGGTCCAGATTCTCGAAGCCGCGCGGCTCAAAGCGGAGAAAGCGGCGAAAACGCCCGCGAAGACCGAACCCAAGAGGCCGGCGAAGAAGAAGCCCCCCGAGAAGAAGGCGCCGCAAAGATGAAGAAGACCCCGGCTCTGGCCATGCTGCTGGCTCTCGCGGCGGCCGCCTCCTCCTGCGGTCCCGAGGCCGTGAAGCCGACGGCCGACATGGAGCGCCTGGCCTCCGTCCGGAGAGTGCTGAACGACATCTCCGCGGACTACCGGGAGCGCCGGATCGACGCTCTTCTCGCCCGGCTCCCGGCCGACGCGGACAAGGCGGACCCGACCCTCCGGCCCGGTCTCAAGCGGGACCTGGAGCGCCACGAGAAGGGGAGTATCGATTTCGAGGTCCGCTGGGTGCGGATGACCGACGCCGAATCGAGCGTGACCCTTCACTGGACCGTCACGCTGACGCCCTCCAAGGGATCTCCGCTCGAACGAAAGGGAACCGCCGTCTGGACGATCGCCCGGGCGGACCCGCCCCGCATCACGCGAATGGCCGGCGATTCCCCGTTTGGCGTCTCACCGCCGTAGTGAAGGCGGAACTAGGGATTGATCTGTGAGAACTTCAGATTTCAGACACTGAACGAGGATCTCATGGTCACTCCCTCCCCTTCAAGGGGAGGGCTGGGGTGGGGATGGGGTTGCCCTCGGGACAAACCCCACCCCCATCCTGACCTTCCCCCTGAAGGGGAAGGGAAAAGACGCCGTCTCCTCCCCACCCTAATTCTTGCCCCCTAATCCCTAATCCCTAATCCCTTCTTCTTGCGAACGTCGTCGTCGAGACCCCCGGGGAATGCCGCCTGCCGTTCGAGAGTGTGTGGACGGCCATCGCCGCCGCGAACCCGGCGTACGTAATCCAGCGATCGCCGAGACGAGGGCGTACTGTCGGTCTTTGGGGCGTCGTCTCCACGATCTCGAAGCCGGTTTCTTCCAGCATCCGCCTCAACACGCCCGGCGAGAAGTCGAAGAGATGGGACGGCATGTCGTAGAGCGCGTTGGGGATCCTCAGGAAGCCGAGGACGCGGACGAGAGGCGTCGTGTGAGGGACCCGGATGACGGCCAGGCCCCCGGGCGAGAGGATTCGCCGGACTTCCCGCAGAAATCCGGCCGGATCCGTCACGTGTTCGAGGATGTAGAAGGCCGTCACGACGTCGAACGAGGCGCCGGGAAACCGGGCTTCCTCGAGGGTCGATTCGCGGACGCTCAGGCCGCGAGCCCGAGCGGCTGAGACCGAGCCGGCGGAGAGATCGATCCCCTCCGCGTCCCAGCCCCTTTCGGTCATGCGGGCCAGGAACCCGCCGTGGGCGCACCCCGCGTCGAGAAGCCGCTGGGGTTTCTCTCCTCCAGATCCGGGCGGAACAAGCCGGGCGATCCGCCGGACCGTGTCGTCGAACAGGGGGGCCATCATCTTTTCCCAGTCGGCGGCCGTTTCGGTTCCGGGCGGACGATAGGTCTGGTAGTGCCGGCGAAGGCCGGCTTCGTCCGGCCGCGGATTCACGTAGGCCAGTCCGCAGCGGGCGCATTCCATCATCCGCCAGCCGGACTGGACGGCGATGAGCGAGGCTGACGTGGAACCGCAGAGGTTGCAGGGGACTTCAACAAGCGAGGTTGAATCTTCCATCAGGCTGGGGCGCGGCGATGATCGACGAACCGACGCGCCTTCCGGCTCCCGCCGGCGAAGAGGCGCTCCTGCACCGCATCGGGGGACAGAACGACGAACTCCGGCGTCACGCGCGCGCGGGCCCGCACCTTTTCCCGGAGCAGGTCGACGATCCCGTCGGAGCCGGGGGCGGCGCCGACGAAGACCCGCAGGCGGTCCGCGTAGTCATCCCCCGTGTAGGCTTCGATCTGATAGTTCAAGACTTCCGGCATCTCGCGGATGCAGTCCTCCACCTGGCCCGGGTAGATCTGGGCTCCTTTCAGCTTGATCATCTGCGTTTGCCGACCCAGGATCGGACCGAGCCGCGGCGTCGTCCGGCCGCACGGACACGGGTCGGTCTCGAAGAAGGAGACGTCGCCGGTCCGGTAGCGCACGAGCGGCATCGCCTCGACGCCGAACGTTGTTACGACCAGTTCGCCCGCTTCCCCCGGCGGCAGGGGCCGCCCCCGCTCGTCCAGGATCTCGGCGTACATCAGCGTGGGATGGAGGTGGCCGCCGCGTCCGTGCCCGCATTCCGTGAGAGACGTGCAGATCTCCGTGGCCCCGTACGAGGAGTGAAGCCGGATTCCCCAGTCGGCGGCGATCCGCCGGCCCAGGGCGTTTGGGGAGAAATCTCCGTTCCGGATCGTCTCGCCGACGAAGATCCCCCGCTTGAGGCCCAGGGACGCGGGGTCGATCCCCTCCCGTTCCGCCACCCGGGCGAGTTCCAGCATGAAGGAAGGAACGCATACGATCCCCGCCGGCCGGATCTCCCTGAGGAGTTGGACGTGGCGGAGTGGGTTCCCCGGTCCCTGCCGGACGGCCGCGGCCCCGATCCGGACGAGCCCGGAGAAATACGCGAGACCGGCGACGAACATGTTGTCGAGCGAGACGGCCAGGTGGTACGTCTCGCCCGGCCGGACCCCCGCGCAAAGGAACGACTGCCGTTCGTTCTCGGCGAGTCGCTCGATGTCCCGCGCCGTCAGAAAGAACTGGATGGGGCGGCCCGTCGTCCCCGAAGTGGCGACGATGTCGGCCACGTGGGAACGGTCCACGGCCAGGAAATCCGGGTTGAAACGCACCAGGTCGTCTTTTCCCGTCGTGGGGAGGGTCCGGAACTCCGGGAGTCCCCAGGAGGGCGAGTCTGGATCGTCAAAGCGGGGAAAATGCGCCATGTAGAAGGGAGACCGGCGCCGGGCGAAGGCAACGGCCTCGCGAAGAAGGGTGGACTGGAGCGATTCGAGCTCGGGTCCGGAAAGAGCCTCCTCCGGGATCGAGATTCCGCCGCACGGAGGCGAAACGAGCCGCTGTGGGTTAGAGGTCAAGGGGTTCATCACTGCCGTTTCCATGATGCCCGCCCTGGGATCGGGCGGCAAGATTTTTCTCGCTGTTGACTCCGCCGGACTTCTTGAGTAGACTTTACTTGGGTTGGCCCAAGGTCGCAAGTGCATATCCGGCGGGCGCGACAACCCATAAACACCCAGATTCACTTGTAAAATATCGTGCGTTCCGCTGGAGGGTTTTGAGTGAAGCCTCTCAAGACCGGGGCCGGCCCCCGGACAGTTGTCCTCACAGGCTCAAGCCTGACCATCGGCGAACTCGTCGCCGTTTCCCGCCAGGATCTTCCCGTCGACATCGGTCCCGAAAGCATGGAAGCCATCGGACGGTCCCGTCACATGGTCGACCTCTGGGGCAGGTCCGGGAAGGTGATCTACGGCGTCACGACCGGGTTCGGCGAGATGGTCCAGTGGCTCATCCCCCCCGACTGCGAGACGGAACTGCAGGAGAACCTGATCCGGTCGCACGCGGCGAACGTCGGAGACGCGTTCCCGCGGGAAGTCGTCCGGGGCGTCCTCCTTCTCCGTCTCAACTGCCTCTCCAAGGGCTATTCGGGCGTGCGGGTCGAGACGGTCAAGACTCTCCTGGGCATGCTCAACGAGAAGGTCCATCCCCAGATCCCGGAACTCGGGTCCGTGGGGGCCTCCGGCGACCTCTCCCCACTGGCGCACGCCGCCCTCGTGGCGTGCGGCGAATGGTTCGCCGAGTACAAGGGGGAAGTCCTTCCCGGAAGCGAGGCCCTCCACCGGGCGAGGATCCGCAAGCTCGACCTTGGCTATAAGGAAGGGCTGGCCCTCATCAACGGGACGTCCGTCATGAGCGCCGTGGGAGCCCTTCTGATCCACGACGCGGACACGCTCATCAAGACGGCGGAGATCGCGGCGGCCCTCGCGGCCGAAGTGCTCCACGCTTCGACGAAGCCGTTCGACGAGATCGGCCACGCCGTGAAGCCTCACCCGGGGCAGATGGCGTCTGCGCGGAACATGCGGACTCTCCTCGCCGGCAGCCGGCTGACGCGGTCCCAGGAAGAGATCGAGAAAGCGCTCGAGCCTTCTCTCAACGGCTCCGTGACGCAGGTCGATGCGGCCCTCCAGAACGCCTACACGCTCCGGTGCGTCCCTCAGGTGATGGGGGCCATCCGGGACGCGGTCGAATATGCGCGGCGAGCCATCGAGATCGAGATGAACTCGGCCACGGACAACCCGCTCATCTTCCCGGAGGAGGCCGACGTCTTCCACGGCGGCAACTTCCACGGCCAGACCGTCGCGATTCCCCTGGATACGCTCGCCATCGCCCTGACCCAGGTCGGGGTCATCTCCGAGCGGCGCCTCGACCGGATGCTCGACAAGAACCACAACGAGGGACTTCCGCCTTTCCTCGTTCCGGGGCCGGCCGGCCTCTTCTGCGGTTTCGCGGGGGTCCAGTATACCGCGACCTCCCTCGTGGCCGAGAACCGGACGCTCTGCATGCCTGCGTCGATCCAGTCGATCCCGTCGAACGGCGGGAACCAGGACATCGTCAGCATGGGCCTCATCGCGGCCCGCAAGGCGTCCCGGATCCTCAAGCACGCAGAGTACATCCTCGCGATCGAGCTTCTCGCGGCCTGCCAGGCGGCCGACATCCGGGGGACCTCGAACCTTTCGCCGGCCGGGCAGGCCGCGTACGAATCGGTCCGAGAATACGTCCCGACCCTCAAGAAGGACCGGGCCATGTCCACGGACATCTCGAAGATCGCCGAGATTATCCGCCTGCGGCGGATAGTCACCGACGTCGAGGAGACGACCGGCCCGCTGGCCTAGTGGAACAACCGGCCGCTCGCCCGCCAGGGAGGAGACGCCTTTTTCCCCGCCCCATCAACTCATTCACCGATTCACCCATTCACCGATTCACCCGCTCTCCAATGACACCCCGCCTTCTCCCGATCAGGATAGTTTCCATCGCGCTCGCTCGATCGCCCTATTAATTGGGACGTTTCTCGCTTCTTCGCTTGACAACGGCGGAAGAGACCGGTAAGTTTGCACCGGTTTTTCAGGGAATGATTCGAGAAACGGCGGGTATCCCTCGGCTCCCGGGCCGGAAGAAGGTCGAATACCTCCGGTTCTTCTTAATGGAGATCCTTCACCCTCCGGAAGAAAGGCGGTGATGTTTCGAAAGATTCAGGCAAAGGCCTCCGTTCCGAGCGTGGTGAGACCGCAGTGAAAACGCCCGAACCCTCCTCCCGGCAGACGGGAAGGACAGAACCTCGAAGAAATTAGGATCCGGTTTTTCGTGATCAGTGTCGACCCCCTGGCCCGGCGCTTAGGAAGGTATCGGACCTAAACCCAAGGAAAAGGAGAGACCATGGCAAAGCCAATGACCAAGTCCGCGATTGCTGACCATCTCGCCAAGAAAGCCGGCCTCACCAAGAAGGCCGCTGTCGGTCTCCTGGACGAAATCGCCGCCCTCGCCCACAAGGAAGCCAAGAACACGTTCACCCTCCCGGGAATCGGAAAGCTCGTCCTGGTGAACCGCAAGGCCCGGATGGGCCGGAACCCCGCCACGGGCGAGTCGATCAAGATCCCGGCCAAGAAGGTCGTCAAGTTCCGCGTAGCCAAGGCTTGCAAGGACGCCGTTCTCGCGAAGAGGTAGCCGAACGCCTGCTCGAACGCGAAGGGGCGCCCCGGATGATCCGGGGCGCCCCTGCTTTGTCCCCGATTCCCCGATTCACCCATTCACCCCTTCACCGAAGAACTTCTCCACGTCCTCGATTCGCGTCGTGAAAGGACAGGGCGGAAGGGCCCTCCGGAAGATCCGGCCGTACGACTTGGTGGCGAGCCGGCGATCGAGGACGACGAGCACGCCTCTATCCCCGTTCGATCGGATCAATCTTCCGAGCCCCTGCCGCAGCGCGATCGCGGCCTGCGGGACCTGGTAGGCGAGAAAGGGATCATCCCCTGCCTCCCGGATGCGGTCGATCCGAGCGGCGAAGACCGGATCGCCGGGGGAGTCGAACGGCAGGCGGTCCACGATCACGCAGGAGAGGGCTTCGCCGGGAACGTCCACGCCTTCCCAGAAACTCCCCGTCGCAAGCAGAACGGAGTCGACTTCCTTCCGGAAGCGGACAAGGAGGGTCTCGCGCGGCTGTTCGCCCTGGCGAAGGAGCGGGAACCGGACCCTCCCCGCGATGCGGTTCCCGATATCGGCCAGATTCTGATGGCTCGTGAAGAGGACGAGCGCCCGCCCGCGGGAGCGATCCAGGACGGCGAGGATCTCCTCTGCCGCGCGCGCGGCGAACTCCGGCTCTCTCGGGTCTGGTAGGTTCACGGGAACGTAGAGGAGCGCCTGTGTCGGGTAGTCGAAAGGCGACGCGATGACGACCTCCTCGGCCTCGCCGATCCCCAGCCGGGCCCGCAAGAGGTCCATCCTCCCGGCGACGGCGAGCGTCGCCGAGGTAAGGACGACAGGGCGGTCTCCCGAAAAGATCCGTTCGCCGAGAATCGACGAGACATCGATCGGAGAGGCGCGGAGCGCCGGCCTTCCCTTCCTGTCGATCCAGAAAACATAGGCCGGATCGTCCGCCCGGACGAGCGCCGCGAGGTCCTTGGCGAGCCGCTCGCCGCGGCGGGCCAGGCTCTCCGCCTCATCCCTGGCGCCTTCGGGCCGCCCGATCATCGAGACGAGATTCCTCGTCAACGCCGCTAGTTCGTCGCCTCTCGTCCGCATCTCGACGGGAACGGCGGCGGGCGTCAGGCGCGGGGGGTGCCCTTCGGACGCGAGGAAGGAAAAGAAGCTCCGCGTGGCGTCCGCCAGCCCTCCCAGGAGACGGTTCGCGGGAGCGGAGGAGAGCCGGGCCGCCGACAGGAAGTGGGCCGCGTCTCGGGCAAGGTCCTCGAACCTTCGGGGCGTCGCGGCAAAGCCGAAGTAGTCGGTGGCGGCGTCCTCCAGACCGTGGGCCTCGTCGAAGACAACGGCCTCATGCGGCGGGATGACCGCGCCGTACCCCGATTCGCGGACGGCGAGATCCGCCAGGTAGAGGTGATGGTTGACGATGACCAGGTCGGCCGCGGCCGCTTCGCGCCGGGCGCGCGTCAGGAAGCAGTCGTCGAAGTCCGGACACTTCCCGCCCAGGCAGGCGTCACCGGGAACGTTCACCCTCTCCCACAGGGGCGACGGGTCGGGGAGGTCTTCGAGCTCGGCCCTGTCGCCCGTCTCGGTCGACCGGGCCCATCCGCGGAGGTGCGCTTCGAAGGTCCCGCCCCCCGCGGCAAGCTCGGGCTCCAGGTCGCCAAGGCGCCGGAGGCAGAGATAGTTGGCCTTCCCCTTCAGTCCGGCCGCGCGGACCGGCTCCGGAAGGAGCGGAACAAGAGCGGGAAGGTCTTTCTTGAGGATCTGGTCCTGGAGGGTCTTGGTGCCGGTGGAGACGACCGTCTTGAGGCCTGAGAGAAGAACTGGCAGAAGGTAGGCGATGGTCTTGCCCGTACCCGTACCCGCCTCAGCCAGAAGGATCCGCCCGTCGCGGAGCGCCGTTTCGACCGCGGCCGCCATGTCGGCCTGACCGGCCCGCTCCTCGAAGCTCGGCAGGGCCTGCGAAAGGGGACCGTCGGGCGTGAACCAGCCGGCCGACTTGAACCTTTGGGACTGCATCCTTGACAATCGGAGAGGGGCCTCCTAAGATCGAATCAAAGTTCGCGGCGCGAGAGGGAGAGCGAATTGGCAGAGGTCACGTTACGCGGGAAAAGCCTCGGGGCAATCGCCAGGGACGTCGCCGAAGGTTACTTCTTCGTGACTCCTCTCGTCCTCAAGAAGTTCGACCCAGAGGCGTACAAAGATCTCCACATCAACTTCCTCAAGCTCCAAAAGGAGATCCGCGGAGAACAGCCTCCCGCGCACGCCGTCGGCGAGATTCGAAAGCGGGCCGTGCGCCTCCAGCGTCTCGCCAACGCCATCGTCGTCCTCACCCACACGGCGCGCGAAAAGAGAATCCCACTCTAGGCTCGGAGATCTTGCCCTCGCCTTCTTCCGGAGGGTGATTCACCGATTCACCCATTCACCGTCTCGCCGCTTTTTCTTCTCCCCTCACCGCCGCGAGATCGGCTTCCACCATCATCCGCACGAGTTCCTTGAACGTCACACGCGGCTTCCAGCCGAGCCCTTCGCGCGCCTTCGAAGGATCGCCGATCAGGAGGTCGACTTCCGTCGGGCGGAAGTAGCGGGGGTCGATCTTGACGTGCTTCTCCCAGTCGAGCCCCACACAGCCGAACGCCTCGTCCAGGAACTCCCGGACGGAGTGCGTCTCACCCGTCGCGATCACGTAGTCGTCCGGCTTGTCCTGCTGGAGCATGAGCCACATCGCCTCGACGTAGTCGCCCGCGTATCCCCAGTCGCGCTTGGCGTCCAGGTTCCCAAGGTACAGCTCGGTCTGCTTTCCTTCCGCGATCCGGGCCACGGCCCTGGTGATCTTCCGCGTGACGAAGTTCTCCCCGCGCCGGGGCGATTCGTGGTTGAAGAGGATGCCGTTACAGGCGTACATCCCGTAAGCCTCGCGGTAGTTGACCGTCATCCAGTAGGCGAAGACCTTGGCCACGGCGTAAGGCGAGCGAGGATAGAAGGGCGTCGTCTCCGTCTGCGGGACCTCATGGACCTTCCCGTACATCTCAGAGGAAGAGGCCTGATAGTAGCGGACGTCCCGCCCCACCTCCCGGATCGCTTCCAGCAGGCGCACGGCGCCCATTGCCGTCACGTCGGCCGTGTATTCCGGCACGTCGAACGAGACGCGGACGTGGCTCTGCGCGGCGAGGTTGTAGATCTCGCCGGGCTCCACCGTGCGGAGCAGGCGGGCCAGCGACGAGGCGTCCGACAGGTCTCCGTAGACGAGCTTGAGAGGGTTCGCGGGATCGTGCGGGTCCCGCCGCAGATGGTCGATCCGCTCCGTGTTGAACGTCGAGGCCCGGCGGACCAGTCCGTAGACTTCGTACCCCTTGGACAGAAGGAGCTCCGCCAGATATGATCCGTCCTGGCCGGTGATCCCCGTTATCATTGCGCGCTTGGACATCAATTCTCCTTTGAAAAACGGCAAGTCGCGGCCTCGTTCTACCAACTCACCCTTCGCCTGTCAAGCGCCCCTTGATCGCGCACCCCCTGACCGTTGCTCCTGAGCATAAGCGCCCAATTGCCGCCGAGGTCCTTTCCGAGATTGTCGAAGTGGAAAGACGCGCCAGGACTTTCTCTCTCTTTGTTGCTTCGTTGGGCAAGCACTAGTGTGAATGAGCCGGGAGGCCGTCGTGGGCGTGGGATATGATTCGGTGATGGGCGAGGCCCGGCGCGTCGGCCGGGTCGACATGAATCGTCACGTAGTGGAGATGGGGGAGGTGGTGGAGGAGGTGGTGTCGCACGTCCAGGGCGCCGGCGTGCCCCTCTTGCACCGTGAGGCTCGGATCGACGGCGATGGAGACTTCCGCTTCGAGACGGTGTCCCATCCACCGGACGCGGACGTCGGTAACCGCCTGGACGTCCGGGACGGAGTTGGTCGCCAGGCGGATCTCCTCCGCGACGTGAGGGTCCGTCTCATCGATGAGCCGCCCGATGACCGCGCGGCCCGCCGTCCACGCGATGACACAGATGACGCCGGTGATGCCGAGCCCGATGATGGGATCGGTTTGGGGGAACCCAAGCCATACGCCGGCGGCGCCGAAAAGGACCGAGAGGCTGGTCAGGGCATCCACGCGCGCGTGCTGGCCGTCGGCGATAAGCGCGGCGCTGGCGATGCGACGGCCGGCCTTGATCCGGATCCGCGCGGCCGCTTCGTTTCCGGCGAATCCGACGAGGGCGGCCGCGGCGACGATCCCGAGATGGGAGATCTCCCTCGGTTCCAGGAAACGGAGGACGGATTCATAGGCGGCCAGGAGGGCGCTTGCGGCGATGACGACGACGACGGCCAGGCCCGCCAAGTCCTCTACGCGTCCGTAGCCGTAGCTGAACCAACGGTTCGGCTCCCGGCGGGCCATCCGAAAGGCCAACCATAAGGGGATCGCCGTGAGGGCGTCCCCCGTGTTGTGGATCGTGTCGGCAAGAAGGGCGACGCTCCCGGAGACGGCGACGGCCAAGGTCTGAACGGCGGCCGTGCCGAGGAGGATCGCAAGGGAGCGCCTGACCGCGCGGATCCCGACATCCGTCGACAGGAGCGCGGGGTCGGGCGGCGCGTGGAAGTGCGCGAAATGCTCGTGCGGGTGCGGCGGCCTGTGCTCAGGCATCGCGCTCTTTCGCGCGGCCGAGCGTAAAGCCGAGAATCCCGAAGCCAAGCGGACCCGCAGAGACATCGCTGAAACCCGTCCTTCGCATGGCCTGTTCCGATTCGAGAAGCACGTGCTTCTCGTCATGTCCGTGGAGGAGGAGTACGGGATTGAGCGCCGCCCAAACGCCGCGCCCTTCGGCGATATCGACGACGAGCAGGCGTCCTCCCGGCTTTAGAACGCGGCGTATCTCCGCCAGCGCCTGCCGGCGTCCTTCTTTCGACAGGTGGTGCATCACGAGAGTGCACAATACGACGTCGAAGGCCCCGTCCGGGAACGGAAGCGCCTGCGCGGGCGCGACGTCGAAGACGACGTCGATACCCTCGTTGACAGCCTTGCGCTTTGCCCTGGCCGCCATCTCCGCCGAGGTGTCAACGCCGCAGACGATCCCTTGCGGCCCGACACGCCTTTTCGCGGCGATCGCCAGGGTCCCCGTGCCGCAACCGACATCCAGCACGCGCTCGCCCGTGGAGACGCAGGCCCGTTCCAGCGTGGCTGTACGCATGGTCCGCTCGCGGCCGAGAGTCAGTGTCCACACCAACAGGTCGTAGCGGAACGCCCACCGAATGGTTGCGCCTTGACCCGCTTGGGCGTCCCGGCGTGCGCGTGTCCGCAGCCATAAGATTCCCGTCCACACGAGTACAGCCGCCCCCAAATGAACCGCGACCGAAGCGGCGGCAATGAGCCCCACCGCGGGAAGGGCGGACGGCCAGATCGCCAGCGTCACGCCTCCCGCGATAAGGATGAGTCCCAGCGCCAGATGGGCTCTGAGCATTGTGTTCGGTTCCTTTACGGCGATGTGGTGGCTCATGGCGGCTCCTCCGTGTCAGCGCAGAAAGGCGCGGATGATTTCCATCAACTCCTCGGCGGCCTCGGCTTGTTCCGCCGTCGGCGCTCGCTTCTCGCCGAGGACGTGAAGGCGCACATGCCCCTCGATGATCTCGGCCATCAGGCCGCTCAGCGCTCCCCGGCAGGCGGCCACCGTCTGAAGGATGTGGAAGGGCTCCTTCTCCCCTTCGAGCGCCCGCTCGATTCCCTCCACCTGTCCCTTGATCCGGCGGACCCGGTGGAG
Source organism: Nitrospirae bacterium RBG_16_64_22 (assembly GCA_001803795.1). Lineage (GTDB taxonomy): Bacteria > Nitrospirota > RBG-16-64-22 > RBG-16-64-22 > RBG-16-64-22 > RBG-16-64-22. The sequence continues at coordinate 13,186 of MHEK01000030.1, forward strand.
GAGCTTTTGCCTCTCGCGGATCGTGTGCGACATGGGTCAACCTCCCTTGTTTCTTATATACCATACCCCACTATTGTATATCAAGGGCGATGCCGATGAATGGTCGTGCGGGGGGGCCTAGACCGCCGTCACGACGACCTGCCTCGTGCGGGGGCCGTCGAACTCGGCGAGAAAGACGCCCTGCCAGGTGCCCAGGACGAGCGAGCCTCCCTGGACGGGGATCGTGAGGGAAGAGCCGACGAGACTGCTTCTCACGTGCGCGGCCGTGTTCCCCTCGCCGTGACGGTCTTTCGGGTCCCGCCACGGGACCATTTCCTCCAGCCGTCTCAGGATGTCGCGGGCGACGTCGGGATCGGCGTTCTCGTTGATGAGAAGGCCGCACGTCGTGTGAAGGACGAAGAGATGAACGGCGCCCTCCTCGATTCCGAGGAGGCCCACGGCCTGGGCGATCTTGTCGGTGACGGGAACAAGGGCCTGATGGGACGGCGTTGGGACCGTGATTCGGATTGATGGCATCGGGGAGATGGGCGTTTTCCCCTCACACGTCCCTCTCCCCATCGGGGAGAGGAGAAAGGCGGACGCGGGACCTAGTCCAGGTCGATCGGGCGGGCGGGGGGCGGGGCGTCCTTGTCGACGCGCTTCAGCGCCTCCTTGACGCGCTCCTCGAGGATCCGAGACTGATCCTTGAGAACTTCCTTTTCCCGTTCCACCCGCTCCTGGGCGTCCTTCTGTTTCTGGGCCAGGTCGGCCATCATCTCCTTGATGGACCGGTTTTCCTTCGGGGCCTGCTTGCTCTCGTGCCAGAGGACGGCGCCGGTCTTCGGGTCGATCGTGAGCTTCGCCCCGCAGTCGGGACAGGCGGCCGCGATCTTCGTCGTTTCCTGCGGTTCCAATTCCTTCTCCACCCCCATCCTATCCTTCCCCCCCGGTTCCCGAACCGGGATCTCGGACCTTCGAGGGGGAAGGGACGAGAGTCAACGCATCCGCGGACGCCGCCGTCAGCTCGCGCGGGAGGCCGAACGTCGTCGATTCGATCACCGTGCGCTCCTCCCGCACGTCGATGATACCACACTCCCTCAGCCTGTCGACGACTTCCCGCACGAGGTGCTCCGGGGCGGATGCGCCGGCCGTGATCCCCACGCGCCTCGCTCCTCCGAGCCACTGCGGGTCGATGTTTTCCGCCGACTCAATCAAGTGCGAACGGATGCCGGTCCTCTCCCCGATCTCCCGCAAGCGGTTCGAGTTGGAGGAGTTCGGCGCGCCGAGGACGAAGAGGAGGTCCACTTCTCCTTCCAGCTTCTTCACGGCGTTCTGGCGGTTCTGCGTGGCGTAGCAGATATCGTCCTTCGAAGGGGCCTTCAAGGCCGGGAAGCGGCTTTTGAGGATCGCGACGATCCCGGCGGCCTCGTCCAGCGAAAGAGTAGTCTGCGTGACGTAGGCGACTCTCTCCGGGTCCGGGACGCTGACCGTCTCCGCCTCGGCGGGAGAGCCGACCAGGAGACAGCCGCCCGGTATGCGGCCCATCGTGCCGACGACTTCCGGATGCCCCGCGTGGCCGATCAGGATGACCGTGTCTCCCTCGGAATAACGTTTCTTCGCCTCATCATGCACCTTCGTGACGAGAGGACACGTCGCATCGAAGACCCTGAGGCCCCGCCGGCGGGCTTCCTCCTCCACGGCGAGGGGGACGCCGTGGGCGGAGAAGACAACGGTGGCGCCGTCCGGGACATCGTCCAGATCCTCGACGAAGACGGCACCCTGCTCCCGGAGGGCCTCGACGACGTGGCGGTTGTGGACGATCTCGTGGCGGACGTAGATCGGCGGGCCGAGGAGCGCGAGGGCCCGCTCGACGATCTCGATCGCCCGGTCGACGCCGGCGCAGAAGCCGCGGGGAGAGGCGAGGACGACCTTCATGGGGTTCAAGTCCTGACAATCATCGTCGAAAGTTGAAGGTTGAAAGTCGCGGGACGAAGCCGGACTCATCCCGCGGGCGTGATCGCCGTCTGCCTGAGCGACGACTCCACTAGGTCAACCAGAGCGTCGCCGAGTTCCGCTTCCTTCACTTTCCGGACGATCTCCCCCTTCCGGAAGAGGAGTCCGACGCCCTTCCCGCCGGCGATCCCGAAGTCCGCTTCCCGCCCCTCGCCGATCCCGTTCACGACGCACCCGAGAACGGCGACGTCGAGAGGCTCCGTGACGTGGGCGAGGCGGCGCTCGATCTCCGCGGCGAGGCGGAAAAGGTCGATTTCAAGCCTTCCGCACGTTGGGCAGGAGATGATGTTCACGCCCCGGTGGCGGAGCCGAAGGGCCTTCAGGATCTCGAAGCCCACCTTGACCTCTTCCACGGGGTCAGCCGTGAGAGAGACGCGGATCGTGTCTCCGATCCCCTCGGCCAACAGCAGGCCGAGGCCGATCGAGGACTTCACGGTCCCCGGGACGAGCGGGCCCGCCTCCGTGATCCCCAGGTGAAAGGGATAGTCGCACCGCTCGGCCATCAGGCGGTAGGCCTGGACGGCCAGGAGCGGATGGGAGGCCTTGAGGGAGAGCTTGACGTCGAAGAAGTCCAGGTCTTCCAGTATCCGGATATGGCGGAGAGCGCTCTCCACCATTCCTTCGGCTGTGGGGTATCCGTGGCGCTCCAGGATGTCCTCCTCGAGGGAGCCGGCGTTGACGCCGATCCGGATGGAGATTCCGCGCTCCCGGGCGGCCTTCACGACCGCCTCGATCCGCGGCCGCTCTCCGATGTTCCCCGGGTTGATCCGCAGGCAGTCGACGCCCTGCTCGGCGGCGATGAGGGCGAGGCGGTAGTCGAAATGGATGTCGGCGATGAGCGGAACGCCGATCTCCCGCTTGATCGCCCCCAAGACGGCTGCCGCTTCCCGGTCCGGCACGGCGACGCGGACGATCTCGCACCCCGCCTCTTCGAGCCGCCTGATCTCGGCGACCGTGGCCGGGGCGTCCCGCGTGTCGGTCGTCGTCATCGACTGAACGGAGACGGGGGCGTCTCCGCCGACGACGACGCTCCCGACGCGGACGGCGCGCGTCTTCCGGCGCGGGCGCGAAAGAGCAGGCGGTGTCGGACGGACGTCCGTCGTCACGGGAGGAGGAGGCGGAGAACGTCGTGGTATGAGACCACGACGATGAGCATGATGAGGAGGGCGAATCCCACGGTCTGGGAGATCTCCATCGCCCGCCGCGAGATCGGCTTCCCCTTGAGCGACTCGATCAGGAGAAAGAGGAGCCAGCCGCCGTCCAGGACGGGGATCGGAAGGAGGTTCAGGATCCCCAGTTGAAGGGAGATGGCCGACATGAACTGGATCAGGTCGGCCGCTCCGGAACGGGCCGCGCTCCCCGTGACCTGGGCGATCATGATCGGGCCGCCGAGCGCCTTGAGGGAAAGGTCGAACGAGAGAAGTTTCCCGATTGTCGAGAACGTGAGGCCCGTGAGATAGAGGATCCGCTCCGTCCCTTTCCCGACGGCGTCGGCGAGCCCGTATTTCTTGAGGACCGTCTCTTCCTTCTGGCCGATGCCGATCATCGGCCCGTTGTCGGCGGCCGGCTTGGGCTTTGCGAAGAACCGGGCGAAAGGCTTCTTCCAGGCCGGGACCTCGGCCTCGGGCCGGGGTTTCGGCGTAATGGTGAG
>MHEK01000030.1:16896-18068 GCA_001803795.1 Nitrospirae bacterium RBG_16_64_22
ATCTGATACCAGTGGCGGACGGGTGTGCCGCTCAAGCTCACGATCCGGTCGCCGGGCTTGATGCCCGCTTCTTCCGCCGGGAAGCCGCGCATGATCGATCCCACGACGGGAGGGACCTCCGGGATCAGACCCGCGTCGCCCAGTCCGACCTTCTCCACGGTCTCGATCGGAAGGGAGAGGGAGAGTCTTTGTCCGCTTCGCTCGATATCGAGGGCGGCCGTCTTTCCGGGGTTGGTCGCCACGGCCTCGCGGAGCGTCTCCCACGTCCGCGTTTCCTGCCCGTCGATGGCTATGACCCTGTCCCCCGGCGTGAGGCCCGCCTTGGCGGCCCCCGTGTCGGGTTCCACCCAGCCGATGACGGGAGGTCTCTCCAGGAAAGCGGGGATCTGGACGCCGATCATGTACGCGAGCGGCATCAGGACGACGGCCAGGACGACGTTCATCGCCGGGCCGGCCAGGATGATGAGGCTTCTCTTGCCCACCGACTTGTGGAGGAAGGAGCGGCGGCGTTCCTCTTCGGGGATATCTTCCGGGGCCTGGACCTTCATGTCGTCCTGGCCGACCATCTTGACGTATCCGCCGAGGGGGATGGCGCTGATGCAGTATTCGGTCTCGCCCACCTTGCGGCAGAAGATCTTCGGGCCGAAGCCGAGGGAGAACGTCTCGACGCCCACGCCGGCCCGCCGGGCCATGAGGAAGTGGCCGAGCTCGTGGATGAAGACGAGTATTCCGAGGACGATGACGAAAGAGACGATCGTTGTAAGCATCCAGCCTCCGAGGGGCGCAAGGACCAAAAGGCCCCGCTATGGCGGGGCTGAAGGTAGTCTACCGGGAGGGATCGCCCAGTTTCAATGGGAAAAGAAGGGTGAATCGGTGAATGGGTGAATCGGTGAATGGGAAGGGCGAAAGAGCGGGAGAATCAACGTCCGACCGACTGTCCGATCTCCTTGACGATCGATTCGCCTCGGTCCGGGCCCGCTGGTCGGCGTGAAGGACATCCTCGACTGTCGAGGCGGCGCGGTGGTCGTGGCGGGAGAGTGTGGTTTCGATGACGCGCGGAATGTCCAGGAAGGAGATCTCCTCCGCCAGAAAGGAGCGGACGGCGACCTCGTTGGCCGCGTTCAAGATCGCCGGAGCGGTCCCGCCGGCCTGGAGGGCCTCCCGCGCGAGGC
>MHEK01000030.1:18095-34918 GCA_001803795.1 Nitrospirae bacterium RBG_16_64_22
GGCTCGAACGTGAGCGGACCCGACTTCGTGAGATCGAGGGACGAGAACGGGGCGTCCAGGCGCTCGGGGTACGCGAGGGCGTACCCGATCGGCCCGCGCATGTCCGGTGGGCCGAGCTGGGCGATGACGGAGCCGTCCGTGAACTCGACGAGGGAGTGAACGATGCTCTGGGGGTGGATGAGGACGTCGATCCGCTCCGGCGGGAGATCGAAGATCCATCGCGCCTCGATGACCTCGAAGCCTTTGTTCATGAGGGTCGCCGAGTCGATCGTGATCTTGTTTCCCATCTTCCACGTGGGATGGCGGAGGGCCTGGCGCGGCGTGACGCGGCGGAGGTGCTCCATCGGCGTCTCCCGGAACGGGCCGCCGGACGCGGTGAGGATGATTCGGGAGACGTCCTCCGGCCTGTGGCCGGCCAGCGCCTGGAAGATCGCCGAGTGTTCGCTGTCGATCGGGAGGATCCGGATGCCCCGGGCGCGGGCGGCCGCCATGACGATCTCTCCCGCCATGACGAGCGTCTCCTTGTTCGCGAGGGCGACGTTCTTCCCGGCGTGGATCGCGGCCAGCGTCGGGACTAGGCCTGCCGCCCCGACGATCGCGGACACGACCAGATCGGCCTCCGGATGAGCGGCCGCCCGGATGAGCCCTTCGATCCCCCCGACGATCTCAGGGCCGTCGCCGACGAGCCTTCGGAGGGCCGGAACGGCGTCGGACGAGGCGAGGGCGATAAGCGCCGGCCGGTGCCGATGCGCCTGTTCGGCCAGGAGGTCGAGGTTCCCCCCGGCGGCGGCGAGGGCAACGACGCCGAAGCGGCCGGGACAGCGGGAGACGACGTCGAGGGTGGAGACGCCGATCGATCCGGTGGAGCCGAGGAGAGCGATCTTTTTCATCGGTTTCGAATATTACCGCGGAGAACGCAGAGAGCGCCGAGAAACCTCGGTTTCCCGACTTTCCCAGTCTCTGCGCCCTCCGCGTCCTCCGCGGTCAAGATTGAGCCAGATATTATCCCGATACCCGGGCGAAAGGCCATTGGAAAGCGCTCAACGCCTACGGCAGGAGCAGGAGGGCGTAGTAGAGGACGGGGGCGTTGAAGATCAGCGAGTCGACCCGGTCGAGGGCTCCGCCGTGTCCGGGGATGAGACTTCCCGAGTCCTTTGTTCCGGAGCCGCGCTTGATCATCGATTCGGCGAGATCGCCCCCGATCCCGGAGATGCCGAGAGCGAGACCGAGAAACAGGACCTGGGCCAAAGAAGACTGCGGGAAGAGAAGCGCCTGGCAGACCCAGGCGGTCAGAACGCTCGCCGCGACGCCCGCGATCGTTCCTTCGAGCGTCTTCTTGGGGGAGAGGCGCGGGAAGATATGCCGCCGGCCGAGCGTGGACCCGACGGCGTAGGCCGCCGTGTCGGCCGCCCAGGTCGTCAGGACGAGAAAGAGGACCCACAAGGCGCCGTCGCCGAGCTGGCGGACGAGGGAGATGTGCCCGAGAAGACCCGAGACGTAGACGGCGCCGAAGAAGGCGGAAGATGTTTCGGCGAGGGACCGCTCGAATCCGTTCGCCGTGACGAGCGTCCATGTCAGAAGAATCACGATGCCGCCGACGAGGAAGAGCGACGGGAGCATGGGGGGGAGGTTGGCCGTCATGGAGACGACGACGGCCCCGCCCAGGAAGAGGGCCAGGACGGTCAGGCCGGGCGGCGTGCCGGCCAGCCGGTGGTACTCCGTCTGGGCCCAGAGGGCCACGGCGAGGACGAGAAGGTGGAGGCCGACGGGAGGCGCGTAGAAGAGAATCGCGAGGAAGGCCGGAATGAAGACGAGGGCGACGGCGATCCGCTTACCGGCCATTGTGCTGATCCCGGACCTGCTCTCCGGTGAGGCCGAACCGGCGCTCCCGTTTCTGGAAGTCGAGAATCGCCTTCAGGAAATCCTCCTCTCGGAAATCCGGCCAGAGCGTCTCCGTGAAGTGAAGCTCGGCGTAGGCGGTCTGCCAGAGCAGGAAGTTGCTGATCCTTTTCTCGCCGGACGTCCGGATGAGAAGGTCTGGGTCCGGGAGGCCGGCGGTGTCGAGGGCCCGAGAGATCGCCGTTTCGTCGATCGAGGCCGGATCGAGGGTCCCCTTCGCGATTTCCCGCCCCAGGCGCCGGACGGCGCGCACGATCTCGTCCCGTCCGCCGTAATTGAGCGCGAGGTTGAGCCGGAGCCCCGAGTGGCCGGCCGTCCGGGAGACGACGCCCTGCACCGTCTCGCGGGCGCCGGGGGGAAGGAGGTCGAGATCGCCGATCGCGCAGAAGCGGATCCCGTTCTCCCGCATGCCCGGCTCCTCCTTCTTCAGGTATTCCACGAGGAGGCTCATCAGCGTGTCGATCTCGCTCTTGGGCCTTTTCCAGTTCTCGATGGAGAAGGCGTACAGGGTGAGGACGCCGACGCCGACGGTCCGCGCCGCCGTGATGACGGCGCGGGCGCTCTCGGCCCCCCGCCGGTGGCCGGCGATCCGGGGGAGGCCGCGCCGCCGCGCCCACCGGCCGTTTCCATCCATGATGATGGCCACGTGCGCCGGGAGGCGCGACGGGTCCACCTGCGCGCGGAGGGAAGCGGCGGGCTCGACGAGTTGTGTCTGTTCGGTCCGGAAGAAGGCCATGTCGTCAGGGCGCCGGGACGGCGAAGAGGTGGATCGTTCCCTTGCCGGTCAGCCAGTCGGCGAGGCGCGCGGTGTCCAGAGACACCGTCGCGGCGAACGCCGTCGGTTCGGCCGCGATCATGATCCGGCGCGGCTGGCCGGCCGCGCCGGGCGTGGCGGGGACGGCGGCGAAATCGGAGACGAAACCGGGAATCCCGCCGATCTTCCAGAGGGTCTCCAGCTCCTTCCCGGTCCAGCGGAAGGCGTGGATCTCTCCCTCGCGGTATCCGCGGAAATATTCCGTGAACGTCAGCAGGGCAATGTTCGTTCCCGTCACGATCTCCGGAACGCCGTCCCCGTCCAGATCGGCGGCGGTCAGGCGGTGCGGGACTCGGATACGATCGGAACGAACGCCGGTCGGGTCGTGTCCCGCGAGATCCACGACCGACTCCCAGCCCGGAAGCGCCTCCTTCGTCTCGAAGACGAGCCGGCCGGCCTGGTCGATCACCTGGATCTTGTCATCCGGGGTCCTGAGCACGTGGACGAAAGACGCCGCGCCCGGGAAGTGGATCCTCGCACTGCTGTAGAGCGTTCCTCCCTTGGAGAGAGGGACCGGATCGGCCCGGGTCAGTCCCTCGGGGCCGAGCCGGTACTCATGCACGGGGGCCCGCGGGGATTCGGCCGCGGCGCCGAGGAGGCGCGGCTTTCCGTCCGGACCGGGTTCCACGCGGAAGAGGCCCGGGTGGTCCCTCACGAGAACTTTCGCTTCCCGTCCGTCCCAGGCGTAGATGCTCGACCGGGGTTCGTTCCAGCGGAGGTTCGAGACAACGATCTCGGCCCGCCCGTCTCCGTCGAGGTCGGCCGCGTCGAGGGAGAGGTGCTCGTCTCCCCCGGCTCCCTTGATCTCGCCGGTTTTTGCAAGCCCGCTTCCGTCAGGCCGGAGTATCTGGATGCCGTTTCCCGTCGAGACGACGAGGAGGGGTTTCCCGTCCCCCAGCAGGTCGCCCCAGGCCAGGAATCTCGTTTGGAACCCGGGGGCCAGGCTTCGGATCGGCTCGTTTCGCTGGCGGGCGAAGAGCGGCGGCTCCGCAGAGGGTGGAGGCACGGCGCGCGCGAGGTCGACGGACGTCTCGATCGTCGCCGCGGCGACGTCCCGGCCCGGGTAGACGAGCTGAAGCGCGATCCGGTCCCGGCCGACCGATCCATCTCGAAGGATCAGCAGATGGTGCCGGTCGAAGAGGGTGTGAAGCGTCCGGAAGACGTCCGCGTCCCTTTCGGACGGGCCGGGCTTTCCCGAGACGCCGGCGCGGGGAACCCGGGAAACCCCGTTCTTGATCAGAAGCGACGCCGTGATTTCGCTGTCAAGGACCCGGAACCGGCCCGTCTCGGTCAGAAAGTGGATCAGGGCGTCTCGCAGGGAAGCGGGGACGGAGGCGTCCGCCGGCACCACGGCAAGCCGGATCGGGGCGGCCGTGATTCGGACTCTGTCTCCGGCCGCGAGCGGAAGCGTCTTCTTTCCGGACGGGTCCGAAGGGTCTGGATCGGTGGAGGCCAGGGACTGCTCTTCCTCGACGCGCGTGACGAAGAGCTTGCCCAGGTCGTGTTCCGAGACGCCGAGGGGCTCGCCGGTGATCGGGTGCTTTAGCGGCGTTCCGGGGCGGAACGCCTGAAGCTCGATTCCCGGGAAGAGGCCGTTCTTTCGCCCGAGGGAGAGGACGACGTGGTCCGCTTCCACTTTCGCGATCGTTCCGGTCACGGCGGGGTAGAGGTTCTTGACGCCGGTGGCGACGTCCTTCAGGGACAGCGGCGTCTCTTCGGCGGACGACGCGGCTCCGGAGAGGAGGAAGAGGGGCGCGATGCACCAGAGCAACATCCTGCTTATGTATCGTACGGGCAGTCTCACAGGCATTTCCATCGTGAAGCGGGGCCGTCCCGCGTGAGAAGCAGAGTCGTACAGGCGGCGAAGCGGGGCGAAGTATAACAACCCCCCCGGAGGGGGTCAAGGAGGGGAAGCACGGAAGGGGGAATCGGGGAGTCGGCGAGTCGGTGAATGGGTGAATCGGTGAATGGGGAAAAACTCTCCTCCCCTTTGTAAGGGCCCCGAGGTCGGGACAGGCCCCGAAAGCATCTTCGGGGCGGGGGAGGATGGGGGGGTAGAGGTTAAGGCGCCGAAGGCGCGTTCGGGATGAAGAGGGGATGGCCGTTCTTGTCCCTGAAGGTCGCGATGATCCGCTGGCCTTTGGGCGAAGTGATCCATTCGATGAAGGCCATGGCTTCCTTGAGCCGGGCGTGCGGATGTCTCCGGGGATTCACGGCCATGACGCCGTACTGGTTGAAGAGGGCCGGGTCGCCCTCCAGGACAATGCGGAGCGCCAGGTTCTTCTTGTCTTTCACGGCGAGCCAGGTCCCGCGGTCCGAGAGAGCGTAGGCGGCCTTCTCGCTCGCCACCCGGAGGGCTGCCTCCATTCCCTGGCCGATCTCCATGTACCCCCGCCGTCCTCTGGGCGCTATCCCGGCCTTTCGCCAGAGAGCGAGCTCCATCTTGTGAGTGCCGGAGTCGTCCCCCCGGGAGACGAACGGCGCACCGGCGGCGGCGATTCGAGCGAGTGCGGCCGCGGCGGACTTCTCCTCCGAGAGTCGAGCGGGATCACCCGGCGGTCCCAGGAGGATGAAATCGTTGTACATGACGTCCCGCCGTTCGACGAACCATCCTTCGGCCGCGAGCCGGAGTTCATCGTCTTTGGAATGGACGAACACAAGGTCCACGTCGCCCCGCCGTCCCAGCGCGAGCGCCTGGCCGGTTCCCACCGCGATGACGTCCACCTTGATACCGTTCTTCTTCTCGAAGGCCGGAAGCAATACTCCGAAGAGGCCGGAGTTCTGCGTGCTCGTGGTCGAGGCGCACCTGATCCGGGCCGGCTCGGCGGCGCGGGCGGCGGAAGCGTGGACGAGAGACAGGAACCCCAGGACGGCGATTGAAGTTCTTGCGGCGATCGGCATTCGAGTTCCCTCCGCGGGGTTATCCCGCCAGCTCGCCCGTGAGGAACCGGAACGTCCTCTCGTCCTGGGGGCGTTCGATTACGGCGGAGGCCTCGCCTTCCTCGACGATCCGCCCCTCGAACAGGAAAACCACCCGGTTGGCCAGGCGCTCGGCGAGGAAGATGTTGTGCGTGACGAGGAGGATCGTCGTGCGCCCTCCGTCCCGAAGCTTCCCGATCGCTTTTCCGATGATCCGAACGGAATGCGGGTCGAGGTTGGCCGTCGGCTCGTCGAGGAAGAGGATCTCGGGTTCCACGACTAGCGCCCGCGCCAGGGCGACGCGCTGGGACTCGCCTCCGGAGAGCGTGCGGCCGTTCCGGTCGGTCATCTTCTCCATTTCGACCCGTCCCAGGGCGGCGCGGGCGAGGTCGGTTCTCTCCCGCTTCGGACGGCCGCGGACCGCGAGACCCGCCTCGACGTTCCTGAGGGCGGTCGTGTTGAAGAGGCTCGGCCGCTGGAAGACGAACGCCATCCGGCGGCGGACGGAGATGCCGGCCTCCACGGACTCTTCCCCTTCATGGAACAAGACGGTTCCCCGCGTCGGCGGATCGAGGAGCGAGAGCAGGCGGAGGAGCGTCGACTTGCCGCTCCCGTTGGGGCCGATGACGGCGTGGACCTTGCCCCTCTGGAAAGCGAAGTCCAGGCCGTCGAGGACCGCGCGTCCGTCGTAGATTTTCGTGAGACCCGCCGCGGAAAGAGAGAGCGTCATTGTTTCACCTTGGGTTGAAGAACCCCGCCTTGGAAGGCGGGGATTCTCCGACCTCCAAGGTATTTGTCGTTATTTGCATTCGTGCGCCTTGACCCCGCCCCAAGGGGCGGGGATTGCAGCGCACTTCGCGGTTCACCGGACGAGGGCGCCCCGCTTCTGGACGGCGCGCAGAGCGAGGTTCACGACGAGAGAAAGAAAAAGAAGGACGATCCCCAGCGCCAGGGCCAGCTCGAAGTCGCCACGGGAGGTTTCGAGGGCAATGGCCGTCGTCATGACGCGCGAGTATCCTTCGACGTTTCCGCCCACCATGAGGACGGCCCCGACTTCGGCGGCCGCCCGCCCGTACCCGGCGATGACCGCGGCGAGGATGGCGTAGCGGGCCTCGATGACGATCATGCGGGCGGCCTGGGACGTCGTCGCCCCCAGGCTCCGGATCGCGTCCTTGACGATCGGGTCGACGGAGGCGATTCCCGCGTGGGTGAGCGCGGCGACGATCGGGAAGGCCAGGATTGTCTGGGCGACGATCATGGCCGTGGGAGAGTAGAGGAGCCCCAGGAAGCCCATCGGCCCGCTTCGGGAGAGGATGAGGTAAACGACGAGGCCCACGACGACGGGCGGCAGTCCCATGAAGGTGTTGAGGAGGCTGACCACGGCTTCGCGCCCCGGAAAGCGGACGAGGGCCAGTCCCGCCCCCGCCGGGACGCCCAGCGCCGCGGCGGCGACGACGGCGAGTCCCGAGACCTGAAGCGACAGGAAAATGATCCCGTAGAGAACGGGATCGAGGGAAAGAAGAAGCTCGAAAGCGCGGGCGAGGCTCGATGCCATTTCCTGCATGCGGGTAATCTATCGCAACGCCGCCGGGATGCGAAAGACAATCCTTGCGGTCTCGAAAGGGCCGGGCGCGCGGGTCCGGGCTTACCTGTTGCCCGCCGCGAGCAGGTACTCGTGGGGGATCCGGAGCAGGCCGTCGTGGACGAGGTCGCGGGCGAACGGCGCAACCTCGTCGCGGATCTTGGCCCGCTCCTCCGGTGGGAGCGCGTCGAACTGCGCCTTGAGGATCTCCGAGGCTTCCACCCTGTCCCAGAAGGCGTCGAAGGAATCGAACTCGTAGTGGAGGGCGCGCCGCTCGACGGTGAACGTCGAGAAGCCCGCCGCGCCCAGGATCTCTTCCAGGACTCCGCGGCCCCCAAGCGACGTGACCTTGTCGATCGCGGGATGTTTTTCCTCGGGCAGGCGGTCCTTGAAGACCTGGCAGGCCCACCACATCGTCGTCATCGTTTCCGGCGTGCTCCAGACGGCGAGGGCGAACCGGCCGCCGGGCTTGAGGACGCGGCGCATCTCCTTGAGTCCGACGAGGGGATCGCCGAACAGCATCACGCCGAATCGGCAGAGGGCCCGGTCGAACGTCTCGTCCGCGAGCGTGAGCCGCTCGGCCGGCATGCAATGGAAGGAGACGCCGGGAAGACCCTCGCGATCGACCTTGGCCTGGGCGGCGCGGACCATTCCCTCGGCCGAGTCGACGCCGACGACCTCGACCGCTCCGTTCATCCGGCGGGCGAGGGTGAGGGCCGGCTCGCCCGTCCCCGAGGCGAGGTCGAGGACCCGTTCTCCGGGCCGTGCTTCGAGCGCCGAGAGGAGCGCTTCGCCCACGGGGGCGAGCTGAGGGAGCCACATGTCGAACTTTTCGGCGATCCGGTTCCAGTCGGGCTGGTTGTCCTTCCCTGCCAAGACGACCTCCTTTCGGACGGGTTGTTCCCCGTCCTCGCGGACCATTAAACCATGGCGCTCCGCGGAAGTGAAGCAGGTTTGGCCGGCCTTCCAGGACTTTCCCCAGGATTTAGGGGGTTCTTGGGGTAAGTGATTGAGGGGTTGTTTGTTTTTCGGTTCTTGAAGTGGAACGCCGATTTTTTGGGGAAACTCTTCAAGGGATGAGGAAGGGCCTTGCGTCGGACGGCTCATCGTGGAGACCTCAAGGGATTCGTCGGTGCCCATAGGTCATGGTTCGGGTGTTTCCGTGTTCCAGCGCCATTTTCCCGCACGTGCGGCCTGCTTCCCTCCCCTTCAAGGGGAGGGGTGGGGATGGGGTTCGACAGAACGGTGAAGAAACCCACCCCCATCCTGTCCTTCCCCCTGAGGGGGAAGGGAAAAATTGGGGAAAGTCCTGGCCGGCCTTCGTGTTGACCGCGCGGCGGAAACTGGTATCATGACCCGCCTTGAGGAGGAAGAAAGGTCATGCGCGTGCGCGTGGATCGGGAGGTCTGCAACGGCGCCGGCAATTGAGTGGCGATCGCCCCCCAAGTCTTCCAGTTGGACGACGAGAAGAAGGCGGTCGTGATCGATCCGGACGGCGACACGGAGGAGAACATCTGGGCCGCGGCGGAAGCCTGCCCGCCCAAGGCCATCATCCTCGAGGACGAGCAGGGGAATCAGATGTTTCCGTAAGGAAGGCTGAGGAACGTCACCGCGGGTATGTCGTCCTGATTTGTCGTCGGGGCCTCGCGCCAAGGATGGAGGCCACGGATTGGAGGCCAAGGATGGAGGATCGGGAAGAAAACTCCCGGGTATCGCCGTTATCGTTCCCCCGAAGTTGACACTGGAAGAGGCCTTGTTGCGGGGGTGGGGTTACCGCTCCTTCCGGCCGCTCCAGCGCGAGGCGGCCGAGGCCGCTTTGGCGGGGCGCGACAGCCTCATCGTCCTGCCGACGGGCGGCGGTAAGAGTCTCTGCTACCAGCTCCCGGCCGCCCTCCAGCGCGGCCTCGTCCTCGTCGTCTCTCCCCTCATCGCTCTCATGGACGACCAAGTGGCGGCCGCCCGCGCGGCCGGCCTCAAGGCCGACGCCCTCCATTCCAACTTGGAGGCCGACCATCGGGGGGATGTCTACCGACGCCTGACCTCGGGTGAGACCGAGCTCCTGTACGTGAGCCCGGAGCGGCTCCTCGCGGGAGACCTCGTGGAGGATATCGCTCCCCGGCTCGCGCTGGCTGCCGTGGACGAAGCGCACTGCGTCTCCCACTGGGGCCACGATTTCCGTCCCGAATACCGCCGCCTCGCCGAGGTCTTCGGGCGCTTCCCCAAGGCCGCGCGCATGGCCCTGACCGCAACCGCCACGCCCGGCGTCCGGGACGACATCCGCGCCCAGCTCCGCCTGCGGGACCCGCTGGTCCTCGTCGGCCACCCGGACCGGCCCAACCTCGTCTACCGCGCCTTCCCGCGCCGGGACCAGGCGGGGCAGGTCCTCGATGTGGTCAGGCGCCACCCGGGGCGCGGTGGGATCGTCTACGCTCAGACGCGCAAGGACGTCGAGCGCCTCGCGGCGGGCCTCGCCTCGGCGGGAGTCTCCTGCGCCGCCTACCACGCGGGCCTCCCGGCGGAGGAGCGGCGGCGGGTCCAGGAGGGGTTCGTCGGCGAAAGACTCGACGTGGTGGCGGCCACCATCGCGTTCGGCATGGGCATCGACCGGCCCGACGTTCGCTTCGTGGTCCACGCCAACACGCCGCGCTCGGTCGAGCACTACCAGCAGGAATCGGGCCGCGCGGGCCGAGACGGCGAGCCGGCCGAGTGTGTTCTCCTGTTCGCGGCGTCCGACCTCGCCGTCCATCGCCGGCTCGCCAGGAAGGACGCCGACCTCGCCCCGGAGCGGGAGAGGGCCCTCGATCGTCAGCTCCGGGAGATCGGCCGCTACGCCGTGGCGCCCGTGTGCCGGCACCGCCTGCTGGCCGAGCACTTCGGCGCTCTCTACCCGGACCCAGCGGCCGCCTCCGCGGAGGGCAACTGCGGGGCCTGCGACGTGTGCCTGGGCGAGACTCGGGACCTGCCTCACGAGGAGGCGCTCCTCACGGCCAAGAAGATATTGAGCGCCGCATGGCGCGCCGAAGGCCGCTACGGGACCGGCTACGTCGTGCGCCTCCTGTCGGGCAGGGCCGACGAGCGTCTGGCGCGTAACGGACACGACAAGCTCCAGGTCTTCGGCATCCTCAAGGAGGCGGGAGAGGCGGCCCTGTGCTCCTGGGTGGACCAGCTCATCGTGCAGGGTTTCCTCGACGTGGACGAGGGGGAATACCCCCTGCTTCGCATCACCGAGGCGGGGAAGGCCCTTTGCCGCGACGAAGGGACCGTGCGGCTCGGCGCCGTAGTCCCCCCGGCCCCCCGGAAGAAGCGGACGGGGGCTCTCGCTAGGGCCGCGACAGCCGCGGGCCCGGACGAGGAACTCTTCGAGCGACTTCGCCGCTTGCGCCGCCTCGTCGCCGAGCGGACGGGGGTCCCGCCTTACGTCGTCTTCCACGACACGGCCCTGTCCGAAATGGCCGCGCTCAAGCCCCGCACGCCGGACGAGCTGCGGAGCGTCAAGGGCGTCGGCGAGCGCAAACTCGAGCGCTACGGCCCCGCCTTTCTGAGAGTCATCGCCGGCGAGCCCCCCGAGTCCGCCGTCTGAGGGAGCGCGATTCCGGTTGAAAATTCGCCAGATGATGGTGAAATTTCAGCCATGTTCAGACGAATGCGATCTCTGGCGGAGGCGGGAGGAAAACGATTTGTCAGGGGGATCGTCTGTCTGGGGGAAGACATGGTTCCCTTCGGCTCAAACCTCCACGCCGTGCCCGTGAGCACGTTGCGGCGCGTTTGACGGCAAGAGGGACCATGAGCAAAGCATAGTTGAATCGGCGTCCCGGCTGCTTCTCTCGGCCGTCCCAAACAAAACGGCCGGGTCCCCCAGGACCGCCCGAAAAGAACCTCCGGCAAATCTGAAGCTTCCGCCCCCCCCGCTCCTTACGGGAATGAGATCTGTTGCCCGCCCGTGGCGGGACGACTGGCCGCGCGAAAGCCGGATGTGCATCTCTTGCTTGACAGGGTGTCATAATGGCACTATGATATGATTAATTATGACACCCTATCGGCCGCGAGAACTGACCCGGGTGGTGGCGGACGCCTTGGCCGATATGCCCGTCGTGGTTCTGACGGGCATGCGACAGGTGGGGAAGACCACGCTCCTTCGGGAGGAGGGCCTCTTCAAGGACCGCCGCTACGTGACCCTGGACGATTTTCCTCAGCTCGAGGCCGCCAGGGGCAATCCCGAGGCCCTGCTGGGCGGGGATGCGCCGATCACGGTGGACGAAGCCCAGCGGTCCCCGGAACTCTTGACCGTGATCAAGCGAATGGTCGACCGGGACAGAAGGCCGGGGCGGTTCCTTCTCTCAGGCTCGGCCAATTTTCTCCTGTTGAAGAACGTGGCGGAGACCCTCGCGGGCCGCGCGGTCCATTTTACGCTCCACCCCTTCAACAAGCGGGAGATCGGAGGCGGCCTCCCTTCGGAACCTTTCCTGGTGCGCTTCTTCCGGTCTCTTGACGTTCCCCCCGGCTCCGTTCGTCCCCTCGATTCCCAGGAGGTTCTTTCAGGGGGGATGCCGCCCGTGTGCCTGGCAAGGCTCCGCAATCCGGGACTCTGGTTCAAAGGATACGAACAGACCTACATCGACCGGGACCTCAGGCAGCTTTCCCAGGTGGCGGACCTTCTGGCTTTTCGACATCTCATGCAACTGGCGGCGCTCCGGAGCGGCCATCTCCTCAAGATCAGCGAGCTTGCCCGAGACGCGAAGTTGACGGTCGCCACCGCCTCGCGATACCTCGGTCTTCTGGAGGCTTCTTTTGTCATCCGCAGAATCGCTCCCTATCTGGGGAACCGCTCCGCGCGGCTGATCAAGTCCCCAAAGATCTACGTCTCCGACTCGGGCCTTGCCTGCCACTTTGCCGGCATCGACAGCCTGGACGCGGCCGCGAATGAGCCGTTGCGCGGAGCGGTTTTCGAGACGTACGCGGCGCAAAACCTGGCGAGTATTCTTGAGGCCCGATGGCCCAAAGCGCGGCTCTTTTTCTGGAACGTTCAGGGGAGACACGAGGTCGACTTCGTCATCGAGTCGGGGCGTCAGACGATGGCCATCGAGGTGAAGGCCGCGAGCCGCTGGAGCCAGAGCGATCTTTCCGGGTTGCGGGCGTTTCTCGCAAGCACCTCCAATTGTCGGGCCGGGATCCTGGCCTATAACGGAACCCAGCCGGTGCGGCTGGAGAAGCGTCTCTGGGCCATCCCATTGGGGTTGCTCCTTTCCTGAGGAGGAGATCGCGATTCCGGGTACGTTTCTGGAGCGATCCCTCTGAAGTTTTTCAACACTCTCTTATGAAAAAAGGGCTCGGTTGACTTCACCTCCCTTGTTACCTAGACTACCTCCATTCCTCACGTTCGCCGCCCGGAGGTCCCATGGAGATCGGTACGACACTCACCCGCTTTCTGCTCGAAGAGGAACGAAAACATCCCGGCGCGTCGGGGGCGTTCACGGAGCTTCTGACCGACATCACGCTCGTGGGGAAGCTCATCTCGCGCGAGGTCAACAAGGCCGGACTCGCCAAGATCCTGGGTCTCACGGGAGAGACGAACGTGCAGGGCGAGGCGGTCCAGAAGCTCGACGAGATGGCGAACGCCACGGTCCTCAAGCACGTGGAGCACACGGGGCGGGTGGCGGCGCTCGCCTCCGAGGAGATGGAGAAGATCTACCACGTTCCGGAGGGATACCCGCGCGGGAACTACGTCCTCGTCTTCGACCCCCTCGACGGCTCATCCAACATCGACGTGAACGTGGCGATCGGGACGATCTTCGCCGTGTATCGTCGAAAGAGCGACGGGCCCAGCGCTGACCTAGCCGACTTCCTCCAGCCCGGCCGGGAGCAGGTCTGCGCGGGATACGTGATCTACGGCTCCTCGACGATGCTCGTCTACACGACCAGGAACGCGGGCGTCCACGGGTTCACGCTCGATCCCACGGTGGGCGAGTTCCTCCTGTCGCACGAGAACATCCGGATTCCCGCGAAGGGGAAGATCTACTCCGCGAACGAGGCCAACGCCCCGAATTGGGACGAGGGGACGCGCCGGTACGTGGAGTCGCGCAAGGGGGAGAAGGGGACGAGCGCCCGGTACGTGGGGACGCTCGTGGCCGACTTCCACAGGAACCTCCTCAAGGGAGGGATCTTCCTCTATCCCGGCGACAGGAAGAACCCGAGCGGGAAGCTCCGCCTTCTCTACGAGGCGAGCCCCATGGCGATGATCGTGGAGAACGCCGGGGGCCGGGCCTCGACGGGCCGGGAGCGGATCCTCGACATCGTCCCCACGGAACTCCATCAGCGCGTCCCCCTCGCCATCGGCTCAGCCGAAGACGTGGCGGCCTACGAAGCGTGCCTCAAGGGGCAATAGGCTCCTCCGATGCCTCCCGGACCCTGAAGCGAGGAAGTTTAGGCCGATCCGGATAAGACGCCATGACAACAGGCGCCATAAGACGCAAACGGCAGAGGCGGAAGGGGGTTATCCCATCGCCGCCAGAGATTTGCACGGCGTGTTATGCGGACAGGAAACCGAAGTCCCGCATCTTGTGCGGATCAATCTAAGTATAGATATGCCTGGAAGCAAAATGACTCATCGCAAATTCAAAGATCACTGGCCCGCTCCAAACGAATACTTGCTGGAGCTAGGGCGCATGACCACGATTTGGGGCACCTTGGAGTCGTCTGTAAACTTGGCTATTAGCAAGTTCGCGGGCTATGAGTCAGCACTTGATTTCCGCGCGTTGATCATGGTCGCCCACTCTAATTTTCAGCAAAGAGTGGACATCGTCAGCGCGCTCTGCGAGCAGCTTCTGCCTGAGTATCCGCGGCTCAAGGACTACGAAGCAGTAATAGCCAAGATACAAGCAGCACAGAAGGCCAGGAATAAGTTCGCACACAACGCCATTACCTCTGACGAAGAAACAGGAGAGGTGAGCGTCTCTTACGCAACTGCTCGCGGTTCACTTAAGACGAAGACCGAGATCGTCAAATTGGAGGCGATCACTGACGCAACGGCAAAGATTCATGGGGCCATGTGCGCCCTACATACACTGGTTACTGGCCGAGAGCTGAAGCCGATGTGGGAACGCTAGGCATGGCATCTGGCTCAAGCCGATGCCGGGGACAACGCACCATGTTTTCTGAAACGTCTGTGGCCGGCGCGGCATACTCAGGGCGATGGGCCGACGCTTCGCGTCGGCCCATTAGCCGGAAAGGAAGAGAATGACGGAAGCACAGAGACATGTCCTTGAACGCGAATACGGGTTGACCAAGGACGAAATCCTCGACGCGATCAATCGCCGTTTTCGCGCAAAGGTCACACTGGAGGGAGCGGTTGCCGAAGTCCACCTCGGCAAGCATATCCAACTCCTTCTGGATACCGGAGTGATTGCGCGTTTTGAAGTACACGACCAGGACGGATACCCCGACTACTCAATCTGGCTCAACGGAAAAAGCGACAAGGCACTTCGCGTCGAATGCAAGAATATCCGCAACTCGGATGAAGCTTACCGAAAAGGAGGTGAAATCACCGCCTACAAAGTGGAAACGCAAAAGACGAGGGCCTCAAAGAGTGACAAGAGCAGCCGGTTCTACGGTTACGACCAGTTTGAGATTCTTGCCGTGTGCCTTGGAAAGAAGACTCACGACTGGACGCAGTTCGTGTTCATTGAGAGCAAGAACTTGGCAAAACACCGCAAGTATAAGTCCAAGATGGCAGTGATGCATCCAGTGCCACTCCCGTCTTCTCCTGTGGCACCTCCGTGGTATACTGCGTTGCAGAACTTAATTGACGGATTGGCATGACCATGAGAGCGGCGTACAGCACATGCTTGGGCAAATCGTATTGCGGCGATTCACTCGCCATGATGCGTGACATGGCGACGAATTCTGTCGACTTGGTGATGACATCGCCACCGTATGCGCTGCACTTCAAGAAGGAATACGGAAATGCCGATCAAGCCAATTACATTAACTGGTTCGTCCCGTTCGCGGCAGAGATACATCGGATTCTGAAACCGTCAGGAAGCTTCGTCATCAACATTGGCGGTACATGGACGCCCGGACGTCCGACACGATCCCTCTATCATTTTCGCCTACTGTTGCGTTTGTGCGATGAATATGGATTCAACTTGTGCCAAGAGTTTTTCTGGTACAACCCGGCAAAACTCCCGGCTCCGGCAGAATGGGTGAATGTAAGACGAATCCGCGTCAAAGACTCCGTTGAATATATTTATTGGCTGGGAAAGACGCCGAGCCCCAAAGCAGACAATTCCAGAGTATTGCAACCCTATAGCAAAGACATGATAAGACTCATACGAAACGGCGTTACAAAGGCCGTTCGCCCGTCCGGGCACCACATCAAAGAGACCTTTGCTTATGATCGAGGCGGCTCGATTCCCGGCAATCTGATTGAATGCGGTAACAACGAAAGCAATAGCAACTATTTTGCCATGCTGAAACGCATGAAACGTAAGATTCATCCGGCCCGATTCCCCTCGGAATTGCCGCGCTTCTTCATCAACTTTCTCACAGACCCGGACGATCTTGTCCTTGATCCCTTTGCTGGTTCAAACACTACGGGATACGTTGCGGAATCTCTCGGTAGGCGATGGATTTCAATGGAAATCAATGCTGACTACATTGAGGATTCGAGGCTCCGTTTCCAAATCGCCGAGGTAAATCCATCTGTTCATTTGGAGCATCCCGCCCGTCCTGTACAGCTAAAACTGCTGAATAAAAAGATCGGCTAACAAGGCGGTGGACATGTACCGTGAACCGGGAGCGGGTTCACCGCCAATCACTTCCGGCGTTACCCTGTTTGGCTCGCAGGTGGACCTCAGATGAACACGATAACCCGACGCCGCCTGATCAAGACGTTCTGTGCGCTTCCACTTGTTGTCTGGCTTCCCAAGACCGGGAACGCTCAGAACTGGCCCGATTTCTCGCAACTGAAAGCCGGATATGCGCAACGACTGAAGAAGATCCTGGCCGCCGGAAAGACGCCCTATATCGATATCGAGAGTTCATGCAATTCCTCGAAGGTCGACGTCGACGCCATCGCGCAGAGCATGGATCGGCTCGACATCGGGCTGATGGCGCTTTCCGCGGATCTCGGCAGGGGCCAGTTCAGCAAGGGCGTCCGCTATGACAATCTGTCGGAACGCTTGCTCGCCGCGTACCCGGACCGCTTCATTCCCGTTGGAAACGGCGGGCAACCTCCCGCTTTGACCGAGGCTCCGGACGAATTCCTCGACGCTCAGGAAGTTGCGGCTCGGAGGAAACAGATCATGCTCTTCGGCGAGTTCGAGTTTCGCCACTACCCTTCGCCCAGACAGGTGAAGCGCGGGGAGATGGATCGCGACGTGCGCGTCCCGATCGACGGCCCCGTCGGGCATCGGGTGTTTAGCCTGAGCGAGAAGACGGGCATCCCGTTCCAGATTCACTACGAAGTGGAGGATGAGCTTTTGGCGCCGCTCGAAAAAATGCTGGGACAGTATCCGAAAGCGCGGGTGATCTGGTGCCACCTCGCACAGATACGCTACATCGAACGCGCTTCCCGTCATACACCCGCATACGTCGAGACGCTGATCAAGCGGT
>MHEK01000030.1:34952-36910 GCA_001803795.1 Nitrospirae bacterium RBG_16_64_22
CTCGGCTTCGGTATATCCCCTGAGCAACCAGCGACATGCGCGCGTGTGGACGGCCTTCGGCGACCTCAAGTCCGAATGGCGCGACCTCATCGTTGCCCATGCGGGGCGATTCCTGTCAGCCTTGGATCTCGGTCAGGACCGCCTCGACCGGATTGCCGAATACGATCGGGAGCACAGATTGTTCTTGAAACGCTTGCCGATTGAAACTCAACATCACGTAGGCTACCGGAGCGCTTGGTCACTGCTGTTCGGTGAGGAGTTTGCCTGAGCGGGCGGGGAGACAGGTAACGGGAAAGTCCGGGGACATGGGTGACACGCTATGACGCTTGAGTCTGCCAGGGCGCAGGGGGGGAGGGAGGAATAAACCGCGTTGCGCTCGTCACCGGCGGCGCCGGGGCAGGATAACCTGGTGCTCGACGAGTGGTTCACCAGGCAGGGTTACTCGTCCAAGGATTCCGAGTTCGATCTGATCTATGTGAATGGCGGCAACAGCCTCGAAAACCTGAAACAGCCGGATGACACCCGGAATGTGCGGCTGATCGAGGAAGGTTTCCGCCGCCTGATTTTCGACACGGAGGGCGTCTGATGGCAAGGCGGAAGGTCGAAAGTCCATCACTCGCCCGGTCGGCCGAGCCGTTGTATCGGGACATACGGGCCGTCCTTGAGTCGGCGCGTGCTGGCGCCTACCGCGCCGTGAACGCGGCCATGGTGCATGCCTATTGGCATGTGGGCCGGTTGATCGTCGAACACGAACAGGGCGGCCGCAAGCGGGCCGCCTATGGCGAGGCCGTGCTGGAGGGTCTGTCGCGCAGACTGACTGCCGATTTCGGGCGCGGTTTCGATCCCTCCAATCTGCGGTACATGCGGTTGTTCTTCCAGAGATTCCCGAATCGTGACGCGGCGCCCCACAGATCGCCGTTGAAAGGAATTCGTGACGCAGTGCGTCACAAATCCACCGGCACAGACGTCCCCGGAGATCTACGCCCGGAACTCTCCTGGACCCACTACCGATTGCTCCTGGGCGTGGATGACGCCCGGGCTCGCGACTGGTACATGAGCGAAGCAGCCGATCAGCACTGGTCCACCCGCCAGCTCGACCGGCAGATCTCCGTGCTTTACTACGAACGCCTGTTGGCCAGCCGCAAGAAGGCGTCAGTCCGCAAGGAAGCCCGGCAGAAGCTTGCGGCCGTCGCGCCGGAACAGTTCATCCGCGACCCGTACGTGCTCGAATTCCTCGACCTGAAGGACTACCCGGCGCTGCGGGAGTCGGCGGTGGAACAGGCAATCATCGACAACATGCAGGGGTTCCTTCTGGAACTGGGCAAGGGTTTCTGTTTCGTCGCCCGGCAGAAACGCATGCGCTTCGAGGACGAAGACTTCTACGTGGACCTCGCCTTCTACAATTACCTGCTCAAGTGCTTCGTGCTGATTGATCTCAAGGCCGGCAAGCTGACACATCAGGATATCGGCCAGATGGACAGCTACGTGCGCGTGTTCGACGCCCACGCGCGTCCGAAGGGCGACAACCCGACGATTGGTCTGATTCTGTGCTCGAAGAAGAACCAAGCTGTCGCTAGATACTCGGTGTTGAGCGAGGGTCGGCAGATTTTCGCGGCCAAGTACATGAAGGTTCTGCCCACCGAGGCGCAACTGGCGCGCGAAATCGAGCGGGAGCAGAGGTTGCTCGAAGTGCGCCCCATAGGAAAGGAGGCGCGCTGATAGCACGCGGACGTCCCCGCCAGAATGCCGCAGGCGCAGCGCCGGCAGGGGCTGTTTCAGGAAGAAGACAGGGACAGTTACGTGCGGAGCATGCTCGAAGCCGCGGGTACCGGAGGCGCGGGGTGAGAGATGTCCGTCACGTGGTGTGATCGGTCGGGGAGATAGGTAACAAGAAAGTCCGGGGACATGGGTGACACGCTATGACGCTTGAGTCCGCCAGGGCGCAGAGGGGGAGGGAG
>MHEK01000031.1:0-5626 GCA_001803795.1 Nitrospirae bacterium RBG_16_64_22
CTCACCCCGGCAGATACTCCCGCAGGACCGGGACGAACCTGCCAACGAAATCCTCCATCCGTCTCGAGGCCGCGGCCACGTCCCCGCCGGGAACGGGGGTTGAGAAGCGGATGAACGCGGCGTCCGTCCGGTTCTCGCGGAGCGCGCCGAGCATCATCTGGAGCTTCTGGTCGTACTCGCTCGCCATCGTCCGTCCGCGGCTCTGATACCAGTAGACGAAAAGCTCTTTCTCGCCGTCCTTCTCGTAGACCGCCTCTACCGCGTGAATCGGCTTCCCGACCGAGGGGACCTGAATCTCCCGGACCCGCTCCTCGCGCCGATTCCATCCGCCCCCCGGCAGGCAGTACTTCGGAGAATGGATCTGCGCCCCGCGGCGCTGGCTCCGGTAATAGCCCACGTAAACGGAAACGGGAGGCCCGTCCGGCGCCCAGTAGGCGCGAACGATGGAATCGGTGACGCCCAGCTTCTCGTATATCTCCGGGGCGAAATACTGCTCCTTTCCCCGCCATTCCTTGAGTTCGAGGGGAAAAGAGCTGAAGCTCCGCGCCGGCGGCACAAGCTCCCCGTGGGAGAGATGGCGGGAGACGAAGAAGGCCGCCACGACCATTGCAAGTGCCGCCGCGAATCGAAGAGTCATCGGATTTGCTCCCGAAGAATTGGAAATTGGAAATTGGAAATTGGAAATTGGAAAGTAAAGGCAACATTCATACAGGCCTCCCTTGTCTTTCGGTTCTCGCTGTGTTGAAGATCCCCGCCTTGAAAGGCGGGGATTCTCCGACCTCTAAGGTACTTTTCGATATTTGCATTCGCGCGCCTTGACCCCGCCCCAAGGGGCGGGGATTGCGGCGCACTTTGCGGTTCAAATTTCCAACTTACAATTTCCAATTTACAATTCCGCCTTTCTTCCCATCCGGTCCAGAACAAGGTTCGTTCCGAAAAGCATGACGAGGGCCACGGCGAACACAACCATCCCTTCGAACTCGTGGAAGAACCCGAGTGCGGCCTCCGGACCGACGTAGTGCGTAAGGAGGCCGGTCACGACGATCCTGAGAACGTTGACGAAGAGAGCGATCGGGACCGCCGCCGCCACGAGCGCGATCCTCCGGGGCGTCGTCCGCTGAAACATCGCAGCCATGGCCACGCCCAGGGCGAGGAGCGAGACGAGGGACCGGATGCCGCTGCAGGCATCGGCCACTTCGAGAGTCTGATTCTCCAAGATGAGGATGTTCCCCTCGCGGTGGATGGGAATCCAGATGATCTGGAGAACGGCCGTCGCGGCCTTCGCCGCGAAGAGCTTGAGCGGAAAGGCAATCGAGTCGTAGAGAGTGTACGGGAGCGGGATCATGAAGATGAGGTAGCCGAGGGGGAAAAGAACGAGACGGAGGACCGCCCATCCGGCCAGGACCAGAACGATTCCGGCCAGGACGACCAGGAACGAGAAACGCATCGTGAAGTACTCGGCCGCGAGGTCGCCGAGGAAGAACATCCCCAGCCCCGCGCCCAGAATCAAAAGGCCCGTCCCGGCTGGCCGGGACTCGATTTTCAGGAGCTTCTCGCGCCTCTGCCAGAGGAAGTACGCGGCAATGAAGGGAATCAGGTAGCCGTGGGAGTAGTTGGGATCGATCGCCCAGTCCCCGGCCATCTCACGAAGGAGCGCGAAATAGAGTACGCCGAGGGCGAGAAAGAGAACCCCCCACTGCATCCGTTGCGCCGTCAGGATTGCCTGCATCCGATTACCTCCCAGACCGCGAAAGATATTGAAAATTGGAAATTGTAAAATGGAAATTGGAAAGCGAAAGAACAGAGAAGAAGTTCCCCGCTTTGCGATTTACACTTTTCGTCCATCCTTTCACTTTGAAATTTCCAATTTCCAATTTCCAATTTCCAATCGCTCTTGTGACCTGACGTTTGAAACGACGTACCGATGCTTCCCCGACGGTCCGGCGGGAAGATCGTCCCGAAGAACGATCTCGACCCGGACCGGCTCCCCGAACAGGCTGTCGAACCGTGAGCGAATTCGCATCTCATCGCCCTCGCCCCATTCTCCGCGCGGGACAATCTCCACGACGAACCGATCGACCTCCTCCTGCGTCACCCGGAACCGGCCGACCGACTCCATCTCGCGGAGAATGTAGATGACGGACAGAGCGTGAAGCCTCCGCCCGTCCCGGGCCACGAGGAAGTCCGTCGTCCTGCCCTCGACGGCCGCGAGCGCCGGGAGGCTTCTCCCGCATGGGCACGGCCCCTCCGCCCATCTGCCTACGTCCCCCGTCCGGTAGCGGATGAAAGGAAACGCGGCCGAGTTCAGGTCGGTGACAACGATTTCTCCCGACTCCCCCGCCTGTCCCGCGCCAGGCGGGACGGAGCCATCGAGCGGAACGATCTCCACGATCACGTTCTCCACGTTGACGTGAAGCCTCCCCTGGGGACAGTCGTGGGCGATCAGCCCCGCGTCCCGCGCCCCGTATTCCACGGCGACGGGACAGTCGAACGCCCGCGTGATCGCCTCCCGCTGAAATGGAAGAAGCGGCTCCGCCGTGGCGAAGACAGCGCGGATCCCCGAGTAGGGCGGCCGCCCCGTCGAGAGGACGTACTCGGCCTGAAGCGCGATCGATGACGCGTAGCTGTAGATCTTCCTGGGACGATGCGCGCGGATCATCTTGTCGTAGCGTTCCATCGTCCGATCGGACATCTCGAAAGCCGAGAGGAGAAGCGACCCGAGAATCCTGTCGCGAATAGTCCGCATCCGGTCCTGCCGCGTAAGCTCGATCGGCGAACCCCAGATCACGACCTCCCGCTCTCCCGGCTCGATTCCGAACCACCGGTGGCTTCGGAGGCGCGCTCCCTCGTTCCATCCCATACGGATCTGATCCACGTAGAACGAGACGGGCTGTCCCGATGACCCTCCCGTACTCATTCGCGTGACTCCTTCGCGCCGGCGGCTCCGGATCTCCTCCCCCCGCTCCTGCAAATCCGCCCGCCTGAGGAACGGCACTTCCGAAATGGCGTCAACTGAACGGATCTGCCCGGCCTTCACGTCTTGAAGACGCTCGCCGTAGAACGTCGTCTCCCGTTTCGCCGACTCGACGAGCGCCTTGAGCCGCTCGACTTGCAGGCGCCGCAGGTCCTCCGGCCTCCACCACTGGCTCTTCTCCAGGAACCGGAGAGCCGAGAAGGTCGGTTTCCCCTTCAACCCCTCGTGCAAAGGGAAGAGCAGATGCCGGACAAACGAGGAACTCATACCCCCCTCACCCTTTCCCTCTCTCCCCAAGGGGGGCGAGGGACAAAACTTCCTGTCCGTCAGCCGGAATCAACGCACTCCCAGACCCACCTCCTTCTGGGAAGAAGGTCTCGCTCTCCCTCTCCCCTTGGGGAAGAGGGCCGGGGTGTGGGGCCGGCTTACGGCCGACGAAGAATACGCCCGATGCGATCCGATGGCCGGCTTCCTTCGTGCCGACCCACCGATCCAGGTACTTGAGGGGTGCGATCGCGATCCGCGCGATTCGACTCATGACCTTTCCCGAAACACCGTTCGGAGCCCATTCTTCCACGTAAGCATGCGCCACCCAGGCCAGTCCGGACGACGGCCCCATGTGAACGCCGCTCCGCACTTCTTCAAACCCGCCCCGGCGGCAGAAGAGGCGCAGGCCGGGCAAGGTCCACCTCCAGAAGTCTTCCGGGTCGGCATGAAATCCCTGAATGAAGGGCACCTCGACATGGACGTGGCCGCCGGGAACGAGGAGCCGAGCTATTTCGCTCAGCACTCTCGACGGGTCCGCCACGTGCTCGAGGGTCCCCGTGCAGAAGATCGCATCGAAGCAGCCGGTCGGAAGAGAGACCTCGTGCAGATCGCAGACCAGATCGGTCTCGCGGGTCTCGAAGCCGTCCACTGTAAACGTTCCCGCCGTGATTCGCCTTCCCCCCGCGCCCAGGTCGCAGATCCTTGCATCCTGCGGAAGGAGGGAAAGCGTCTCCTCTACCTCCGGCCGAGGCTGATACGTGAGCGACGGGTTGAAATACCTACGACCGCGCTTGAGACCGCTCCAGGACACGGACCTCCTCCTCGTCCACGTTGGCGACAGAGCGCCAGACGTCCGCTACCCGCGCCGCAACCCCGTCCCAGGACTCCGACGCAACCGATGACCGGACCCCTTCGCGATCCCAGACCCGCGTGAGTCCCTCGATGACGGCCCTCGCCAGAGCGGACGTTTCATCCGGCCGGACCAGGACGCCGCAAGCCGGTTGAAGAACCCCGCCTTGAAAGGCGGGGATTCTCCGACCTCCAAGGTACATTTCGTTATTTGCACTCGCGCGCCTTGACCCCGCCCCATGGGGCGGGGATTGTGGCGCACTCTGCGGTTCGCGAACGACTTCCGCATTGTCCCCAACCGGCGTCGTCACGACGGGCGTGCCGCACGAAAGAGCTTCACGGACGACGTTGCACGACCCCTCGTTCGTCGTCGCCAGGACGAAAAGATCGGCGGCCGAGAGCCAGAGCGGCATTTCCTCGTGGGGCCTGGGCCCGACCAGCCGGACATCAGACCCAAGGCCACGCTCGCCGATCTTCCTGAGGAGCGCATCGGTCTCGTCCCCTTCGGCCGTCGGGCCGCCGACGATCAGGAGCATCGCGCCCGGAACATCCCGCCGCACCTCCGGCCAGATTTCCACGAGGCGATGATGTCCCTTTCTCCTGCAAAGGCCGCCGGCCGAGACGACGATCCTCGCATCGGCCGGAAGACCAAGCGGACGCCGGGCCTCTTCCCGCTGAATGGGCCTGAATGCCGCGCCGTCCACGCCGTTTGGAATCCGGACGATCTTTTCGGGCCCAGCCCCCGACTCCCGGGCCAGCGCTTCCAGCGCCCGGCTGAGAACGACAACGATCGAGGCGCGCCTGAGGACGAACCGAATCTGGAGGCGGCGGAGACGGTAGGCCGAAAGAGGGATCTCCGTCCCCCGGAGCGTGACGACCACCGGACGGCGGAAGAGGAGTCCCAGGAGAACGGCCGCTAACCCGTCGGGATAGGCGAAGTGGGCGTCGATCAGGTCGAAGTCGAATCCCTCCCGCTTGAGACGTCGGACCGCCGCGACCGACGAGAGGAAGAGGAAAAGGCCGTCGAGGGCCTTGAAAACTCCGGGAACGCTGAAGAAGCGCGGGTGCTGGACCTCGATCTCCCCTCTCTCAACTCGCGAGGAGAGACGCGGCCGGGTTTGCGGCGTGATCCTGTGGCCAAAGGGGAACCAGGGCACGGGCGCCACAACGCGCAGATCCGCCAACCGGGCCGCGTGTCTCAGACGCTCCCGAACGAACACGCCGACCCCTGGCTGGGCGGCATTCGGGTAGACCGTTGTGAAGGAGAGGATCTTCATAAAATCCTTTGAACAAGACCGTTGAGAGTTGAAGGTCGAAGGTTCAACCTTCGACCTTGGACCTTCAGCTTTCGACTTCGGACCTTCGACCTTCGACATGATCTTCGACATTCGACCTTCAACGCTCTCCATTCGACCTTCGACTCTTCATTGCCACCCGATACACATCGTCGTAACGGGACGTTATCCGTTCCCAGGATCGCTCGCCGACGGCCTGCGCGCGGGCCCGCTCTCCCATCGCCCCCATCTCGCCTCGGTC
>MHEK01000031.1:5677-5764 GCA_001803795.1 Nitrospirae bacterium RBG_16_64_22
CGCCGACGGCACGGGCGCGGGCTCGCTCTCCCATCGCCCCCGTCTCGCCTCGGTCCTCGATCGCCGAAATGCAGACTCTCGCAAGAG
>MHEK01000031.1:5790-6946 GCA_001803795.1 Nitrospirae bacterium RBG_16_64_22
CGGCCGGTCACGCCGTCCTCCACGAGCTCCCGGATCCCCCCGACGTCCGAGCCGACCACGATCTTTCCGAGCGCCATCGCTTCGAGAGGCTTCAACGGTGTCACTAGCTCCGTCAGGCGCATCGAGCGCCGGGGATAGACGAGGAGATCCATGATCGAGTAGTAAGCGGCCGTCTCCGACTGCGGGACCCGTCCCGAGAAGTGGACGGCTTTTGCCAGTCCCCGATTTTCGACCTGGGCCTTCAGTTCTTCTTCCACTTCACCTCCGCCCACGAGAACGAGCCGGGCGTCGGGCCGGACGCGCAGGATCTCGGCCATGGCGTCGATAAGAATATCCAGCCCTTCGTACCGGTAGAACGACCCGATGAAACCCAGGACCGGCCCGCCGTTCAGGCCGAGCCGGACGCGAAGAGCCGCGTCGGCGGGGCGAGGCTCGAACCGATCCGGGTCGACGCCGTTCGGGACGACGTGAATCTTCGACGGCGCGATCCCGCGTCCGACCAAATCATTCTTGAGCCCTTCGCAGATCGTCACGACCGCGTCGGCCCTGCGGCAAAGGAACGTCTCCGACGCGCGCGTGAGCCGGTAGCGGAGCGATCCCTCCCGCGTCGTCCCGTGGTCCACGGCCGCATCCTCCCAGAAGGCGCGAATCTCGTATACGAACGGGACTCGGAACATCCGCGCGACGCGCCACGCGGGAATTCCGTTCAGCGTCGGCGAATGGGCGTGGATCAGGTCCGGATGTTCGACGTTCGCAACCGCGGCAATCTTCTTGGCCAGGGTCCGCATCAACAAAACCTCGTTCACGACCGGGACCCGGGCGAACCTCGTGTCCAACCCAGCGCGGTAGAAGAGGAATCTCTCCATCTCCTCCGCCCCGCCCGCGCTCCGCCCCTGCTTGGGAGACGTCACGCAGACCGGCTCGAATCCCAGCGCGCGCTGTCCGCGCAGGATCGCCATCGTCCGGTAGACGTACCCGCTCTGGAGCGGAAGGGAATGGTCGAGAACGTGGAGGATCTTCATCAACAAGACCCATTGGAAATTGGAAATTGCAAATTTGAAATTGGAAAGCGTTTGAAACTTACAACTGTCATCTCGCCGCCCCGATCCCGGCTAAGGGAATGGCCGAGAACGTGGAGGATCTTCATCAACAGGAC
>MHEK01000032.1 GCA_001803795.1 Nitrospirae bacterium RBG_16_64_22
CTCCCGCAGAGGGTCGTCGGGTGGAACTGGACGAACTCCATGTCCTTGAGCGGGACGCCGGCACGGTACGGCACGGCCATTCCCATCCCGCTGTTGATGATGGCGTTCGTCGAGTTGCCGTAGATCCGCCCCGCCCCGCCCGTGGCCAGGAGAACGGCCTCCGCCTTGAAGGCCGCAATCTCTCCGGTCTTGATGTTCATTGCGACCGCCCCCGCGCAAAGGTCCCCGTCCACGGCGAGGCCGATCACCAGCCACTCGGAATAGACGACCAGCTCCTGCCGCTCCGCCGCCTGCTGGTAGCGGATCATCTGTTCGAAGAGGGTGTGCATCATGGCGAGGCCGGTTTTGTCGGAGGCGTAGCACGTGCGGGGAAAACCCGCCCCGCCGAAGGGCCGTTGTGCGATCTTTCCCTCGTCCGTCCGGGAGAACGGGCACCCCCAGTGCTCGATCTCGAAGACCCGGAGAGGGGCGTCCTTGGCCATCCGGACGACAGCCGGCTGGTCCGCGAGGAAGTCGCTCCCCTTGACCGTGTCGAAGGCGTGCCGCATCGCCGTGTCGTAGTCGCCCCGCGGGTGGTTCCCGAGCGAGGCGTTGATCCCCCCCTGAGCGGCCACGGAATGGGACCTCAGCGGGTGGACCTTCGAGATGAGGCCGACCTTGACGTTGGCCTTGTTGAGCTCGACGGCCGCCCGAAGGCCCGCCAGTCCCCCGCCGACGATCAGGACGTCGTGGCTTCGCATCTTAGACCCCCCTCACGGCGCGCCCCACCAGCTCGGGACGAGGAAGGCCGCCACGGCGGCGAGCGCCGCGAGCGTGGCCGCGGCAAAGACAATCGTGATCCTTTTCTGCTGTCGGGAAAGGGCGAAGAGGTCCATCAGGATGATCCGGACGCCGTTCCCAAGGTGCGCGAGGACGGCGGCGATGACGACAAGCTCCACGCCGTGAGCGAACGGCGTCGAAAGACGGGCAGCCAGCTCGTTGTACGCATCAGGCCCGTACAGGAGCGCCGTGCCGTTCAGAAGGACGTGGGGCGCGAGGTACAGAACGAGCAGGAGGCCCGTCACCCTTTGAAGGCCGAACGCCCACTGGCCCGCATGCCGATTCAGCCGGAACTCGGAGGGAGCGCGCATGGAATTACCTCCGGAACGGGCGGAGCGCCAGGGCTCCGTAGACGAACAGGACGGAACCGAGGATGAGAAAGGCGATCGCGGCGGCCCGGCGTCTCGATGCGCGCGGATTGTAGTCGAGAAGGATCGACCAGAGGCCGTTGATCCCGTGGTAGAGACAGGCGGCCAGGAGAAGAATGTCGAAGGCGAGCCATTCGGCGAACCGGAGTCTCACGGCGACGGACTCGAACGAGAGGGGATAGCCGGAGAGCGGGTTGACCCAGAGGTGAACGGGGAGCGCGACGGCCAGGAAGAGACCGCTCGCGCGCTGGAGAACCCACGGCCAAAGTCCGACCTTTTCCGGCAGCAACGTCGCCCCCCGCCAGCAGGGTGTTGAAAAAGCCATGGATGGACTTTCTCAACATCCTGACAGAAAACCGCTGGGCGATATTAGCGCAACGCTTGCCGAAAACTCAATCGAGAGATCGAACCGGAGTTATTTCTTCGGGGTCGTCGTGAGCGAGCGGAAGAGCTTCTCGGCGGCCGGGTCCACGACGCTCCCAACGCCCTCCCTGGAGGGCCAATCCGCTCGGATGTTCCCAACGAGATTGCGTTTGACGGATTATAACATGTCTGTTATATTCATAACCGTGAGCCACGCCATCGAGTACTTCAACTCGTCCGTTCAAGTCGAAATCGAGGCTTGGCCGGAGGGGTTGAAGGCGCGTTACCGCGCCTTGACGATCCGAATGGCGGACCATGGGCCGAACCTCGGCATGCCGCATACCCGCGCGATGGGGCGTGGGTTGTTCGAGATTCGCGTCAAGAGCGCGGAAGGGATCGGGCGCGCCTTTTATTGCGCGTTGGTCGGACAGCGGATCGTGATTCTGCACGGATACGTGAAGAAAACCGAGAAAACCCCGCCCAAAGAGTTGAGAGTCGCCCGCAAACGCATGACGGAGGTACTGCATCATGGCACGTGAAACGAAATACCGCCCGGTTCCCTACGACCCCAAGGCGGCGTTGAAGCGCGACCTGAGAAACCCGGAATTCCGGGCCGCCTGGGAGTCCATCCAGGACGAGTTCGCCGCGCTGGACGTCCTGCTGGAGGCCCGCCGCAACGCTGGACTGACCCAGGAGCAGGTGGCGGCCCGCATGGGCGTTTCGCAGCCGGCGCTGGCGCGCGTGGAGGCGTCGCTCGGCTCGCGCAAGCATTCGCCCTCGCTGGCCACCCTTCGCAAGTATGCCGCGGCCGTGGGGTGCAGACTGCAAATCCGCCTGGTGCATGCAAGATAGGCGGCTGCAGTCGTTCAGACACAAGACGGCCAAGTCCACCTCGGTCGTGGCCGTGCAACCCGAACAGGCCGTACCAGGATTTCCACCGAGAGATCGAGCCGGAGCTATTTCTTCGGGGTTGTCATGAGCGAGCGGAAAAGCTTCTCGGCGGCCGGGTCCGCCCAGTTCTTGGCGCCGAAGGAAGCGCCGACCACGCGGCCGGCCGGGTCGACGACGAAATGCGTGGGCGTGAAGAGGACGCCCAGGGCATCGGAGAGCCTTCCCTTTTCGTCGAGAAGCGTCAGGAGGCCGTCGTACTTCTTCAGGAACGACTCGGCGGTGCGCCGCGGCTCTTTCATGTTGACCGTGACGATCGTGAACTCCTCGGGCTTGAACTTCTTCTGGAGAGCGACGAGGGAAGGAAACTCCTTCCGGCAGTACGGTCAGGTGGAAGCCCAAAAGACGAGAAGGAGGGGGCGGCCTCTGAGCGAGGGCAGGCTGACGGTCGATCCGTTCAGGGCCGGAAGAGCAATGTCAGGGGCCGGCTGGATCTTGCCCCCGGAGTATTCGATAATATCGAGCTCGGCCATGAACGGATTGGCCGCTTCGGCAACGCCCGCCGTGGCGAGCACCGCCGTGGCGAGCACCGGCGCGGCAAGCAGACGAACGGCGGCGGCGCATACCCCCGCTGCCCCCATCCGCCGCCTCCCCCTGGGCGCAATTCTCATATTCCACCGAACCCCGTCCACTGGACGAGGGCGTTCGAGACCAGGGAGAGCGTGTCGGTCAACAGCCCCACGCCCACGAGGATGAGGAGGGCGCCCGAGGTCACGGAGACGACTCGCATATAGTGGTGGATCTTCTTGAAATAGGTGAGGAATGAATTGATGGCGAGCGACGTGATGAAGAACGGAAGCGCGAGACCCAGGGAGTAGGCCCCCAGGTACGTCAAACCCTGGCTCAGAGACGTGCTCGATCCCGCGGAGAGAAGAAAGATCGATCCCAGGATCGGCCCCACGCACGGCGTCCAAGCCGCGGCAAACGTGACGCCGACGACAAAGGAGCCGACGAGACCCGCCGGCTTCTCGTGCAGGTGGAGCTTGCGCTCCTGCATGAGGAACCGGAGCTTGATGACGCCCATGACGTACAGACCGAAGAAGATGATGAGCGCCCCGCCGGCGTACCGGATGGAGTCGCGGTAGTCGAAGAGGGCCTGCCCCAGGAGGCTCGACGAGAGGCCGAAGAGGAAGATGAACACAACCGAGAACCCAAGGATGAACGAGAGCGAATTCGTGATCGTGAGGTTCCGGATGCGCCGGCGTTCCTCCTCGACGCTTCGGGTGAGTTCTTCAAACGAGACCCCGGTGATGTACGAGATGTACGAGGGGATGAGAGGGAGGACGCACGGCGAGACGAACGACGCCACCCCCGCCCAGAAGGAGACCCAGAGGGTGACGTTATGAGCGCTTTCCATCAGCCCCTCCCTTCTGCGCGCACGTGCCCTCTTTCAGCAGGTCCTCGATGATCCGCCGGCTTCCCGCCGCATCCCAATCCTTGGCGCCGGGGACGATCTCCCTGATGACTCCGTTTCCATTGACAATATATGACATCGGAATCCCGCGGACGCCGTACTTCCGCGCCGCGTCGAGCGAAGGATCGAGGAGAACGGGGAACGTGAGGTTGTATTCGTCCACGAAGTTCTGGACGGGCATCTTTCCGCCCCGATCGGCCGAGACGGCCACGAGGACGAACCCCTTGTCGCGGTACGCCTTGTAGAGCCTCTCCATGGACGGCATTTCGTCCCGGCAGGGAGGGCACCAGGTCGCCCAGAAATTGATCATGACGAGCTTGCAACGGTAGTCCTTCAGGGCGGCCTTCTTGCCGGAGACGTCCGTGAGCGTGAAATCGGGGGCTTTCTCGCCCTTGCCCGGCATCCCCCAGGCGGCTGTCGCGCCCACGACGGCGATCGCGGTGAAAGCCAGCACGGCAAAAGGGCGCGCGCCGTTTCGAACCAGCTTCAATACCTTCATTTCTTCTCCTTCGGATATGCGTGGCCGGCCGCCTTGGGTCGGCCCTTGTAGCGTTCGTCGACCGCCGCCTCGATCTCAGCCGGAGTCTTCCCCTTGAGCGTCATGTCGTAGGCCATGAGCGCCTCGGTGATGCAGACCTCGCAGTGGGAGGCGTGCTCGTCGACATAGCAAGTAAGGAGCGACTTGTGCTTCAGGTTCTCCTTGCAACGGCAGTAGCAGTAGATCTGGTCGATGACCTCGGGCATCTGCTTCGCAATCCGATAGGCGACAGCCGCCTGCCCTCTGAATTGGCCGGACGGAAGGACGGGCTGAGTTTCATGGCGCGGAAGGTCTCCTTTTGCCCACCGCGGAGCCGGCTCGTGCTTTTCCACGGCCAGGACCGGAACGCTCGTCAGTAAGATGGCGGCGGCGATGAAACTTGGAACCAACACCGTCCTGCGCCAGAGGGCCGGCCTGCCATAACGCCGGCGGCCGGTTGAAAACCTCGACAAAGCTCCTCGGATCGACACGAAAGCGCCTCCTATCGTTGGAAAAACGTGAGTCCCGCCGCGCCTGACATCAGGCGGTCCGGTGAATATAACACATCGGATGAGATCAATATTTCAAGAAAATTTGGCTTTGCAACTGGCTTTATCCGGTTTTGTGCCAAACAGATTATCCGCTCGGTTTTTTCCTGCAACTCCCGGTTTTTCGTCCTCCAGATTTCCAATTTCAAATCTTCAATTTCCAATTTTCAATCTTTCGGCCCTGTTAACGATTGGCTTGACATTCCGGGGAGCGTTGGATATATCGTTACGGCGTAACACCCCCCCCAGAAGGTGATCTCTTGAGAGTCCGTTGGCCGACCAGGCTCTTTTCCGTAATCGTCGTAGCGGCGTTTTTGACGATGTCGCTCCCCGTCCGGGCGCTCGCGCTCTCGTTCGCCGGCGATGCCGCGCAGGGGCAAACCTGCAACCTCCACGGGGGAAAGTGCCGTCACGCGGCCGGCCAGGCCTGCACGCATACCTGCCACCTGCAGATGCCGGAGGAGAAGAAGGAAGCGCCTTCCTGCCCGCTCCACGCGGCCAAGGAGAATCAGGCGGCGGACCATTCCCCCAAACAGCATTCGGAGGGCGCTCACAAGGCGCCGGCGCTTCCCAAGACCGGGCCTGGATCGGGCATATGCCAGATCACAGCCTGCGCGCCCGGAGATGAAATCGCCTCGCTTCCCGGCATAGAGCCGACGATGACGTCCGATTCCGTCCGCGTCTCTTTCGCCGAACCGTTCTCGTCCGTAGTCGTTGTCCGGCTTCCATCCCCTCTCTCACTCGACACCGGTCCACCCACACCGCCTCCTCGAAGCTAGTCACTCCAAACAGGTCAGTTTGAGGCGCGGACTCTCGGCCTTTTCCGGCTGTGGATCGCCCGCGTGCGCCCTTGCCCGGCGCGGTTGACGGTATCCGCTCACGGATGCCGCCGCTCACCCGCGAGCGGCGGCGCCGCATCCTCACGCTGACCTTTCTCCCGGCTCCCGACTCAATCGTAACCAGCGATCGGAACCCGCGCGCAAGGGACCGATCCGAGGACATTGCTCATGATCGAGATCATCTACAAGGGCGGATTCGCCATGGTCCCGCTCATTGCGAGTTCGCTCGTCGCCGTCACCGTCATCCTGGAGCGGTCGTGGTTCTGGCTGAGGCGGCGCGGCGCGCCGATGAACGCCGAGGTCTTCCGCCACGCCTCAGCCGGCGAATACACTTCGGCCCTCCGCCGGCTGGAGGAGCGGGACACGCCCGCGAACCGCGTCCTGGCCGCGGGTCTGACGTCTCCGGACCGGCCGGCGGAGGCGATGGAAGGAGCGATCCTGGCCGAGGCCTCCTCGGCGAAGCGCTTCCTCCCCGCGCTGGACACGATCATCACGCTGGCTCCCCTTCTCGGTCTCTTCGGGACGATCGTGGGGATGATCCGGTCGTTCGGCATCATGTCGGCGACCGGAATCAGCCAGCCGCACGCCGTCACGGGCGGGATCGCCGAGGCGCTGATCGCGACCGCCACCGGGCTCATCGTCGCCGTCGTCAGTCTCGTCCCATACAACTACTTCCAGGCCCGCGTCGAGAGAGAGATGGAATCGCTCGAGATCCTCGCCACGCGCCTCGAGGCCTCTCTTCCGGAAAATGGCGCGCGGGTCGCCGGCGGAAGCGGAAAGGGCGAAAGGGAGAGAAATGCACTTGCGACGGTCTCCTAGAAAGAAGGGGCGGATCGAGATCATCCCGATGATCGACACGATCTTCTTCCTGCTCGTCTTCTTCATGATGGCGACGCTCGCCATGACCGCCCAGGAGGGGATCGCCGTGAGTCTCCCCAAGGCCGCAACGGGCCAGCGGGAGCCCGCGCGCCTCACGGTCACGGTGACGGAGAGCGGCGGCCTCTTCCTGGACAAGGCGGAGGTCGCGCTCGATTCTCTCAAGGGAGAGCTGGCCGGCCGCCTCGCGAAGGCGCCCGACACGGTCGTCGTCCTGAACGCGGACAAGGCCGTCTCGCACGGCCGCGTCGTCGATGTGCTGGACCTCGTCCGCCAGGTGGGCGCGGGACGCCTCGCGATCGCGACGGAAAGGAAGGAGATCGGGTCATGAGATCGTCTCTCGCCGCTCCCTCGCCCCGGATCCCCGGCGCTTTCACAGTCTCGCTGATCCTCCACTTGACCGTGCTCGGCTTCGGCTCCTTGTACATTTCGACGAGAGTCGCACCGCCGGCCCTGATTCCCGTGGAGTTGATGCTGGTCGAACCGGAAGCGCCCGCCGCCGTTCCGGCTCCGCGCCAGAAACCTCGCGTCGCCGAGAAGAGACCTCCGGTGCCGCAACCCGAGCCGGTGAAAGCGACTGAGAACGTCTTGCCCGAGAAGGTCGAAGCGCCCGCGCCTCCGGCCGCGTCCAAGCCAGCGGAGGCCGTAAGCCCGGACGAACCGATCAGGCAGGCGCAGGCCGTCCTTCCGGCCGGTTCGCTTGCGGTGAGCCACCGTGTCCTGCCCGCTTATCCCAAGATGGCGCGCCGCCACGGTCTTGAAGGGACGGTTGTTCTCCGTCTTCTGGTCGCGGAGACGGGCAATGTCGGCGACGTTGTCGTCGACGCACCCTCGGGCTGTATCGACCTGGACAAGGCCGCTATCGATGCAGTCCGCAAGTGGCGGTTCATTCCAGCGACGCGCGGAGGCGTCGCCGTCGCCGTCTGGGTCCGCCAGCCGGTCACGTTCAGGCTGGCGTCATGAGAGAAGCGGCCAGCAGTCAGCGGTCAGCGTTCGGCAAGAACCGGATTCGGGCCTTGAGTCTCTTGGCTGAGAGCCGACCGCTGAAAGCCGATCGCAAGTCTTCAACGATTTCTGCCGCCCGCGGCTCCGCCCACCCGCGCGGAGCCTGCGGCAGTCCCCCGCCCGGGTGCCGACGAAAGGCAGCCACCTCCTCGTCGGCACCCGCGGCGGATACGGGAAGAAGCAGAATGGAAATCAACAGCGGCGGCCGTCGATCCTTGGACGCACTCGCCCGGAGAAGAACGACATGAAACCTGTAACCAGAGACACCCTGTTCCTGACTGTCGGCCTCTCCGGCGTGGCCGGGTTCCTCTATCTTTACGCCGTCAAGCTCTTCGGCGTCCACGGCCCGCCGCCGGGGATCGCCTTCCTGCAGGCGTATATCGGGAAGACCGGCGTGATCGTCGTCAACGTCCTCGTCTTCGCGTGCTTCCTGGCGCTCCTGCCGTACCGCGTCCGTCCCGATTCTCCGGGCGCGCGGGACTGGAGATCGCGCGGCGCGTTCTTTGCCTTTCTCGTCGCGCTCTTCACGGAGATGTTCGGCCTCCCGCTCGTCCTCTTCGTCTTCTCGCCGGTCTTCGACTATCCGAACCTCATGCCCTGGGGCCGCAGGACTTTCGGCATGGCGGGAATGGCTGTCGGAACGTGGATCACTCTCGGCGGCATCTTGCTGATCGTCATCGGCTGGCGGAAGATCCACGCCGCAAGAGGCCTCGTCACCGACGGGATCTACCGGCACATCCGGCATCCCCAGTACGCCGGGTTGTTCCTCGTGATAATCGGCTGGCTGATCCACTGGCCGACGCTCCTTACGCTCGCCCTCGCGCCGGTCCTGCTCCTCGTCTACGGCGCTCTCGCTCGGCGGGAGGAGCGGGAACTGGCTTCTGCTTTCGGCGCGGAGTACGAGGCTTACGCCCGCCGAACACCCAGGTTCGTCCCCGGTCTCGGCCTTGGGGGGCCGGTGTCTGGACACTCACATAAAGGAGGAATGGAATGAAAAAGGGATTGCTCTCGCTGTCGTTTCTCGTCTTGATCTTCCTCGCAACGCGGCCCGCCCAAGCGTGCGACTACTGCATTCTCTCGCAGGGCGTATCGCCGCTCGAGACCGTAAAAGGCGCGGGCATTCGGGTAAACGAACGGTATACGCTCCTGAACAGCCTCTACAACGGGACAACCGAGGTTGACAACCGGAGCGCAAAAGGCGTGAGCGCAAAAGAGGAATACTGGACAACCGAGATAACAGGCTTCTACAGCGTCTCTCCGGATGCGACGCTCCTGGCGATGCTCCCGTACAAGAAGACCAAGATGGACGGACATTTTCATGTGCATAGCAATGGAAGTTACGGGTGGCACGCTGACAAAGGAGAACAAACCGGCGTGGGGGATGTTGCCGTCATGGGACGTTACACATTCTTCAAGACCCACACCATTGATACCACCACGTCTTTTGCAGGCCTTGCCGGAATAAAGTTCGCAACCGGCAAGACAGACGGCAAGACGGAGGACGGCGCGGACTAT